>NZ_CP136522.1:1925769-2246730 GCF_033180165.1 Shewanella youngdeokensis
TTTTTCTGAATTTAAAAAGCTTAACAAAGGCATAAGAGAGAACTTTTAGATAACTTGTTTCTACATCTATTTACTTTCAATATGCTAGGGTTTGTTCATGACAAACCAGATTGACTTTAATATAGTCACATCAGGATCATACTTTGTTAAAAAACTCTAAGCCAGCTATTGTTAATCTTTGATACAAAACAATGTTTGGCATGCTGTTAGTGAATTTTTCGCTAAAGCAGCGCTGTATCCGGCAAAAATGGCGAACTTTAGGCGTGTGCTGTTAACTCGGTAGTTTGACTGAGTTTGGCTGAGTTTGACTGAGAAGGTTTGGCTTAAATGACGAGTGGAGTGTACTCTAGTGGCAAGTGCTGTACCGTTAAAACGCTGATGCCATTGCATAACAACGTCTCTGTCAGACCATTGATTTGCTTTATCTATGTCGATAAACAGCACTACATGCAGATGATTGCTCCCTCTCTTTGATAGAGAATGCATAAGCGGCAACATCTATCGCAAATACTTCAGTCAGTTTAAGTATTTGGGTTTCAACCCAGCCTCGGCGATGGTCATAATTCTTGCCTGTGTATTCGTCGTCACCACACAAAAATGCACGCCGAACGACTCGACTGCAGCAATGGTAATAAGGTGTGTCTTCAAGACTCACTAGAGTTCTTCTAGGGCGTGGAATTTCAACCTCCAACTAAAACTTATCAAGCAAGCTTAGTCAGAGGGGGATTCGTGCCATTTAATGAAGGGGGTATATGTTTTTTCCCCGATTATACGCTATCGCCATTGGCTAACTTATTTATATCTTCTAGCATTAGTGTTGCCCTTGCATGTATAAAGTCAAGGTAATTCAAACTTGAATAATCAACGCTGTCAGGAGTAGGCAAATAATTGGAGCTAAAGACCACATGGGCATCTGTACCGAGCTCACCAATCAGCCTCGGCAAATACTTATTTGGATGATCATCACTAATAGCATTATTCTCAGATGCGGCTAACATACAAAAATTAGCCAAACTGTTATGCTCTCCTGGCGCCGAAGTGCGTTTAAGGTGCGCTTTTGGATAAATATGATGAAACTGCTTTTTGTTGTAATTGGACAATGCAGTTTCAGGATCTATTAGAGCACCATTTGTTAAATTTCTTGGCGTTTTTAACGCCAATAAGATTATTAGGGCTCTAGATCGTGAGTTGTTACTTCTAAATGATAACTTTTTAAAGTTTTCAATAGATGGAATGGCACCGAAAGATTTCTGGGGTTCTTCACCAGAAATTACATATGAATCTATTGCTTCAAGATCTTGAGATACAAATGACTCCGAGGCTCCTCTATATCTTTCCGAGAATCCACTAACCCAAAACCATTGCCTAACGCGCCTTACATCCTCCAAGCTTAGAGTCTTTCTTTTTGAGTAAACATATGAAAGCACTATAGCCATTGCTTCATAAGGGAGAAAATCCCAGCTGTAAATTTTAAATTCCGTTATTAGTAAATCTACTGTTTTTAATAGTGCGTCTTTTGCAATTTCAACTAACGCGTCCATTTCTTCCTTGGAAAGATTTCGTAATGATAGAACCTGATCTTTCTTTATCCCTTTGTGTTTTATCGCTGAAAGACATTTAAGTACGGTATTTCCATCTATATCATCAAAACCTTTAGGCTTTAGAGCACTGGCAATCTTTTGTGCTTCATCATTTAAGTCAAAACTTTCAGTCCAAGTTGCCGCTACCATAAGGTCATACGTTGAAAGACGAGTACCAGAACTATTGATTCTTTCGAATATTGGACAGACTTCTTCTACGGTTAGCTCCTTCAGCGTAACAACAGGAATTTTATACTTTGTAATTACGCTAATAATACCGTCAAGTCTCTCCTGTAATTCATCCGAATTAGGATAGCTTACTAGGCCAGAACGAAAATTAAGAAGCTTCGTAGTGTTATAAATAATTCTCAGTGGGAATTGAGTTTGATTGAACTCTTCAGGAGCTTCCATAAAGCATTGTTCATTTAGGTCATAGACTGCATCAAAACCACCTTCGCCCTCTATAGCCCCTAAGGCAGAATATATAACTGTAAGCCTTTGCTGGCCATCAAGTACATAATCAGTTGGAGACATGTCATCTGTTTCCGGCAGTTTAAATGCCCCAATGTTCCTTTCAACGGCTAAAGAGTTTTTTGTTTTCCATAAAAGAAGACTTCCGATAGGATAATTATTAGCTATAGAGTCTAGAAGTTTAAGCGCTTGCTCCTCCTTCCAAACAAACTTACGTTGAAATTGTGGAACTTTGATCTGGCCAGAATTAATGTCCGCAATCAAATCCTGTAAAAAAGGTGTCCCTGTTTCTAACCTACTTGCAATATTAACTGACATGTTCTTCCTTTATATAAATGTTGTACGAAACACCAAGCCAACCATAGTTAATCAATAACATAACGACCTTTAAAACAAACAGCAATGCATGAGTGACCTTTCGTTTGATACAAAACAATGTTTGGCATGCTGCTAGTGGGTTTTTAGTTAAAGCCGCGCTTTATCAGGCAAAAATAGCGAATTTTAGGCGCGTGCTGTTAACTCGGCACTTTGACTAAGTTTGACTGAGAAGGTTTGGCTTGAATGAGGAGTGGAGTTTACTCTAGTGGCAAGTGTTGACCGCTTTTTGCAAAATGCCGTCGGCGTTTTTCAAGGTGTGCTGAGTAACGGCTAAATGAGCAAACTTGAATGTGAACGCACATTTATTTGTCGTAAATATTCAATCATGTATGAACCGTTTTAGTTAAGATGAACGCAGTTTATGGTAAATCAGAAAATCAAATGATTAGATCTTATAAAAATGATGATATTGAAGCGGTGTTGAAACTTTGGTTAACGGCATCCATTAAGGCGCACGATTTTGTTGATGCCGAGTTTTGGCAGAGCCAAGTTGATAATATGCGAAATATCTATCTGCCGGCTTCAGACATTTTTGTCTACCAAAGAGGCTCAAAAATAATTGGCTTTTATGCATTGTATGAAACAACCTTAGCAGCTCTTTTTGTTGCTAATGATGCTCAGGGGCAGGGTGTGGGTAAGCAGTTATTGTCACACGCGAAAAGCCAGCGCACTCGTCTATCGCTTTGTGTTTATAAGGAAAACGAACCCAGTATAAAATTTTACATGTCTCAGGGTTTTTCGATAATCAGCGAGCAGACAGACAAGCATACAGGTCACCAAGAATTGACAATGACCCACGAACCCAAACCATAACAGCACTGATGATTTCGTTATTGTGTTGGTGATAATTGGCTTTCCAGCAGCAAGTGTGTGTTAGTCAATTTGTTATATGGTAGGGCTAAATTAGCGGTAGCCGTATGCAACTTAGGTAAAATAAGTTGGTAATGAGTTGATGGTTAACTACGACGTTGAGAGGTTTTTATTTAGAGGCTGCGTAAAAGCTAACCTAATTTTAGGTTAGCTTTTGAGGTGCAATAATTAACTGTTTTCTTTTACAAATGTGCTGTTACGGGCAAATTCGATTGCTTGCTCACAAAGTTCGCCTTTTTGAGATTTGCTTGCCGCTTTGAAATTCGCCATGTATTCAGTCAGCTTCTTGTTCGTAGTTTCGGTCATTTTCATTTCTTTAATGCCAGCATTTTCATGATTCATCATAGACTGACCTACGATAGTACCTTCGATTTGCATATCATTTTCACTATAGTAAGTGGTACAAATCATTAAGCTGGCCATGCCAATAGCGTTATCAACGTCTAAGGTTTTAGCGCTTGCTGAACCTGCGATTAGACAACTTACTAGACCTGCGAGTACGACTTTTTTCATTACGTTAAACCCTATTGTTAATGCTTTAATAGCATTAGTATCTCTATGATATGGCATAGTAAATATCATTCAATTAACGTTAACTATGCGTAAAACTTGAGGCTAACATGTGTGATGAATCATGGATGTGATGTCACTCTAAATTAGCCTATTAGAGTGTATTTTTGCGGGATTTGTCACGCTCTATTTAGTTAACTGCAAGTGTAGCAAGCAAGTCAGTAGGTGAATTTTTTCATTAGCAGCATTTATACGCGGGTGACATTTACCTAAATTAGAGGCAAAGGTATCTCAGCTGACCTGATAACCGTCGTTAAATTAGACTAAAATTAGTGAGCGCTGAACCATTGGCGGCATAAACAAAGCTATTTGAGTGTTTAATGCAATTAACCCAAGACTATTGGCTTAAAAACACCGATAATTCCTTCATTAAAGTAAGCTGACTAACAGCGCACGACTCTGGACATATTTAATGGAAATCAAAGTAAATTTTCTCGACAACCTTAGACTGGAAGCAAAGTTTGATGACTTTACTGTTACTGCCGACCAGCCCATTCGCTATAAAGGCGATGGTTCTGCCCCCAGTCCCTTTGACTATTTCTTAGCATCTTCAGCGCTTTGCGCGGCTTATTTTATTAAAGTTTACTGTAAGGCTCGTGATATTCCGACCGACAACATCCGTTTGTCACAAAACAACATTGTTGATCCTGAAGACCGTTATAACCAAATCTTTCAGATCCAGGTTGAGCTGCCAGAAGATATTTCAGAAAAAGACCGAACCGGCATTTTACGTTCTATTGAGCGTTGCACGGTTAAAAAAGTGGTGCAAACTGGGCCAGAGTTTAAAATCGAGACGGTTGAAAACCTAGATGCTGACGCTAATGCCATGTTAATGGGGCAAGCGGATAGCGATGCTAGCACGTACATTTTGGGTAAGGACCTACCGCTTGAGCAAACCATTGCCAATATGACTGGTATGCTGGCTGACTTGGGCATGAAGATTGAAATTTCGTCATGGCGAAATATTATTCCAAACGTGTGGTCGCTACATATCCGCGATGCTGCATCACCGATGTGCTTTACCAATGGTAAAGGTGCCACTAAAGAAAGCGCTCTTTGTTCGGCGCTCGGTGAGTTTATTGAACGTTTGAACTGTAACTTTTTCTATAATGACCAGTTTTTTGGGCAAGAAATCGCCAACAGTGAATTTGTGCATTATCCCAATGAAAAGTGGTTCGCGCTCGAACAGGACGATTCACTTCCGGCCGGCCTGCTAGATGAACAATGTTTAGCTATTTATAACCCTGACGGTGAGCTTGCAGGCTCTCACTTGATTGATACTAACTCAGGTAACGTTGAACGTGGTATTTGTGCCATTCCATATGTGCGTCATTGTGATGGTGAAACGGTTTACTTCCCGTCGAACTTGATTGAAAACTTATTCCTAAGTAATGGCATGAGTGCGGGTAATAATTTACAAGAAGCTAAGGTTCAGTGTTTATCAGAAATATTTGAACGTGCAGTTAAAAGGCAGATCATTGAACAAGAAATTATCTTGCCTGATGTGCCACAAACTGTGTTAGAAAAGTACCCGTCTATTTTAGCCGGAATAGCTGGACTAGAAGCGCAAGGTTTTCCGGTTGTTGTAAAAGATGCATCATTAGGTGGCCAGTTCCCCGTGATGTGTGTGACTTTGATGAACCCTAAAACGGGTGGTGTGTTTGCCTCGTTTGGTGCGCACCCAAGCCTTGAAGTCGCATTGGAGCGTAGTTTGACCGAGTTACTGCAGGGCCGCAGTTTTGAAGGGTTAAACGATGTGCCAAAGCCAACATTTGACAGCTTAACCGTGACTGAACCTGAAAACTTTGTCGAGCATTTTATCGACTCTACCGGTGTGATTTCATGGCGCTTCTTTAGCAGTAATCATGATTATGACTTCTGCGAATGGGATTTTTCTGGCACCAATGAAGAAGAAACCGAGAGCTTGTTCGGTATATTGGCAGACATAGGCAAAGAGGCCTATATTGCTGAATTTGATCAGGTTGGGGCATCAGTGTGCCGTATTTTAGTACCTGATTACTCAGAGGTTTACCCAGTAGAAGATCTCATCTGGGATAACACCAATAAGTCACTACAATACCGCGAAGACATTTTAAACTTGCACTCGTTAGATGATGACGCATTAGCAGATCTGGTCGAAAGGCTTGAAGAAAGTCAGCTTGATAACCAAACCGACATTCCAACCCTAATCGGTATTGTGTTTGATGAAAATACCCCATGGGGTCAGTTAACTATCATTGAACTTAAGATCCTTATCTACCTGGCATTAGGCGAGCTTGAAAACGCTATAGAGCTGGTAGGTGAGTTCTTACAGTATAACGACAACACCGTTGAACGTGGCTTATTCTACCAAGCGGTTAACGCTGTGCTTGAAGTCACTTTAGATGAAGACCTTGAACTTGAGCACTTTATCGCTAACTTCAACAGAATGTTCGGTGAAGACAATATGAACAATGTGGTTGGGTCGGTGACCGGTGAGGTTAAGTTCTTTGGATTAACTAAAACCAGTATGGCACTTGAAGGTATAGAGCCACATTTAAGATTGATTGAAAGCTATAAAAAGTTGCATCAAGCACGTAAAAACAACGTGACTAGTTAAACTATTCAGCTTAAAACCTGTTTGTGATTAATTATTTAGCCCATCAATGGATGGGCTTTTTATTGCCAACTATTTGTTCGCTTAAAATGTATTTTGCAATGTGTTCTAATATCGAAATTGCACTGCGTTAAGCTGACCCACAAAGTTGAGACTATCATGTACACCGAAACTTTAAATCAACAACTTGAAAAGCCTAACCAAAATAATACGGCTTATTTAAAACAGTTAAGGCAATCTTTAACTGCATGTAGCAGTGCTGAAACCGCGCTTTCAATGACGCGATTTTTTAACCATGAGGTCAACTTTATCGGTGTGAAAGCGGCTGATATAAAACAAGTGATCCATGAATTTCAACAGCAACATGTTGAACTGAGCGCTGAAGGTTACCTTAGTTTAACTGAGTATATATTAACGCAGGCCCATTATACCGAAGAGGTATTATTGGCATTTGGGTTGATCAATAAGTTTGTAAAGCGTCACTTTAGCGATGACTTACTATTAAGGTTTGAGTTTTGGCTCGAGCATTACGCCACAAATTGGTCTCATGTGGACGACTTATGTATTAAAACCTTGTACCAGTTTATGCTTGCAAGGCCGCATTTAATTGAAAATACGCAACACTGGGCATTATCGAATAGCCCTTGGTGTCGCCGTGCCAGCTGTGTGGCATGGGTTAAATTTGTTAAGCGGAAAATAGGGCGGTCGGTGTATCGGTTAGATCTGGCTTTGATTTTAAACCATTGCGATGGATTACTTAATGACCCCGATCCTTTTGTGCAGAAAAGTGTTGGCTGGTTACTTAAAGTCACCAGCGTTGAGCATGAGGCTGAAGTGATTGCCTATTTAAAAGCGAATAGGACGAACATGCAACGCAGCACCGTGCGATACGCGATTGAAAAGCTAACGCCCGCAGTGCGTAAAAGTTTGTTGGCTTATGGCTAAAAACACAAAAGCCACTTGATGACTCAAATGGCTTTCAGTGTATAACCGGTTAGCTGTTTATTTTTGTTGCGCGGCTTCAGCTTCTGCTTGGCTAGACATGTACTCGTTAAATGAGCCATGGAAGGTAATTAACTCTTTGTCTTTTACATCAATAATATGAGTCGCCAGCGATGAGACAAACTCTCTGTCGTGGCTTACAAAAATCAATGTTCCTTCAAAGTCTTTAAGCGCATTGTTTAATGCTTCAATTGCTTCCATATCCATGTGGTTGGTTGGTTCGTCCATAATGAGAACGTTAACGTCCATCATCATTAACTTACCAAATAATAAACGGTTCTTTTCACCACCAGAACAGTTACGTGCTTTCTTGTTAGCGTCATCTTCTGTAAACAGTAAACGGCCTAACATGCCACGAACCGAAAGGTCGTTGTGTCGTGGTGTACGCCATTGCGACATCCAATCAAATAGCGTTAAATCGTTGTCAAAGTCTGCAGTGCTGTCTTGTGGACAGTAGCCAATTGCAGCATTTTCAGACCATTTAATCACACCTGAGCTGTGGGTTAGGTCGTTGACTAAACAGCGAAGTAGGGTTGTTTTACCCACACCGTTCTCACCGATAACAGCAAGTTTGGCACCCGCTTCAAGAATAAGGTTGCCACCTTGGAATAACGTATTGCCGTCAAAACCATGGCTTAACTCTTCCAGAACTAGGGCTTGGCGATGCATTTTTTTGCTTTCGTCAAAGCGTAGTGATGGGGTCATACGGCTTGATGATTTAACTTCATCAAGGGTGATCTTGTCTAACTTCTTGGCGCGTGAAGCTGCTTGCTTAGCTTTTGATGCGTTAGCGCCAAAACGGTTAACAAAGTCTTGTAACTCAGCCATTTCTGCACTTTTCTTGGCGTTACCTGCAAGTAGCTGCTCTTGAATTAAGCCTGCCGCCTGTAAGTAGTACTCATAGTTACCTGGGTAAATACGTAGTTCGCCGTAATCGATATCAGCCATATGGGTGCAGACAGTGTTCAAGAAATGTCTATCATGCGAAATGATGATCATGGTGCATTTACGTTTGTTTAGCTCGCCTGCTAACCAGTTAATGGTATGAATGTCCAAGTTGTTGGTTGGTTCATCGAGTAACAAGATATCAGGATTTGAGAATAACGCTTGTGCTAGTAGCACACGTAGTTTTTTGCCCGGTGCAACTTGGCTCATTAGGCCGAAGTGATACTCTTCATCAATACCGGCTTCGAGTAAGATCTCACCCGCGCGACTTTCGGCACTATAACCGTCCATTTCAGCAAACTCGCTTTCAAGCTCGCCTACTTTCATACCATCTTCTTCGCTCATTTCAGGCAAAGAATAAATGCGTTCTCGTTCTTGTTTTACTTCCCACAGTTTAGGATCACCTTGAATCACAGCATCAACAACACTGTACTGTTCAAAAGCAAATTGATCTTGGCTTAGCGTACCGACTTTTTGACCTGGGGTAATTGAGACATTGCCAGCGGTTGGCGCAAGCTCACCACTTAGGATTTTCATAAAAGTTGACTTACCACAGCCATTAGCACCGATTAAACCATAACGGTTACCGTTGCCAAATTTAGCGGAAATGTTTTCAAACAATGGCTCAGGGCCGAACTGCATGGTGATGTTTGCGGTAGAGATCAATGGAATATCCTGAAAGGTTAATTATGCGAAGCTAAGCAGAAAACACTCCCCAATTTGAGCAAGCGTTTGCGTAGGTAAAACAGCCGCGGATTATACAGACTTAGGCGCTCATATGTCGAGCAACCAAGCAATTAAAAGTCATTTATTATCATCTTGAGGCTGATTTTTACATTTATTCAGCCGCGATAGGGATTTGAGCGGGTGATATCAGGCTTTTCTTGTTATTATTAAGCTAATATTTTGACGATGATAGTGGTCTTGTTAGGTTACTAACGAGTTTGTACATTTACATCAGTGATTTTTGGACGCCCCATGATTGAACACCAACAGAACAACCCATTACACGGCCTTAACCTTGAAACCATGGTGACAGAGCTTGTCGATTTTTATGATTGGAAAATACTCTATGCTGCGATTCGCTTAGAATGTTTTAATACTAATCCTAACATGCCAGCTTGCCTCAAGTTTCTTAAAAAGACTGAGTGGGCGCGAGAGCGAGTAGAAAGCTTTTATCTATATCGTTTTAAGCGCATGCCTAAAGGTAGTGAAGCGCAATTTGCCCTTAAGCCGCGTGAACGTGGGTTCGCCGATGGAATCGTACCGCGTAAACCACAAGAGTTAACTATTGAGTTAATTGAAGAGATGCGCGCTAAGGCAACAGCGGATTACGAAGCAATGAAGCAAAATAAAGGCAGCCGTCCACGTTACGGTAAAGATAAGCCTAGAGCTCAAGACGCTTACGCACAGAACCGTCGTAAAAGTAGTAACCGCCCAGCACCATCACAAGATCCTGCCAACCCTTGGGGTAAGTAGTTCGGTTTTAGCTGTTGTAGTTGATAGAGGTTCAAATTGTATTTGAACCTCTATAGGCCTCGGTAAAGTTGACTATGTAGAGCTGCCTACACAAATATTTATTCTTCAATATCATCCTTAAAGTACACTCCTCTAGCGCTAGCCCACAAGCTTGTTAGTTGTCATACCAATATTGTTAGCTCGTTAATTAATCGATATATAATCAATAGTTAACATATATTTTAAGTGATATAACTTTGCCGACAGCTTTTTGAGTTAATGGACAGTTTACCGCTATTGCGAAAACTAGCTATAAATGCGGGTTATCAAATATGAGCTCGACTTAATTGCTCTGGTATTATTAATTGAGTGAGGTTGAACTGCTCTGATTAATGGTAGTTGTTGAAAGTATGCCGAGCATCGGCAGATCACAAGTACAAGCGTAAAGTCGAACTCGTGATCTGCACAACTGATTTATTTGGTGCCTACAAACTTAAACATATCACGGCACATGGCAATTACCTGTGCGATAAGTACCAGTGTAAACGGCACTGCGCCAGCAATAGCGACATGCTTATTTAAGTCGACGTCATTGATATAGAGCAGCGACATCGATAGCGCAACAATTAAAGTTGCCCAGAGTATTTTGTTGGTTTTATTACTATTACCGCCGAGCATGCAGCACACTAATAGTGCGGAATCTGCACTGGTAATGATAAAAGTGATTAGCAAAATAATAGCGGTAACCGAAAATATTTGCGTCATGGGTAAATGATCAAAAAAGCGGAATAAACCTTGAGTGTAATCGTGATTAACAGCAGTAACGATATCATCGGCGAAGGGAAGGCTCAGCGCTGCGCCACCAAAAGCACTAAACCAAATAATTGAAGCAATTGTAGGTACCAAAATTACACACAGCAAGAACTGACGAATGCTGCGCCCTTTACTGATCCTCGCAATAAAAGGCCCAACAAAAGGAGCCCATGCAACCCACCAAACCAGGTAAATTACGCTCCAGTCGATGCTCCACTGTCTAGACTGTTCTGATAGGCTGAAAGAAACTTGCGGTAAAATGGTGACATAACTCGTTACTGATGACATGACCGTATTGAGGGTACTAACTGGATCTACGAGCAAAATGACGATAGTCATTAGTACTAACATTAGCAGTGTATTAAACTGACTTAACCACTTAATGCCACGATGCAAACCAAGTAAAGATGAACCAGTAAACAGCACCGCAATTAATAATATAAGGCCATACCTGAGTGAAATCGAGCCAATTTCTGCCGAGATAGTTTGTTGAAGGCCTGTTTGTACCAGTGCAATGGTGTTAGCAAATGTACTAGCCACGCCAAATACAATCGCAATGATCGCCAGCCAATCTAACAATCTAAATGGACTACTTTTTTGTGCGGTAAAACTTGATGATATTTGCAATGAGCGACCGCGATTAAAGCTGAACCATGCGATAGCCAGCCCAGCTAAGGCATAAATGCTCCAAGCGTGAAACCCCCAGTGAAAATAAGTTAATCCGAGAGCCTTGTTTAAAGCATCTGTTGAGTCAGCAGCAGTAAGTGGCAAGTTTGAAAAATGAAATACAGGTTCTGCTATTCCCCAAAAAATCAGGCCTGAACCCATTCCGGCGGTAAATAACATTGCCAACCAACTTAATAAACTAAACTCGGGTTTGGCATGTTGGCCGCCAAGCACTAATTTTCCGATAGGGCTAATAATAATCAATGCTGAGATAAGTACCATTGCGGTAGAAAATAAAATAAAGCCTAAGCCAAATGTATTGATGGCGTATTGAGTAAAGTCGGCAATGAGGTTGACGCTGTATGTCGGAAAGAGCATTAACACAATCATTAATGCAGCGATAATAAAAATACCTTTAAAATTATTGGTTTTGTTGACGGGGTTGATATCGTCCAGCATCGTTGAAGGCTCTAAGTTAAATGACAAATATTATGCTCAATCTTATCGGAACTCGGTCAAAACCACATGGTTGAGGTAATGATATTGATCGGAAAAATTGATAATCAGTGTGATTGATTTTTGCTTTTGTGCAGCTTGTCTATAACTGCAGCAAAAAAACGCGTGGAACAAAAAAGTTGAGTACGGCAATTGGCCCTATGTTTGCCACTGCTATGTGTGATTATGGCTGTTACAGTTGATTCAAAACTGCATCACCTTGGCATTTGATGTCTAAAACCTCTGCAAAAAATTAAATCTTGGACTAGCCTAAATATGACATTTATACACGGTTATAGCTGTATGTTTTGCAATGTGGAACAGCTAAGTGCTTATTGATTTTCTTTTAATTGGTAGCTGTTTCTATTAGCTAAAACCTATTGCATGGCTTTATTGATTTAGGTCAAAAAAAGCATGTTTATGGCGGAATTAACGCACATCCTAGACTAACGTTTAAATGACTAATCGCCTTTTAATTTAAAGGTATATTAATGTTGAACGTTCCATAAACATTAATAAATTTCGATTGGACTAGCGTTCAAACTCATAGATTTGAATGTACCTAGTCTGTTGCTATGGAAAGCCAATACTTAATTATCGATGGATCTTATTATGTCAAATGATAACCAAACAAGTAACTCTGAAAAAAATGAATTAAATGAAGCTGTTGAACAAGTTAATACAAAAGACTCAGACACTTCGTCATCACAGGCAAATAATAACCAGTCAACGGTGAGTAATACGGTCGCCACCTCGTCCTCCTCAATGGATAGCCAAGCAGCAGAAGAGCGATTAACCCCAAGTGATGCAAACGCTTCAGACGACTCTGCTGATGTTGAAGATAGCAGTGCAGATCAAGCAGAACAGTCATCTGCCGCTGCGCCCGCAGCAGCGGAGACTGAGTCATCAAATAACGAAAAGTCGATGGCCGACAACAAAGATGAGCAACCAAGCGATCCTGAAGCAAAAGAAGCTAACAGCGAAAGCACTTCACAAGATGTGTCTTCTGGCTCGCAAAGTGTTGATGAAGAAAGCTCATCTGAACCACAAGCTGAAGCCAAAACCACGACAAATGATGCACAAGACAACCCAAATAGTAATAGTGATGTCACAGGTGGCGCCGAAACAACCGAGCCAAGTACTGCCACCAATAGTGAAGATTTTGGTGTGAATGTAACAACAGATAATAATGCCGATGGCGTAATAGATGCAGACGACTTGGCGCTTTCTGATACCGCTACTGATTCGATGAGTTTTAATGTTGATGTCACAGGGGTCAACGATGCACCAGAGGCCGAGCACACTGAGCTTAGTGGCAAAGAAGACAACACCATTGTGATCACCCAGGCCGATTTATTGGCTAATGCCAGCGATGTCGAGGGTGATAAGCTCGTTGCCAGTGGGCTTAAAATTGACCCAAGTTTTGGTGATGTGGTTGATAATGGCGACGGCACGTTTACCTTTAGCCCGACGGCTGACTACAACGGCGATGTGCCATTCGCGTTCTCGGTTAGCGATGGCGAAGCCAGTACTGTTGCCCACGGTAATATTGATATTGCCGCAGTGAATGACCTACCGGTCTTTACCGAAGCAACTTTTACTGTTAACGAAGACAATAGCATCATTATCAACAGCGAAGAATTGCTTGGTAATGCAAAAGATGTAGACGGTGATTTACTGTCAATTGACTCTATTTCAGCGGCTGATAACAACGGCACAGTCACGCAAAACGAAAATGGTGACTGGGTGTTTACCCCAAGCGAGCATTTCAGTGGTGATGCGCAGCTAAGTGTGGTGATTAACGATGGTACCGCTACCGCGACATTTGCATCAGTAGTTGAAGTTGATGGCGTTGCTGATACCCCTTCGTTAAGTGTGTCGCTAAATCAAATCACCCTGTCTGAATACAATGACAACGGCAGCATTTTAAGCGATTGGTCTACTGACAACGCCAGTGGCGGAATTGAAATCAACCCTGACTATGTTTACGGTGTTGGCGATAACCGCGGCAAAGTATTGGAACTGGAAAAAGATCGCGGTGACGAGTCAAACATCTATCAAAACCTCGACATAGCTGCCGGTGATACAGTGACGCTAACCTTTGATATTTCAGCGCGGGCGGGTCGAGCGGGTGAAGACTCACAAGTTGATGTGTATTTTGAAGGCGTGCTAATTGACTCAATTCAGCCCGATGTTGGCTGGGAAAGTTACAGCTATACCTTTACTGCAACCACCGACAATCCAAGGCTCGAATTAGACTCACCTTCGGACAACAGCCTCGGTGCCGTGCTCGATGTGATCCAGGTTACAGAGCCGCAAACGCTGCTTGAAGATACAGTGATTGACTTAAATATTGCGACATCACTGGTTGATACTGATGGCTCTGAGTCAATGCAGTCATTAATGGTTGGAGAGATCCCAGCAGGAGCCATCATTAGCGATGGCACGCAGCAGTTTGTAGCCACTACCGACAATGATTCAGTTGATGTGCTCGGCTGGGATTTAAGCCAGCTGACTATTACGCCAGCAGAAGACTTTTATGGTGAGATCCCACTTGAAGTAACCGCAACAAGCGTAGAAGACGCCAATGGTGATACAGCTTCTACCACAGAAGTGTTAACGCTGGATGTGGCCAATGTTAACGATGCGGTCGTCATCGATAACGACAGTCCATTACAGTTTGACGCAACCGAAGACACCCAATTTACCATTACCGAAGCGGCATTACTGAGTAATGCTAGCGATATCGATAGCGATCAATTAATAGTTACCAACCTGAGTATTCCTAATGCAACGTACGTCAGCGTTATTGACCCCGAAAGCGGCGATAAGTCATTTGTAATCACTTTAGATGATGACTTTAACGGCGACATTGAGATGGACTTTAATGTGTCAGACCAAGACGGCAGTGTGGTGGAGTCGGGCGCCATCGTTAATGTTGCAGCGGTTAATGATGCTGCCGTGGCGCCTGATCTTGCCTTCAGTATGAGTGAAGATGGAATCATTGTGATCACTGACGAGCAGTTACTTGCTGGTGCCACTGATGTCGACGGTGACAGCCTATCGATTGCCAATGTGACATACACTGGCAAAGATGGTGTATTAACTGATAATGAAGACGGAACTTATAGCTTTGCCCCTAATGCCAACTTTAATGGTGAAATGCAATTGCAGTTTGGTGTCGATGACGGCGTTGCTGTAACTGCTGCAAATATTGATATTACAGTCGACGCTGTAAACGATGCGCCTGAGGCTGAGCATACTGAGCTTAGTGGCAAAGAAGACAACACCATTGTGATCACCCAGGCCGATTTATTGGCTAATGCCAGCGATGTCGAGGGTGATAAGCTCGTTGCCAGTGGGCTTAAAATTGACCCAAGTTTTGGTGATGTGGTTGATAATGGCGACGGCACGTTTACCTTTAGCCCGACGGCTGACTACAACGGCGATGTGCCATTCGCGTTCTCGGTTAGCGATGGCGAAGCCAGTACTGTTGCCCACGGTAATATTGATATTGCCGCAGTGAATGACCTACCGGTCTTTACCGAAGCAACTTTTACTGTTAACGAAGACAACAGCATCATTATCAACAGCGAAGAATTGCTTGGTAATGCAAAAGATGTAGACGGTGATTTACTGTCAATAGACTCTATTTCAGCGGCTGATAACAACGGCACAGTCACGCAAAACGAAAATGGTGACTGGGTGTTTACCCCAAGCGAGCATTTCAGTGGTGATGCGCAGTTAAGTGTGGTGATTAACGATGGTACCGCTACCGCGACATTTGCATCAGTAGTTGAAGTTGATGGCGTTGCTGATACCCCTTCGTTAAGTGTGTCGCTAAATCAAATCACCCTGTCTGAATACAATGACAACGGCAGCATTTTAAGCGATTGGTCTACTGACAACGCCAGTGGCGGAATTGAAACAAACCCAGACTATGTTTACGGTGTTGGTGATAACCGCGGCAAAGTATTGGAACTTGAAAAAGATCGCGGTGACGAGTCAAACATCTATCAAAACCTCGACATAGCTGCCGGTGATACAGTGACGCTAACCTTTGATATTTCAGCGCGGGCGGGTCTAGCAGGTGAAGACTCACAAGTTGATGTGTATTTTGAAGGCGTGCTAATTGACTCAATTCAGCCCGATGTTGGCTGGGAAAGTTACAGCTATACCTTTACTGCAACCACCGACAATCCAAGGCTCGAATTAGACTCACCTTCGGACAACAGCCTCGGTGCCGTGCTCGATGTGATCCAGGTTACAGAGCCGCAAACGCTGCTTGAAGATACAGTGATTGACTTAAATATTGCGACATCACTGGTTGATACTGATGGCTCTGAGTCAATGCAGTCATTAATGGTTGGAGAGATCCCAGCAGGAGCCATCATTAGCGATGGCACGCAGCAGTTTGTAGCCACTACCGACAATGATTCAGTTGATGTGCTCGGCTGGGATTTAAGCCTGCTGACTATTACGCCAGCAGAAGACTTTTATGGTGAGATCCCACTTGAAGTAACCGCAATAAGCGTAGAAGACGCCAATGGTGATACAGCTTCTACCACAGAAGTGTTAACGCTGGATGTGGCCAATGTTAACGATGCGGTCGTCATCGATAACGACAGTCCATTACAGTTTGACGCAACCGAAGACACCCAATTTACCATTACTGAAGCGGCATTACTGAGTAATGCCAGCGATATCGATAGCGATCAATTAATAGTTACCAACCTGAGTATTCCTAATGCAACGTACGTCAGCGTTATTGACCCCGAAAGCGGCGATAAGTCATTTGTAATCACTTTAGATGATGACTTTAACGGCGACATTGAGATGGACTTTAATGTGTCAGACCAAGACGGCAGTGTGGTGGAATCTGGGGCTATAGTCAGTGTTGCAGCGGTTAATGATGCTCCGGTTGCTGGAGATGATTGGTATATTCAAGGAGAAGAAGACCAAACCGTAGGTGTGAGCCTGCGTGAAGAACCCATGGTTCGCCTAGACGAGCAACCCGACTTTGGTATTGTACAAGCTAATATTGATGATGCTTGGGTAACATTGACGGTAGGCCAAGAATTTGCAGCTAACAGCGAGGTGCGTTTTGTTGCCGACGAGTCTGCGGTTACCGATTCGACACATACTAGCCTCATCGGTACTTTTGATGATAAAGCCAGTTTAGATGATTGGGGTAATGAAGTTGACTCACATACCCGAGAGTTCACTGATGGCGATTTAGTGATCACTACCGAAAGCACAGGTGGACCACTAGGTGCATGGAACGGTAACACCCACATTGGCCATGGTATTGGCGACGACGATGACAATGGCCTAAGTGGCAATGAGCAACTAGTTGTTTACGTTGAAGGGCAAGATATTAATGAAATTAGCTTTGAGCTTGATGGCGTAGGAGGCTGGTTTGTTGAGGGGAGCAATCATTTTACCGAGATTGAGATCCGCGCGTTTGATATTGATGGCAATTTAATTGATTCACAAACTTACTCTAAACCCGACAATAGTAGTTTTGAACATTCTTACACGCTAACCACAGATGTGCCCGTGGCGCGGTTTGAGCTAGGCACAATTGAAGGTAATGGCTCTTATGTGGTGCAAAATATGTCTGTTTCGCAAACGCAGCCAGACAATGTTGTCTTTACCTCTATTGCTGTTGATGGCGCTGAAGTTACTGAAACAATTGATTTAAACATTCATGCTGGTGAACAAAATATAGATTTGTCGACCGTTATGCCTGGCTTTAGCAGTATTGAAGAGGGCGGCGTTGGTTTTGCCCCAATTATTATTACCGAAGCTCAGTTATTGGCTCAAGCATCTGATATTGACAGTGAAAACTTAGACATTACTAATTTGGCATTAAATGATGACAATGCGACCTTAACTGATAATGGTGATGGTACCTGGACTGTCACACCGGATGAAAATTTTGCTGGTGAAATTGATTTAACTTATCAAGTTTCTGATGGTGAATTAACTGACACCAATACTATTCACATTGATTTTGCCGCAGTAAATGACGCCCCTGAAACGTCAGGCCCTGCAATACTCGACACCTTAGAAGATAATACGGTGCATTTTACCGATGAAGACCTGCTGCAAAATGCATCAGACATCGAAGGAGACAGTTTAACCATTCAAGATCTTACCTACAGTGGTAATGACGGTTCGTTGATCTTTAATGATGACGGCAGTTATAGCTTTGTCCCTAATGATGATTTTAATGGTCAAGTTGAGTTAAGTTACGCGGTTAGCGACGGCCAATTAGTAACCGCAAGTGAACTTTATTTAACCGTGACTCCTGTAAACGATGCAGCCAAGGTTGAACCGGTTAATTTTGCGATTCAAGAAGATGAAACCTTACTCTTTACCGAGGCTCAATTACTCGCTAAAGCGACCGATGTTGATGGCGATGACCTCAGTGTCTCCAGTGTATTTTACAGTGGTGAACAAGGCGAGCTAATTAACAATGGTAACGGTACTTACAGCTTTGTTCCGAATGAGAATTTCAGTGGCAATATTGATGTTGCTTTCAGTGTGTTTGATGGTACAGAAGAAACTGCCCAAAGTATCGCAGTGACAATTGAGGCGGTAGCAGATTCGCCTGATTTAGTTGTTACAACAGCCGATGGCGCCGTGGTAACCGATGATGCAATTGTGGTTGAGCCCGGTTCAACCACGCTGCTAAATATTGATGCCAATTTAGTCGATATAGACCTATCGGAAACATTAACGGTTGAGGTTGGAGGCTTACCTGAAGGTTCCGTGCTTAATTATGACGGTGAAGACTTGCTTAATGACCAAAGTAGCGGGATTGTCAGCTACGAAGATACTGACATAACGGTTACTTTCCAAGGTGAAGGAGCTGGATACCAAAATACAGCGGGTTATTACACTGTTGATGAAAATGGCACTATTACCGGTGTTCAAATTGGCTTTGAAAATGCGTCGCAAGTGGGCTCGGGTGGAGATTTAGTGCCAGGCGAATCCTCATTTACTTTTGATGTATCACAAGGTGAGAGTTTTAACTTATTTGTCATTCCAAATGGGTTTAGACAAAACGATTTTGACGATCTTCAAGAGGGTACATATGAGTTTCGTGATGCTGACGGCAGCATTGCCACTATCGACTCTATTGACCCACAGTTAGTGCATATTAGTGAAGACGGTAGCGAAACCGTGATCCAAAGTCAGTTTGGCGATGCCATATTCCATGCCGGTACCAACAATAATCTTAACGAAGATGGCGTGGCGCATACTAAAACTGAATTAAATGATGCCGGAGAGATTGTATACGGTGTAGAAGATATCTTTGGTGGCGGCGATGAAGACTTTGACGACTTCACCTTTACTGTTGATATCGGTGAGACAAACAGCCAGATCTATCAAGGCGAGATAGTCATTGATGAAACCGGCAGCGCGATTATTCCGACCATTGCGTTAGAGCAAGAGCTTGCCGTGACTTTCCCTGATGATTATACCGGTTCGACGGCATTGGCAATAACTGCTACTGCAACGGAATTGGCTAATGATGATCAATCAAGTACGGTTCAAGTCGTTAACTTTGTTGTTGACCATGCACCAGAATCAACAGCAATAGATGCAAGCATCAACGAAGATGGCACAATCACGCTAACCCAAGAAGCATTGCTTGCTAATGCTACAGACTTAGATGGTGATGACTTAGTTGCGCTTAATGTTGCGACTGACGACCCCAATGTGAAGGTTGTCGATAACCAAGATGGTACCTATACCGTCACTCCAGCAGCGGACTTTAATGGCGAAGTAGCCTTGAGTTTCGATGTTAGTGATGGTGATCAAACTGTCACCACAGCACTTAATCTCACTGTAGATGCAGTTAATGACTTACCAACGGCGCCAACAATTAACCTTAGCGGCACTGAAGACGTCAGCATTACTATTGACCCTGACTATATATTGTCTCAGGCAACCGATGTCGAAGGCGATAAATTGACGTTAGATAATCTTGCAGTCAAACAGCCTGCAAATGCTTCTTTAACTCAAAATCAAGATGGAACCTATAGCTTAATTACTCCTGAAAACTTTAATGGATTGGTGCAACTCAGTTACCTTATTTCAGATGAGTCTGGCGAAGGGGTTCCAGGCGAGTTGGCAATGGACATCATTCCAGTTGATGATTCTCCATTCCAAAATGGCAATGCCCATTTAACCATCGAAGAGGATGGAGACGTCACCTTTAATGAAGCTGATTTACTGGCATTATTTGGTGATGTCGATAGTTCATTAACCATTATGAAAGTGCATACTGCCGATGGTGAAGAAGCCGATGGTAGCCTAACAGATAACGGTAATGGTACTTGGACCTTCACCCCTACCGCTGACTTTGCAGGTACCGCCGACCTACAAGTGATAGCGAGTGATGGTAATAGTGAGGCAAGTATCGACTTGCCGGTATATATTCGCCCTGTTGCTGACGGAACGGTTATTACCACCGCCCATGATGGACCATTGGTGTTTGCTGAAGATACAACTGGCCATTTCTCGCTTAATGTAGCCATGCTTGATGCGTCAGAGTCTATGGAAAGCCTAGTTATGACAGGTTATCCAGTAGGGTTTGTTGTTAGTGATGGAACGCATACTGTAACCATCACAGAACAGGGGCAGCAAGTTGATATATCCCAATGGGATCTCAATGATCTATCAATGACACCACCAGAGGACTATAACGGTAACTTCTTTGTGACAGTGACTTCAGTCACCTTAGATGAAGGGGATGAAAGTTCGGTTGAAGATGACAGCCAGCTTCTGACTGATGTGCAACAACCAGAAACCTTTGTTATGAATGATGACGGTAGCGTATTAATTGAAGCTAATGACTTGCTCGAAGCTGAAAGTTTAGATCCAGATACCGTTAGCGTTGACAGCGTAAGCTACTCTGGTGACAAGGGTGTGCTAGTTGATAACGATAACGATACTTGGACGTTCTGGTCAGATCCTATTTATCAAGGGCCTGTAAAAGTCGATTTTTACGCCAGTAATGACACCGAATATTCGGTAGATTTAGAGATAAAAGCGGTTAATGACAAATCATCATCGACCAGTAAAGTATCTGAGCCTAAAGATGAATCTGGAGTGACAATTGTTACCGTAGAAGAGTTACTGGCTAATGTAGATGGCATTGAAGGTGATAACTTGACGGTATCGAATGTGCAATCTGATAGTGCCACTGTAATCGATACCAATGACGGCAGTTATCGCATTGAGCAAGAAGGCGAAGCACAAGACACGGTCGATTTAACCTATAACGTTAGTAATGGGGAAGACACCGTCGATGGGGCGCTCACTGTCAATACCAACGCCGACTCAACTGAGTATGACTATACAGCTGCGCCAGGTGGCAGCGTCAATGTGTCAATTCCAACAGAAATTAGTGATAACAGTGACGTAGACCATTTGGTTGTATCTGGTTTACCTGAAGGCGTATCTCCTGAGTCTGCAATTGAGCAAGGTGAAGACGAGTACTTGATCAGTGGCGACTTATCACAGCCAATCACACTGAATATTGATGACAGCTTTACGGGCGACATCAATATGGACATGAGTGGCGTCAATAGTATGGATCAGCCTATTGATGGTGCTAATGCATCTGTCATTATCGACGTTGACTCAAGCTATGAAATGGACGGCTCAAGTGCGGACTCGCAACCTATGACAACAGGCACCGATGATGGCCAGTCTGGTGACTGGACTCAGTCAGATAACACGGATATGGGTGTTGATGTGATGGACGACAGTGCAAGCTATGACGATAACAACCAAGACGCTGCTGCTGATGACTCATCAACGGAAGTTGACGCAACATAACCAGAGGCATTGACGTAGGTTATATCTCTATAAATATTAAGTTATTTATAGAGATATCTATATTTTAAACTATAGTTATTGTTAGCAATGCTCAAAGTACTCGTAGCTTACAGTCTCTGGGCATCCATAGTTTATAAATTAGGTGTTTCTTAAGTTTTCAAGAGTCATTATTTGGCTTAAACGAGTTTTAAATATGATTAATGTTGAAGCTTTAAACGAAGTTCTAGGTGGCGATACAGACTGTGTAAAAGAGCTAATGGCAATGTACTTAGACATTAACGCAGAAGTTGGCTCAACACTCGATGAACATTATCGGTCACACAATACCGAAGCGCTGTTTCATGCGCTTCATACACTTTCAGGTATGTTGTCCAACCTTTGTGAAGAGGATGCTGTTGCTATCATTAAAGAAGCTGAGATGACAAGCCAAGCTGGCGAGCTTCCCAGTCAGCAGCAAATGGCTGTCATCAAACAACATTTATTAGAGATAGAGGGGCAGGTAAGGCTTTTAGTTTAAAGTTTAATTCATTCACATAACATGGAAGTAATGAGGATAAATGGAAGCTAACAATAAACCTGAACACAACTTTGAAGATATTATCGAAGAGTCGATTAGCAGTACTTACTCTGATAGTTCGAGTGTATTGATTGTTGAAGAAAAGAGTAATAGTACTCATAAAGTGTCTTCAATTGCCTTTATTTTTCTTTTCATTGTATTGATCTGGAGCTCACAGGCAGAATTAGAAATCACCGTCGCGACCCGAGGTGAACTGCTGTTAAATACAGACATTGAGAAAGTCCAACATTTAGAAGGCGGCATTCTCGAGGCATTGTATGTTTCGCCGGGTGATATCGTGTTTAAAGGGCAAAAAATAGCTCTGCTTAGATCAAAAGATAAGGTTAGCGACCTTGCTGTTAACTTATTTGAGATCAATCAACTACAGCTTGAAAAAATCAAATACGCTGCATTAATATCCCAAACCTCACCTGACTTTAGTGATTTTCAAGCTTACCCCAGCAGTATCCTCGTTCAGCAAGAACAGTGGCAAGAAGAGAATGACAAAAACGTCACCAGTGATGAGTTAATGGCTCATGACATAAGTCATAAAACTCAGCTCATTGAGTCGATGAAAAAACGGATCACTTCTTCTAAGCAACAGTTAACTATTGTGCGAAAACAACTCGCTATAAAAGAGCAGCTCTATCAAGAAGAGATGGGAGCCTATACTGAAGTGCTCAATATGCAAGTGCAAGAGATGAACATGTTGAGAGAAATTGAAACGCTCGAAGAGACCGTGCTAAACGAGAGTTTTTTACTATCACGATTAACCAAACAACTCGAAAACACCAAGCACGTAAGGATCAGTGAGTATCGTGATAGCTTAATCGCGGTAGATAAAGAGCTATCAATTAAAGAGCAGATGTTGCCATCTATTTCAGACAAAGTTGACCGATTATTTGTATATTCGCCCGTCGATGGAACTGTCGATAAATTAAGTTTTAATTATTTATCTGCCATCATCCCTCCAGGCGAAAGCATTGCAGATATAACGCCAATGAATGATGCTTTACATGCAGAAATTAAAATTGCAAGAAAGGACATTGGCTTTATTGAAAAAGGTCAACAAGTAAAGTTGAAATTCGATTCATATAATTTTTCAAAATATGGTGTGGTCGATGCAGTTATTACATCAATTTCAAGAGGGTCATATGAAGAAAAAGAGGAAGAGTTTTTTCTAGCCGAATTGACAATCGATAAAAGCCACCTTGAATTAGATGGGGTTAAGTATCAATTGTCTCCTTATATGGAATTTACTGCTGATATTAAAACCGGATCAAGAAAAGTGATTGATTATGCATTAAAACCAATTATGTCTGCACTTGACGAGTCATTTAATGAGCGCTAATTATGAAATTTAAAGATAATGCTGTAACAGTGAATATCGCTTTTATAATCGTATTAGTGTTAACGGTTAGCCAAGCTATTTATACCCTTAATAAATTTTCATCTGGCTATGAAGCTCCTATCTCTGAGACTCAAGTTACATTAATCGATACCTCTAAGAGTATTACCGCTCAGCTTGAAATTTTAAAGTCGACACTCGAACTGTGTACATCGTCAACAAACCAATGTAATAGTGAGCAAGTATTAGTTCAGACTAAGGCGATTTCAAAGAATATTGACATATTTACATCTATTGCTTCGAGTGAAAAACAATTAGTGTCGTTATCAGGAACCTTAAATTTTGACTTCCTCAACTTGTACTTTAATAAGTTCAATGAGCAAAAAAATTATAATGAACTAAGTGATAACATCGAGCGCAGCTTTTCAGAGGTTAAAGATGTGTCATTTATTATTGCTAACAAAGTCACCAGCGGAGTAGAAGCTAGTTCAGAGCTGAGTATGCAAGTTATGCTCATAATTCAATTTATAGTATTAGTGTTATTTATTGCTGGTTGGTATTTGTTGCGTGCAAACATCACTCATTCAGAAAAAGAAAAAAAGAGGTTGTCGCACTCTTTTCATAATATCTTAAATGATGTGAAAGAATTAAATCAAAGCTCACTGAAAGCTCGCTTGTCTAATGTAGATTCAAGTTCTGATGAGAAAAAAATCTACTCAATGTTGTTATTTAGTTTTGAGAAACTAGATAAGCAAATGAGTAAAACGGACTTGTATCAACGCTTGTACAATTTGCTTGGTTACGAAATAAGAGGGATCACTAATACTATTCAAGGTGGTATAAATTTGTTGGTAGACGTCGATAACCAGCAGGAAGTTTCACAAGCAAAAGAGGTGCTTACAGCAACAAGAACGTTAGAAAATTTAGCAGAAAACTTCAACTTGCTATCAACAGTTGAAACTACATCAAACAGTAAGATTGTAGAATTCTATGATTTGATCGATGAGCTGGTGGTGTTGTTATCGACTAAATCTAAGCAGCAAAATAAAACCATCGAATACTATATCGATAACAGTATTCCACTGTCATTTCATGGTCATCACACAGGGTTATTTTGGATGTTGCTTATGCAAATATCCGATACCCTTTCAAGCTCTGATGCTAAAAAAGTGTTATTTACGCTTAGCTGCACGAATGCAACGAAAGTAGAAAAGCTACAGTTGAATATTGATTTATATGTATACGATCAAGACATGTTATCGATTGCGCAGATTGAAAACTTAGATTGGGGGCTCAGGCCAAAAAAAGACATTACCAACCGCTCATTAGTTAAGGCGTTAGTCAGTAATATTAAGAATTATCATGTTATTCAGAAAGATATTGAAGATATCACCCGAGTAAGAATATCATTTGATGTTAACCCAGTTGATTACCAAAATGCCAACAACCAGCTACAGCAAAAAACGCTGCTCATTTGTGGCGCTGCTGGTATGGGAATTGATGTAATTGACCAGGCCTTAGTCGATTCTGGTGCTACAACTCAATTTGCTAGAACTGCAAATGATGTTTTTCATTGCCTTAATGGGCTGTCGCCACAAGACGGCATAATCATAACTAGTACTATGTCAGGCGTTAACTTGAGCTCGTTATGCAAAATTGTTCAAGCAAGGGTGAAAGGAAAACAGATTAAGCTGTTTTTATTTTTGTCAGCGGCAGATAAACATAGTGAAGATTTGTCGGAGTTTGTTGATTATGTTTTCCATCAACCATGTCCGCCTAGTCGATTAATTCCAAACATAATTGATGAATTTAACAACGATAAGTCAGTTGCTGAGCAAGAAGTAACTGAGAAAATATTAATCGTAGAAGATGATAAATTACAACAGTTTATTTTGAAGAAAATTCTAACAGACTTGGGCTTTGACTGTGATACTGCTAATGACGGTAAAGAAGCAATTGAGTCGGTTAAGGATTACGATTATAAAACCATCTTTATGGATTGTATTATGCCCAATGTAGATGGGTTAGAGGCCACAAGTCGGATCAGGCAATATGATGCTGCAAATGATTTACCTGCTAGAGTGATTATAGGTGCAACAGCGTTAACTAGTAATGATGAACATAATAAATGTATCAATGCTGGTATGGATTCTGTTATTCGTAAGCCGTATAAAAAAGATGAAATATTCAGTGCGCTGCGTAAATATTTAGCCATGAATAAGGTGAGCTAATGTATTACATAAAAATACTTGTGTTGGTTATAGTTGCTTTAAATATCTCAGTAGTTAAAAGTGAAGAGCTGACATTACTGATAGATAAAGCATTGAAAAATAATTTTCAGGTGATTAATTCACAATTTGAGCTGATTTCATCAGATTATGATAAGGAAAAGTCGTTATCATATTTTTATCCGACAGTGAATATTCAGGCAAATACGACCTGGACAGAAAATACAACAGATTACCCAAATCCAAGTAATGGTCAGGCATTTGATAATAAATATAATAGTAATGGGTATAGTTTATCTATTTCACAAATCCTGCTTGATTATTCAAAAGTATATGATTATGACTTAAGTAAGTTAGATTTGCAGATAAATGAGTTAAAGCATAATAAAATCCTTAATGATATTATCATCAAGGTTGTTGAAAACTATTTCTCATATTTGAAATTTAAAGCGCAATACAAAGCAACGAAAGCGGAGTTAAATTCATCACACGCCCGATTAGCACAAATTAAACGTAACAATGAACTAGGTAATGTGCCTAAAACGGATGTGTATGAAGCTTATGCAACAAAAGAGCAAAATGCTAGAAAGCTAGCTAGCATTGAAAGTGACATTAACATTGCGCTAATCAATTTAAACTCAACAACTCAGTCGACTATAGTTCCGAGATTTGATGTGCAATTAAATCAAGACTATAATTCGATTGAACCAGTTTTACAAAATGGCCTGAAGAAAAATCTGGTTCATAAAAATTACGACATAATCATAGCTAAGCATAATATGACCAGGGCCGAAAGCACGTTAGATAAATCAAAAGCAGAATTTTATCCTACGCTTTCGGCGTCAGCTAGTTATAACTTCAGTGATAATAATAGCATTGTTGAAACATACGAAGATGATTTTATATATTCTATCAATTTGACTGTACCTATAGCTAGTGGTGGTTCGAGTATTTATGAATATAAGAAAAATAAAAACAAGATAATGCAAAGTTTGTCACTATACCAACAGTCCATTGACGAAGTAGGGCTGAGTTTTGACGAGTTGGTTTTCAATATTAATGACAATGTAACGGCAATTGATTTTTTAAAAGAAATTATATTGTCTAATTATGCGGTATATAAAGGAACTCAAAAAGCTTATCGAATAGGGACCAAAACATTAACAGACCTACTGCTATCTGAGTCAAACTTGTATGACAGTATTCGTGATTTTTATTCTAATCAATATGACTACATTATCAATGTCACAAAATTTGATGCGTTACTGGGGCCGATAGACTTAAACGTTGTTAACACGTTATCTAACAGTATGGTGCCCATAAAAAACTCGTTCGACTTGGAAAGGTTAGACTCGTTAAGTAAGGATGCGCATGAGTAAATTATCCTATCTTCCAAAACTGTCTTTTTCGGAGCTGATTTTTTTAATCACCTCCAGTGTTTTAACAACCATTTTGGGGTTGGTATTACCGTTTGCTATATTAATTATTTTTGACAGGGTGATACCCAATCAATCAGCTTCAACGTTGTACTATCTTTTTGCGATAATATTATTTGCTATTATTTTAGATTACAAAGTTAAGAATATAGAAGAGTCATTGGTGTCAAATGTCGGTAATGTGTTTGAGAGAAAGCTGACTAATCAATTGTTTAAAGCAGTATGTGATGCAAATCCAACACGATTCAAGCACCTTGAGGTAGGGGAGTACTTAGAAAGAATCAATACCATACCCAACCTGAAGTCTTACTTTAGCGGGGATCTGGTCTCGTCGTTTATTAATATTTTTACCTGTGCTGTTACCATTGTTATTTTAAGTATCATTAACATTAATACCGGCATAATTATTGGGGGCGCCTCACTGTTACTGTTTGTTTTTTCTTTTGTTGCGATCAATAAAAAAGTGAGCTTGCTGTCCACTAAATCAACTATAGAAGGAATTACTAATTCAAAAATAATCGAGATTGTCACCTACCCATTGGATATTAAAAGCCGCTCGATGGAATATCGTGTTGAGAATTTAATGAGCAACATGATCAATATTAGAGAGTATTACAATACTGTGTTTGAAAAGCAGGAGTCAGATTACTCGTTGGTATTATCACTTGTGCAGCAGTTAACGCTGACTCTTGTGGTAGTTAATGGCGCGATTAGTGTTATTTCCACCGATATGAGTCAAGGGGTTATGGCAGCGGTGATCTTGTTAACTAACCGCTACTTTGGCCCATATCAACAGGCAATGAAAACAATGGGGCAATGGAAGGTTAATAAAATCTATATAGATCGGCTTAACGATATTTTATTGATGCAAAATACACATGATGTGAAGCCGCTTTTGGCACAAGTAACAAATTCTAACCCAGCTAAAACCTCTGTTGAACCGACTACCCAGACTTGTGTACTGCCTGATCTTATTTTTAGAGGGCGAGATATCAACTTTACGAAAGGGAAAATCACCCTCTTAAAAGGTAAATCCGGCAGTGGTAAGACCGAGTTACTTGAAAGGATCCAGCAACAGTTTTATAGAGACTATGGGACAGACAAGCCAATGGTCAAGGTTGATAAAAACAGTAGTTTTATTGATGGCTCGATTATCGATAACATTACTTGTTTTAAACCCCAACTTCATAAAGCGGCCTATTCTTTATGTGAAGCTTTATCGATTAAGGAAGATATTGACCAATTAAAACAAGGGTTTTATACCGAATTAAACGGTAATGATGCTAACGTTTTTTCTAGACAAGTATCGTTTTTGTTACTAGTGGTAAGGGCTTTGCTTAATAATAAGTTTGTGATTGTTATTGATGACTTTGACCTTGTTTATGACGAGAGGGTAGCAAGGGCTCTATTGGCCTGTTTAAGGCCTCGTACTGGTGCTTACTCTTTCATTATTGTCAGTAATAAAATCGTTAATGTTGATTCTATGATTGAAACTATTACGTTGGATTAATGAATGGATACTCTAATTGCGTTCGATGAGCTAAATGAAAGGCTAGATCATTTTAAAAATGGTCAGTACCAAAAACGATTTGAGCAGACGCCTCTGCTCAATGGTTTAGCTTCTGCGCTAATCGCCCTTGAATGGGAAGGTACGCCGAGTATTTTATCTGACGTATTTGTAAACCATAAAAATCATTTAACAGCTTTTAAAACCACTTTGACTCGAGTTGGCTACGAATGCCTGACGGTAAACATCAACCGTAAAGATGAATTGTTGGATATTAGCTGCCCCGCGTTTATTTCGTTTAAACAACAGAATTACATTTTATTACAGGTCAAAAGTAATACACTTTTTTTATATGATTATGAAAATGACAATATATTTGAGTATGAGACTGAAAGCAGTATTTCTGCGAAAATTTGTTATATATCAAGTTATTCTCGTTTGTTTAGAGAACCACCACCAGAGTCACAAGATAAAAAGAACTGGATAAAGTTTTCTTTCTATCGCTACAGCGCAGAATTCAAAAAGTTGGTGAAATTAAGTTTGGGTATTAACTTACTTGGTGCAGTACAGCCTTTTTTCATCATGAGTGTATATAATTTTGCATTAAGTGCTGCATCGGTTTCAACACTCATATGGTTATCGCTTGGGGCAATTATCGTTGCCTTTACGGAATACGTGCTAAAGAAACAGCGTATGAACATTTTGTCAACGTCAGGTAAAGAGCTATCTTGTTATATTTCCTATAGTGTATTGTCTAAATTATTGTGGCTACCTTATGCCATGACATCGAACGCTGGGACCTCTTCACAGCTTGCAAGGCTCAAGGATATTGACCAATTTAGGAAGTTGGTAACAGCAGAATCCAGCCTCAGTTATTTTGACTTGCCGTTCATTTTTATCTTTATTATTGCCATTGTTATTATGTCTGGCACAGCGGCAATTACAGTGATAGCAGGGATTTTTATATTAATTGGTTTCTGTATTTATGGGCGCTACATCTACGCAAAAGCGGCATCTCAGAGCTCCAGAGCCAATGCAATGATTTCTTATCATTGGAATGAAATTCTGTCTCATACGGTGTCTATTCAAGGCTTACCGCTACTTTTAGTGCTGAAATCTCGTTTTAATGCTGCATTAATTCAACGCTTAGCTGACTCTCACCAAGTCAGCACTATTAACAGTAAAGTGCAAAGTATGGGTGGGAGCTTAATACAAGTTATAGGTATTACGAGTATTGTGACAGCGGTGTCAGGGGTTATGGCTGGAACAACAGATGCCGGCGCAATGCTCGCAATTATTATTTTGGTTTGGAAAGCGCTAACCCCAATTATGGGAATATATAATTCGTTATCAAAAATCGACACAATTAAAGCATCTACTGGGCAGATCAATGCCCTAATGTCACTTGATGACGATCGTAACAATATGGAAAAAAGTTCACCCATTAATCAATTTCAAGGTGAAGTTACCGTCGAAGGGCTAACACATCGCTATGTGGGACTGTCGAAAGGTCTGACAAATTTATCGTTTAAAGTGGCCCCGACTCAAAAAGTGTCGATTTGTGCTCCATCGGGGGCTGGTAAAACCACCTTACTTAATATTCTTGCGGGTATAGATAGCCGATTTCAAGGTGGTGTTGCACTGGATAACTACAATATATCGCAGTTTAATAGTTACAAATATAGAAACAGCATTTGTTACATTCCATTCGATTTGCACCTGTATCAGGGCTCTTTATTGGCAAATTATCGTCTCTATAACGGCTTTGTGGATGAAGACTACATTGACGAGATGGTTAACTTTTTTGATCTACAAAAATATCTACCGAAAGGCCAAGCGACCGTTATAACTAGCCAGTTATTAAAAAGCCTGCCAGACGGTGTACTGCGTAAGATCAAACTGATGATAGGAATAGGGCGCTGCCAGCAAAAGGTATTGATTATTGATGAGCCTTTTGTGGGGTCTGAAAAAGAAAATAGTCATTATTTAGCCTCACTCTTTTCGAACCACCTTAAAAAATGCACGGTTATTTATACCACCAACGAAAAAAATATGGTGGCAGCCTCTGACTTATGTTTATTACTGAATGAAGAAGGAGCGCAGAAATTTTTTGGTACTCCAGATAAGGTTTTATCAGCAGCGTCCCAAATTTTATACTGATGAAAATGTTTTAGCTAAGAGTTGAGTTGATAGGTGTCCATTTAACAGTGTCTATAATTTAAAGCCCCAGTACTAAAACTAGACACTGATTAAGCAATGTCGTTAAATATTTCCAGAAATGACTTTCTGGAAATATGTCATAGCAAACCTATGTCACCCCTTAAAACATACTTTACGTTGTAAGTGGAACTTCAAGTCACAAAAATGCGGTACACTTAATCAGTGAAATGCCTTATTTAAATGTTCTGCCCATATATAGCTTCAGCCAGTAATCTTGCGGCTTGTGGGATATTCGGCCCCGCTTGTTTTGTCACTGCAGAATCAATAAAGCGTACGCTATCATTGTTTATTGCATTCACTTTATTGGCGTTTTCACGAGCGTGAACTTCGGCCACCGTGGTGGTGCCGCTGCCCGCTTGTGGTCCTTCAAAGATAGGACCTGTCGCATTGGGCCATATCGGCAGTAAAATCACATCTGGGTTCTGGGCAACAACTTCAGGCCAAGTTACCATGGGGGCAATACCGTCACGCTCAGACAAAATTGCTCTTGCCCCGACTAGCTCAATGAGTTCGGTCATGTAAGAATGTTTTCCCGGTACGCATTTATAGAAATAGTTGATCTCGTAATAGACTTTGGGCGATGGATAGCTGCTGTACTGCGTAGCAATTTCCGTTAGCTCTGTTTTGATTGAGCTAACCAAGGCATCCGCCTGTTGTTGATGGTCGATGGTTTTACCCAGTAAAGCAATTTTCTGGTATACCTCAGCTAAACTAGACTCTTCCATGTGGATCACGTTGATCCCCAATGCTTCCAGTTTGGCTTTTAGCTGTAACTGTAAGCCCGTTGCAGTCAACACTAAATCGGGGTTAAGCTGGGTGATATTGTCGATGGCAATATCAGTGAAGCCACCGACCACTGCAATACGATTCTGTTCCACCCTCAAAGGCACTTCTGCTGGAAAGCGCGCATAACGCGTTACGCCGACTAAATCATCAATTGCGCCAATTTCTGCTACTGTATGGCTCCAGTTTGGGGCTAAAGATACGATTCTGAGTGATCCGTCTTCCTGACTAAAGGCTGTAAAAGGGGTAATAAGCAGTAATAGCCAGATGATTTTCTTGAACGCGCGCATGTAAGCTCTCAATTTTGCTGAATTATTGGCATATTGAGGCAATTATCGCTAAAGGCAAGGGCGTTACAGTGGCTTTGTGTACAAGTACACAAATATGATTTGAAGTATAAAAGTCTGTTAAAACCCCTAGTGTTTTTAAACGCTGCACTACCGACAATAGTGGTCTATTTGTATGGTTTGAGGTTGTATTGTCTGTTTTACTGAGTGTTCGCGATCTAACACACCGATATGGTGACTTTACAGCGGTTAATAACATCAATCTTGATGTTCATGTGGGGCAGTGTGTAGGGTTATTAGGGCCTAATGGCGCAGGTAAATCCACTACGATGGAAATTCTAGAAGGGGTGCTCAAACCCAGCCATGGTGAGATTCTTTATCGGGGGTTGCCGATTGATAAAAATTTTAAGCAAGAAATCGGGATCCAGTTCCAACAAACCACCTTGCCTGATTATTTGACCGTTAAAGAGTGTCTAAAACTGTTTTCTAGCTTTTATGAAAGCCATGCACTCATTTCGCACGTCATTCAACTATGTCAATTGCAAGAAGTTGCCAACCAGTATCATTACACGTTGTCGGGGGGGCAGAAACAGCGTTTGTTGTTAGCGTTAAGTTTGATTAATGACCCCAAGTTAATATTTTTAGATGAGCCAACAACAGGGCTTGATCCTCAAGCGAGATTGCATTTTTGGCAACTGGTTAAACAAATAAAACAAGAGGGTAAAACTATCATTTTGACAACGCATTATATGGATGAAGCTGAGCAGCTGTGTGACCAAATAGTGATTATGGATAAAGGCCAGTTTGTTGCAGAGGGGAGTCCGGAGCAGTTACTCAATGATAATTTTCTTCCTCAAATTATTGAACTAGATGGATTGTACCCCGCATATGTATTTAATAGTTTACCTGTAAAAGTGAGCCAATGTGCAGGTAAAACACGCATTGAATGCCAGTGCTTTGATGATTTACTTCCTGCACTTAAACGGCCAGATGTGTCGTCACAAGGTATGTCGGTGCGTAAACCTAATCTTGAAGATCTTTTTTTAAAATTAACTGGTAATGAGCTCCGTATATGAATGCATTATTTGCCTTGATTTCTGCGCGTAATACGGAGTTTTTCCGTGACAAATCTGCGCTTGGTTGGTCGTTACTTTTTCCTATTGCCATCATCATTGCATTAGTGCTTGTGTTTGATGATGATAATCCTAGCCTTTACCAACTCGGTGTTTATGGAGTAACTGAAGAAATTACTCAATTACAAACGTTAAAGCATATAGAAATTATTCATTACGACGATTTAGCACAAGCTCAACATAAAGTAGCAAGGCACCTCGTTGATGGTTTGATTAGTGGTGATACGTATTGGGTTAACCCTGACAGTGCCCAAGGCTACATTTTAGAGCAAGTAATACTGAGTAAATTACCTCAGCTACAGACTAAGCCAATTACTGGTGACGCAGTTCGCCATGTTGAATGGATTTTGCCAGGTATTATTGGTATGAACATGATGTTTTCTGCGTTATATGGTGTGGGTTATGTTGTTGTTCGTTACCGTCGAACCGGGGTTCTTAAGCGATTACAAGTGACTCCACTTGGGGCATGGCAGTTTTTAGCCTCGCAGCTTATCTCAAGGCTTGGGGCCACAGTGCTTTCTTCTATTTTAGTATTTGTAGTGATTGCAGTTCTGTTTGATATTCAGCCTCAAGGCAATATTGCATTATTGGTACTTAATACGGTACTTGGTAGTGCGGCGATGATCAGTATCGGTTTGTTGGTTGCGAGTCGGACTCGATCTGATGAGCTGTGTAATGGTCTATTGAATATTCTGTCATGGCCGATGATGTTCTTATCTGGCATTTGGTTTTCACTGGAAGGTGCCAAACCCTGGGTTAGGTTTATGGCTGACTGCTTACCGTTGACCCATATGAATGACGCAAATCGAGCTGTGATCATTGATGGGGCAGGTCTGTTAGATATTAGCGACCATTTATTGTTTTTGGTGGCGATTATTTGCATCTGTTTAGGTATCGCCAGTCGCACATTTAGTTGGGATTAAACAGCCATAAAATCACTAAAATGCATTGCAATTATTATTGTATTTTGTGATTAATATTCCAAGAGCTCAAATGTATATATCATCTTTGAGCTCTTATTTACTTGCATATACTCACCTCCGATCCTAACTCGCTAAAAATTAGCTGCCTTCTTAATATTGAAGGAGTGAGATTAATCACATCATAGCTAACACTATGGCAAACACTGTCAAAAGTCATAGGGTAATTTGCCACTATATCCTCTAGCCTTAACCTCGATGATTTCAGTTAGTTATATTTTAATAATTAAAAACGTTACGGCAGATGATGATGATGAAAATACTTAATGCGATGAGTGTAGTGCTCGTTCTTCTATTAGGCGTTTCTTCTGGGGTAAGTGCAGATCCTTTAGAAACATTAATGAATAAGTTTGAAGAAGGGAAATATTCGAAAAAGGGCGCTGATGGTTGCATCATGTGCCATAAGAAATCTGAAACAGTAATGGCTATCTTTGATGGTGTACACGGACAGCTAAATAGCAAAAGCCCAATGTCAGGCCTTCAATGTGAAGCCTGTCATGGCCCTAAAGGAAAACATCGCGGCAAAAATGAACCAATGGTGACTTTTGGTGAGCAGTCGCCATTAACATCTGAAATGCAAAACTCCGTCTGTACTGCTTGTCACAACGACACTACACATATGGCATGGAATACCTCTTTGCATGCAGAGCAAGATGTGAGCTGTGTTGGTTGTCATGACGTGCATGTGGCCAAAGATCCGGTACTTGTTAAAGACCTAGAAGTAGCAGTATGTAGCGAATGTCATATTAGCGCAAAAGCGGATATGAATAAGCGTTCAAGCCATCCTCTTAAGTGGGGCGAAATGACGTGTAGTTCATGTCATAACCCACATGGTTCGATGAATGAATCAGCACTTAATGAAATTGATGTTAATCAAACTTGTTTTGAGTGTCACGCTGAAAAACGGGGCCCATTCCTGTGGGAACACGCTCCAGTAATGGAAAATTGTGCCAATTGTCATAATGCTCACGGTAGCGTAAACGATGCCTTATTAAATAGCAGAGTGCCTATGTTGTGTAAGCAGTGTCACGCTGATGACGGACATGCAGGCACAGCACCAAGCGGTAATTCGAGTATTCAAACCGGCGGTCAAGGTTGTCTCAATTGTCATGGGAAAATCCATGGTTCGAATCATCCATCTGGTAAAGCATTTCAGTTTTAAGGAGCGTAAAATGAAATTTAAATTAAGCCTAATTACATTAGCGCTGGCAACTTGTAGTAACGGTGCTTTTGCATTTGATTTTGGTGTGACCTCTGCGAATACACAAACTCAAGCAGCCAGCAGTTCAAAATGGGCCTGTAAAAAATGTACAAGCGATCAGTCGGTCATTGGTCAAGCGGGCATTGAGCTAGGCGCAATGGATAGTGATGACGACAATGCAGCAAATAACCTTAAATATACAGACGGTTTTGCAGCAGGTGTTAATGCTGATGTTGTTTATAACAAGCAAGGTTACCGTACTGAGGTAGTCGCTGACCATTTAGGTAGTGAGCAAGGCTATATCGCCTTAAAAACAGGTGAACTTGGCGTGTGGAACATCAAAGCTAGCTTTGATGAGAAACAACGCTTTGGTAAAAATGCCGAAAGTGTTTGGCTTGCTGAAGATAATAACCTTGTTGAGCAAGATCAATTAGTTTACCAATCACTTGATTTAGAGCGTAAAAAGTCTGCAATTGAAGCCAAACTTAAGCTTGATATGCTGTCTAGTTATATTCGCTTCTCAAATGAAGATAAAACTGGCAACCGTGCGTCAAGTATGAGTAACGGTAGCATTACCGCCGTTAACATCGTAGCTCCTGTCGATAGCCAAACACAAAATATGGCTGCTGGTGTTAGTTTGAGTGGTCAAAACTGGCTCACTGAACTGAGTTATAAAGGCAGTTGGTTTGATAATGATATTGACTCACTAGAGATGAATGGCGCAGGTTTTCCTATCAGCTCTCAGTCACCAGACAATCAATCGCAATTTATCACGTTGGCGGGGCGCTATTCTTTGGGTAAAACCCACCTAAGTGGCCGTTTAACTCAAGGCAGCATGACCCAAGATGCCGATTTTGTGACGCTTAATGGTGTGACATCTGGGCTGACCAATGCCGATACTGAAGTTGAAACTTTAGATGCTAACTTTAAAGTTACTAGCAGTGTGATCTCTGGCCTGAGACTGAAAGCCTCAATTGATTATTCAGATCGTGACAACAAGACTGAAATTAATGAGTATGAGCAATACAGCTTTGATGAGCTCAGTGGTGACTTTGAAGCTAACAGCAACTTAGATACGACAAGAACCGCTTACAAGCTGAGTGCGAGTTACCACCTTGGTAAAGGTCAACGTGTTGAAGCGGGATACGACCGCATCGAAATGGAACGTAGTGATCAGGATCGTGAAGAGACTGATGACAACATCTTTTGGGCACAATGGCGCGCAACAGGTTTTGATAAGTGGGATATCCGCTTAAAAGGGCTTTACTCAGACCGTGGTGGTTCAGAGTTCCTTTACGACGAAATGGGTTCGAGTAAAGAAAATACTTTGATGCGTAAATATTATTTAGCAGATAAAAAGAGCAGTACAGCTGAAATCTTTGTCACTCATGCGCCACTAGAGTCATTAAGTCTAAGTTTCAGAAGTTACTATGGTCTTGATGACTACACCAATACTGATATCGGTTTAGTTGAATCTAAAGACTACGGTTACGATTTGGGCCTAAGCTGGCAAGCACTGCAAGATCTAGACATTAATATTGATGGTGGATATCAGTGGATTGATAGCGAGCAAGCCAGTGCTCAGACGACGAATATCGACATGTGGCAAGCTGATACTGAAGACCAATTTGGTTTTGCTGGCATTGGTTTTCACTACACTGGTTTGAGCGATCGTGGCATCAACATTAGCGCAGACTATAGTTACTCTATCTCAATCAGTGATAGCTACTCAAGCGGCTATAACGTGTTAGGTGACTACGAAGCGACGACTCATAACGTCACTGTTCAAGCGACCTATGCAATGACTGAGCACACTGTTGTTGGACTGAAATATCAATTTGAGACTTATGAAGACTCAGATGATACACAGCTTCCAAGCTCATACTACCCAGGAACAGGCCCGACAGGACTAACCACATTGGGAATACATAATCTTGATTATGATGCCCACTTGATACTGGCAACCTTGCAGTATCGTTTCTAATGCGGTGATCAATCTCAAACAATAAAGCCGTGTTTACTCCTTGCAAGGTTGATCGGTTTATTGTTTGAGTCATATACCCAAGTTATTTTACGTTCTTTTTTTGAGACTAGATTGGCTTAGGTATAAGATCTGATAAAGTGAGTTGTTCATTTAACATGAATGACTGACATTTATAAAAGCATGTTGGTCGCAATATTAGTGACCATTCACCGAAGCTAGTTAATCTAGCTTCGGTTTTTTTATGCCTATTTTTATCTAAGATGGCGCTATACAGCCCTTTATTCATAAGCAATTGTCGCTGAAAGCATATATTGACATAATATAACCATAACCTGACAAATTTAAAGCATAAATTGACATAAAATGGTGTTATGTATTTTTATTACAAAATCTAATCATATATAAATCAATCGCTTGAATTGAAGGTTAAAGCATGGCCTGAGAAATTAACAAAAAATAGAAGCAGTAATGCAACTATTGCTTCTATTCAGCCTCTCGTTATCAAAATAACTAACAAATAAATGCCCCATTGTGTTTTAGTGAATTCTATCAATAGTGCAGGTTTTGTTGTTCATAATCTACCTATGGTGCTAAGTTCTACATCTCCCCGCGCGACTAATAAAACATACAGAGCTAAACATTTATGTATCTATCGCTAATCGATTAATGTCTTCGTTTTCCAGTACCTTTAATGGTTGTGGAGAACTGACGGAGTGGATCATTGCTCTACCCAGCGCTTCACTGGTCGTAATAGGTATTACTTTCTTTAATATTGGGAAAAAGGGGCGTAAACCGTTATATAACAGGTTGTATAAAGCAGTTTTGCTTTTTATATCTCGTTGTGGAAAAAGAGCACCAAGCCTAAACATATACGCGTCTGCAAATCCGATGTTCAGCAACATGTTTTCGGTTTTTCCTTTAACTCTGGCCCACATTACAGAGCCTTGCTCCGAGCTATCTGCCCCTGTACCACTAAGATAATTAAACGTGATTTGCGCAGAGACATTAACTAATGCTGACGCTAACGCATAAGTCATGTCATAAGTGATGTGATTGTAGTCTTGCTCGTCAACCCCAAATGATGAAATGCCCATGCAATGAAAACAGGCATCATAGCCACAAAGCTTTGATTGAACCTGACTAAAATCAGAAAAGTCAGGGTGGACTAATTCCGTTATTTTCGGGTGATTCAATGCCAATGACGCGCGGGTGATAAGTAGTACTTCTTGCACATTATCGCTTTCAAGGCATTGGTTTAATACACTTCTTCCAACCATACCTGTTGCGCCTGTGATGATGACTTTCATTGTTTAATTACTCCAATCTCTAGTGTTTCATCTGTGATGATTTGAAGCTTCGCGGGGACATTCCTGTCTTGGATTTAAATAGCTTAGAAAAATGTTGCGGGTATTCGAAACCAAGATCGCACGCTATTTGGGTAATACTTAGGTTGCCCTCTAGCATTAACGATTTAGCTTTTTCAATAAGAAAGAGGTGGATGTATTCCAGCGCAGTCTTTCCTGTTTCACGTTTTAGTAAGTCACTTAAATAATAAGGCGATAGTCCTAGCTCCTGTCCGCAATATTGAACTGTTGGCACACCTTTCTCCAAGGGTTTATTACTAAGGTAGTAACTATTTAAAAATGACTCGAATCGACCCAGATAATCACGGTTTAAATCAGCCCGAACGTAGAACTGCCTGTCATAGAATCTCACACAGTAATTTAGGAGGAGTTCGAGGTTAGATTGTAGTAATGACTGAGTATGACGATCGATATTTTGTGTGTATTCAGACTTAATTTTTTCGGCGATATCGGTTGCAAGTTCAATTTCTTTGGCGGAAAGGTGCAGAGACTCGTTACTTTCATAATTGAAGAAGGTGTACCGATCCATTTTCTCCCCAAGGTCTGAGCGTGAGATCAGATCTGGATGAAATGCGATTGTCCAACCTGCTGCATTCGGATCTATCTCAATGTCAGAAACGACTGCCGATTGCCCCGGAGCAATGAAAACCATTGAGCCATCATCAAAGTCATAAGCGTTTCTTCCATAGCTCAAAGTACACTCGATACCCTGTTTCAATGATATCTGATACAACTCAAAAGCGTAGGTGCTACCTGATTCCACTTTACCTTGAAACGTAGATTGAGGAATCACCGTGATCAACGGGTGCAATGGGCTAGGCAGGCCCAAATAGCGATGTAATTGGGTAATGGATTTGACATTGTTCACTTTACTCATTGGCTATTCCTCAACTGCGTTTACATTTAGGCGGTGTGTACTTCTGGTACAAACATGTCAGAAATAGCCCTCATCAACTGATCTTCAGGCATGGTCTTTTTCATTTTTAAGATTGACTCAGCATCGCTTCCTGATACGTTATGCACAGGAGTCTCTTCAGTCACACATTGGTATATTTTATCTGCGACTTCCTGAGGATCGGATTCTGTAGCACCTTGTTGGCGCATCTGCTCCATCGTTGCATTCATCTTCTGAAGCATCTTATCACTGTAATCCCTAATTTGTTGGTCACCGTTAGCAAGAATTCGGTGAGGGATCGTGGTAAACAAGTTGGTCTCATAGGCCCCTGGAGCAATGACTTTTGTCTTGATGTTGAACGGGGCATATTCTAGAGCTAGGGCTTCAGTTAAGCCTTCGACAGCAAATTTAGCCGCGCTATAAACAGAAGAGTAGGGTGAACCTAAAATTCCAGCAAGGGATGAGATATTGATGATCACCCCTTCTTTTTGTTTACGCATTATTGGTAACACTTGTTGAGCAACACGCATTGGACCATAAACATTGGTATTGAATATCGCGTTGATCTCGTGTTCATCCCACTGTTCAAAAACGCCCATACCAGAAATGCCCGCATTGTTGACCAGTGCCTCAATGGTGCCGAATTGTTCCATGCCTGCATTGATAGCGTCAGTGATGCTTTGTGGCTCAGTGACATCAAGCCTTGTCAAGAGAACATTAGGAAGCTTGTTGAGCTCAGTTTCCTTTTCTGGCGAACGCATTGTTGCGATGACATTCCAGCCTTTGCTTTGAAAAAGTCGTGCTGTCAGTTTGCCAAAGCCAGTGCTGCATCCAGTAATCAGTATGGTTTTTTTGTTCATTATGTTAATCCTCATTATTCAATAATAGTTTCATTTGTAGGTAGCCAACGAGAAAGGGCTTTTGTAGTCATCTGCTGTGCTTGTGTTCGTTTTTCAGGTTTCTGTGCCTCTTGATGGTGAGGTTTCAACTTGTCTTCACAAATGTACGCGCCAGTGACGTCATCAAAATCAGATGAGATGGCCAATCTTACAATTCGGTCTGCACCAACCAGGGTTGGTGAAGCCATGTAGTGCATGACATAGCTCATGACTTTTTCAGCACCTTCAAGGTGGCTGAGCAAGTTAGAGCGGATATGACCAGGGCAAAGCGAGTTAGCGGTTACGCCAGAACCTTGCAATTGTTTTGCTAAATCGACAGTAAACATATTCATAGAAAGCTTCGATTCCACATAGCTTTCGTCGGTATCGAAATTAACTCTTGCCTGAATGTCATTGAAATCGATTTCAGGTATAAACTCTGTATTTGTGGTGAGGTTTACGATGCGTGCCGGCGCTGACGCTTTAATGCGATCCAGAAGCAGTTCAGTAAGCAATCTTGGGCCAAAGTAATTAATAGCCCAGTTCGTTTCAAAATTGTCGTTAGTGATAACAGGCTTGGTCATATTGATGCCCGCATTATTCACCAGAACATCTATCTTTGGATATTCAGAAAGAATACGCTCAGCACACGCTTTCACGCTGTCCATCGAGGCCAGATCACAAATTTGTAGGTTTATCGAACCTTGCGTATGAGCTGCTTTAATCGACTCAATCACCGCCTCTGCCTTAGTCTTATTTCGAGCGAGCAGGACAATGTTTGCGCCCATTGAACACAACATTTCAACGGCACCACGTCCAATGCCATCGGTCCCACCGGTAAATACTATGGTCTTTCCTTGAAGGTTTTTATCTCCTTTGGGAATAGCATGCTGAGGGTTAGGAGTCCTTCTTTGTGGAACGAATAACTTAAGTAGTATTCGGGTTTTGTCATTAAGTAGTGGCATATATGGTATCTCAGTAAATTAAAAACAAAGCTGTAGTACAAATTTATCAGGTGAGGTTTGAACATTCGGGAATAGAATTTATTGAATATCCAATTTGTTGTTACTCAGCCAAATTAGTAGTGTGCTTACAGGTTATTTGAGTGCGGCGGATTGTGTATCACCTGCTATGTTGATCACATTGCTGCTTATCAACCAGTTTTGATAAGCCTCATCACTCATTTGTTTTTTTAGCTCCGCAGATTGAAGGGCTGTGCCTTGCACTGTGAAATATTTGGAAAAGTAAACAATTAAATAATATGACTGAACATTGACCGTGCTATTGACCAGTAGGTCGTAGCCTTCATCCATCTCCGATAGTGCGCTGGCTAAAGCATTATCTAAATCAAACCCGATGTTGTAAGGATGGTAGCTGTCGTATTTAAAAGCTTTACCTTCTAATGGAAGTTTTTCAACTTCAGTTGAGTTGGTGTTAGCTAGCACCACATTGGCAAGTTTTGTATTACTTCCCCATGTCAAAATAGAAATGCTGATTAGTGCCATAAGCACCAATGACAAGGCAATAATATATTTAGAGTTCATTGTCTTACCTTTAATAGTAATTTTTAGTTTTCTCATTGTGTTAAATGAAACTTCATCAGCGCCCATCGAGTACAACATTTCAATGGTGGGCACTTCTACTTGATTCGATGTCGAGATCATACTGAGAGATGAAACAAGAAACTTACACATTTCCCAAAATAGATCCCTCCGTTTAGGAAGCTGTTTTTGGGAAATGTATAAGTTGGCTTTTCCTTAACTTGCTAATCTCTGGAACACTAGAATTAATCAGCAATAATGCTGGAAACAATAAACATACCGCTATGGTCAACCGTGTACTCAACGGCCTTAGTCATGGTAACGGGAGGATTTATGCGTATAGCAATAAAAGTGACAGTTGGGTTGGTGGGGGCTTTGGCTGTCATAGTGGGAGCTCTGTTCTTTCATGTGAACGCCTCTTACCCGAATGTAGACTCTGAATTGCGGCTGTTTGGGTATGTTGTCGATCGTTTTACTCAAGCCGAAACTCCGGAGCAGCTGATCGCATTAGGTCGACAGGCAGAGCCAGAGAACTATGACTTAGATAAAGGGATTGTTGTAGAAGAAACCTACATCAAAGGCCGAGATGGAAACAACATTCGAGTGGTAATACTGCGTTCAGATAAATCGACTCCCGATGCTGCTGGACTCTTATATCTGCATGGTGGCGGCTATGTTATGGGGTCACCAGACTCAGCGCTAGATATACGTTTTATGTCCGACCTCATTCACACCTCAAACACCGTGATCGTTGCGCCTGCATATCGGCTTTCTCATGAGGCCCCTTACCCTGCTGCTTTAAATGACAGCTACGCCACCCTTGCATGGATGAAAGATAATGCTGCGGAGCTTGGTATCAATGACAGCCAATTGTTTATTGCAGGAGGAAGTGCTGGCGGTGGTTTAACCGCAGCGACAACCTTGTATGCTCGAGACCAAGGGAAAATTAACATCGCGTTTCAAATGCCACTCTATCCGATGTTAGACGACAGAAATAGCTCACTTTCTAATACGCAGAACACGCATTTAATTTGGAATTCGACGAAAAATCGTATGGCATGGGAGCTCTACTTAGGGGATCTGTATCAAACTGATAGTGTGCCCATTTACGCAGCCCCCTCCAGAGCAACAGATTTATCTGGATTACCACCCACCTTTACTTTTGTTGGTGATCAGGACCTGTTCTATGATGAAACGATTGAATTTGTTGAGCAAATGAAAAACAATGGCGTGGCGGTTGAGTTTTACGAATATGAAGGTGGCTATCATGTGTTTGAGGTGGTCGTACCCAATGCTGATGTTAGTCAATTAGCCACTGCTCGTTTACTTGCTGCGTATAAGCATGCCTCAGAGCATTATTTCGCTGAGCAAAATTAAGAACATTGCAAAGAATGTCTTTGATTAGGGCATGTTGATCTTCGCTATACGTTTTATGTTCAGCAATACATCGGCAACCACATTAACATGAATGCCAGCGATAGTATGCTGGTATAATTCCTTTCTAGCTTGCCACATCTACTTGAAATAGCTCGATAATACTTAATCCTAGCGAAAGCATTTTCGACTAAATGGCGGTACTTATATCAGAACCAATCCATGGTACGAGATCATACGGTAGGCGATGAGATCTCTCAGGGGCACAGACTAGCCCCTCCATGGTATTTTTGTATAGAACCCAAATAATAGGAATCGCAACAATGGCTTTAGTTGAAGCGCTTGAATTCGTATAATTCGAGGACACTCAACTAAAGCAGTTTAAAGTCATTCAAGAACAATCAGGTGCAGGTGAATATACATGGCAAGACATCTCTAGGCTTATCTGCAATACCGAATCTAATGTGAGTCTAAAGTTATCGAGCAATTGTTCTAACGCGCTTTTGTCCAAAAGTGAGCTAGAAAGTGCTAGTACCTTAGCCGTAATAAAATAACATGTCACTATTCTTATTTATTAGTGGATATTACAATTTGTCATTTTATGGTTATATTTTTTAGCTAAGCTATTGAAAGTTTTAAGCGACCTATGTCAGGTTATGCTTTCAGCGACAGCAATACCGCGTTAACCATTGATATCACTTCTGTAAAACATACTCTCTGCAAACATGCTTTCTAAGACATATCAGTATAAAGCCATGGTCTTAAGCGTATTTTTGCCAACTTATCCCTGACATGCACGACTGCTGCAGCTTAATGGTTTGTTGCCATTGTTGAATGCTTTGCTGCGAGACTTCATGCACTAGGTAGCTAGGGTCGACAGTGTCGACAAGCTGTGAAAGGTCGCAGCTATTAAAGCCATTATGGGGATCTAGTCTAGTGATATGTTTTAAGGCGCAATCAAACTGTGGCCAAAAGCCGTCACAGTTAACATAGCTGGTCGGTGTCTGCTTTTTCTTAGCAGACTGAGGGATTAGATTGCTATTGAGATGCAGGGTTTTAATCTCTGAGCTTAAATCCAGTTGCTTTAATTTGTTGATCAAAAATGCAATGGCACTGGGCTCATCTTTGAGGGCGTTATTGGTCGCCATCATGTGGCCTGAGTCGAAACAAATGCCACATTTGCTATAGTTTATCCGGCGGCGAAGATTGTCATATTCCTGCCTGTTATCGAGCCTGAAACTTTGCTGCCACCACATGTTTTCCAGTAGTAACCAACCTTTAAAATGACTCTGCGGCAGCGCAATGTTAAGTAACTTTGCACAAGCAGCAAAGGTGTCGTCCAGTGTCCAGGGGAAATCCTGTGTAAATAGGTTTTCCATATCGCAATCCATCGGGTGAAATACTGCGTAGGGTGCATTGAGCTCCGCTGCCAGGTTAAGCTGGCTGACCATCACCTTGACGATATGATCAGCATTTACACCACCATAGAACTGCTGCACTGTTTGCCAGTCACCGAAGATCTGCAGTAGCCTTTTACTGTCGTTGTACAACAAAGGTGTCAAGATCGGGAAAGACTGCAGGTGAAAACCGCCGACTAAATTAGTGGGGATATCTGCGGCATTGAGCTCGCCATGAGGGTATACCTCAAAACCTGTTAGGTTCATATTTTGCAGCCATTGCCCAGCACTTTGCCAGCCATCAAATAAATGGCCAGGTTTTGGGGTCACGGTAATATTAGCGAGTTCAAGCATCATTAATTACCAGTCAAGGCCTTTGCGGGCTTTGAGTCCTTGATGAAAAGCATGTTTTTCAGGGCGCACTTCGCTCACGGTATCGGCGTATTCTTTAAGCTCTCTGTGGGCTGCTCTACCAGTGATCACGACCGACATCTCTGTAGGGCGTTGTTTCAGGGTCGTGATGATGTCGTCTAGCTCAATAAAGTCCCAAGTGATCATGTAAGTGAGTTCATCTAGCAACAGCACGTCGATGCTAGGATCTTGTAGCCAGATTTTGGCTTGTTGCCACGCTTGCTGAGCGGCGAGTTTGTCTTTGGCCTTGTCTTCGCTATTCCAGCTAAATCCGGTTGCCATGGTATGAAAAGGCACCTTGAGTGACTCAAGCAAGTTACGCTCACCACATTCGCCGACGCCTTTGACAAATTGCACTACTGCAACTTTTTGTTGATGGCCTAAGGCGCGAACGATATTGCCAAAACCTGCGGTGGTTTTACCTTTACCATTACCCGTAATAACCAAAAGTTGGCCGCGTTCTTCTTGGGCATTCTCGACGGCTTTTTCGACATTTTCTTTGTGTTGCTGTTGTTTCTTTGGGTTATAACTCATATTGGTACCGTCATTTGAAAGTGGTAAATAACAAAAAATATTAGGCCGGAGATCTCTATAATCTGTTGAGTAGCCCCTAGGGTATCTCCGGTGTAGCCTTGAATATGGCGCTGCATTAATTTAAGCAAACCGACAAAGGTCGCTAGCCAGATAGCGACTAAGATCAGGGCGGCGTTTAAGGGTAAAATCAGCAGAGGTAATATGCCGAAAACACCTAAAATCAATCGATCTCTGATAGGGAGTTTGGCGTCCTTTTGTGGGGTTTTGTTGTTGTCGTCTTCTCTGGCGTAAGGCAGGAAAACGGCAACGAGCCCAGCAATAGCACGACTGGCGGCATGGCATATGATTAACGCACTACAGGCTTGTATGAGTGGCAATTGATGCAAAGCCATCAGCTTGATAGCAAACGAGCAGATCAGCGCCAAAACCCCATAAACACCGATTTGGCTGTCTTTCATAATCGCCAGTTTGCGGCTTTTTTCCCAACCGCCACCAAAACCGTCGCAAAGATCGGCCAAGCCATCCTCATGAAATGCTCCGGTCAGTAAAATGACCAACACTAAGGTTAAGACCGTCGCTAAGGCTTGGCCCATTAAGGCGCTTAAGCTAAACAGTAAGCCAGCGGCAACCAAGCCAATAAATAAGCCTATTAGCGAGAACCAGCGGCTAGCCTGCGAGATTGCTTGGCTGTCTTTAACGACCCATAGTGGCATAGGTAAACGCGTTAAAAAGCTGGCTGCGGCGAGAATAGCCCCTATGTGTCGTTTCATGTTACACGCTCATTGGTTGAGTGGATTTGCCCAAGAAACAGCTGGCAAGCCAGTTTTGGTGCGCTGGGTAGGTACCAATGCACATAAGAGGCGAGGGTATTATGCTGCAGAAATATTTTTTCCTGCATGCGGTGCTTACCAGCTTGTGAGGCAGTGGCAATCGGGGTTAATGCAATGTCTGATTTTGAATAATGAAAACAGTGACCACTCATAGTGTGACCATCAATTTCGGCGCTGAGCATACCTAAACCTTGCAGCTTGTGCTGCATGGTGGCAGAGCCTGAGATTGCGCCGAGCATATGGGCTTTATCGCCACTTTTTGTGGTCAGTTCATCGAGCAGGTACAACATGCCGCCGCACTCGGCTAAGGTCGGTTTCTGGCTCGCAATATGTTGTTTTATCGATTGGCACATGGATTTGTTGCTGCTTAACGCGTCTAGATGTAACTCGGGATAGCCACCCGGAAGATAGAGACTATCAGCGTTTGGGAGTACAGCATCGTTGATGGGGGAGAAATACTTTATGTTAGCCCCTGCACATTCAAGTAAGGTGATATTGTCGCGATAGATAAATGAAAATGCAGCATCTTTAGCGACGGCAATAGTTTGCCCCTGCAGTGGCTTTGAAGACAAAAATGATGTTGTGGTTGATGATAAAAACTGGCCGTCATCGGTTAATGGCGCTGCGAAGCAAACCGGTTCAGGTAGCGGTAATTCGCAGCTGTTTCCGAGCACTTCAGCGGTTTTTTCTAGCCACTGCTCGATCCCTTCGAGCTCTTGTGCTTGCACTAGACCAAGGTGCCTTTCTGGTAGGGCTAGGCTAGCATCTCTGGGCATCGCGCCACAAAACTCAATACCCTCGGGGAGGCTATCTTTAAGCATGGTGGCGTGGCCGGGGCTGCCGACATAGTTGGCGATAACGCCGAACAAATTGACATCACTTTGGTAGTGAGCCAAACCGTAAGCGATCGCGCCAAAAGTTTGTGCCATCTTTGCTGCTGGGATGACTGCGAGCAACGGAATGCCAAATGTTGCTGCTAGTGCTGCGCTGCTGTTAGCACCGTCAAACATGCCCATCACGCCTTCAATAAGTATGAGGTCGGCTTCCAAGGCTGCTTGGTACAAATGTTGTTTGCAGATGGTTTCCCCCATCATACCAAGGTCAAGCTGGTAAGCGGGATGGCCGCTGGCAAACTCATGAAAGATAGGGTCAATAAAATCAGGACCAGTTTTAAACACTCTGACTTGTTTGCCTTGATTGCGCCAATATCTTGCCATCGCGGCAACCAAAGTCGTTTTACCGCTGTCGCTATTTGGAGCCGTAATAAACAAGGCAGGGCAATAGGCGCGTTTGTGACTCATTAGTGCCAACCCTCAATGTCGCCAAATAGCGAATCAAGATCTAACGACTGTTCAAGACTGTCGGCGAGTCGATTAAGGTTTTCTTCTCGCAGCACTGACATATCACGCGCTTTTTGTTGGTGGTAACCGGCCCAGTTAAGCAGAGCGTCGCAGGCTTGTGGCTCATCGAACACGCCATGAAGATAAGTACCGAAGACTTGGTTCTGTGGGCATATTGCGCCATCTGCATAGCTGTTAGTTTTTGTGCCTAATGTTATCGGTTGAGTTTCGTTAACGTTGCTAATACCAGCATGGATCTCATAGCCTTTTACAGGGTGAGTTTCGCCATTAAGTTTGAGCTCACCGTTTACCTGTTTGAGAGTTTTGTTTTTATCGAGCGTGGTGGCGATATTTAAATAGCCAAGCCCTTCACTGCTGCCTATTTGACCTTCAATACCATATGGGTCATTGATACTATGACCAAGCATTTGGTAGCCTCCACAAATGCCAATTAACTTGCCTCCGAATCTTAGGTGTCGAGCGATTTGCTTATCCCAGCCACGATCTCGTAGTGCGTTTAAATCGCCTCGAACGCTTTTAGAACCCGGTAAAATGATTAAGTCAGCAGGCGGCAGTTCGTCGCCTGGTTTAACAAAGCAAAGGTCAACACCTGGGTGAAGTCTTAATGCATCAAAATCGGTATGATTACTGATGCGCGGCAGACCCGGCACCACGATTTTAAAATGGCTTTCGTCGTCAAGTTGCTGTTGGTTAATTGCGTCTTCAGCTTCAAGGTAGAGGCCGTGCAAATAAGGTACTACGCCAATGACTGGAACCCCCGTTTTCTCGGTAAGCCAAGTCAGTCCGCTTTCTAGTAAGGCGATATCGCCTCTAAAGCGATTAATAATAAAGCCTTTTACCAGCAATTTTTCTGCAGCAGAAAGCAGATCAAAAGTGCCATGTAAGTGGGCAAATACGCCGCCGCGGTCAATATCTGCCACAATAACCACTGGGGTATTTGCGGCAAGGGCAAAGCCCATATTGGCAATATCGTGCTCGCGTAAATTCACTTCTGCAGGGCTGCCTGCACCTTCAACGAGTCTGGCCTGCATGCCTTGGCCAAGAATGTCAAAACTGTCTAATACCATTTCGAGTAATTGCGGTTTAAAGCTGTGGTATTTAACGGCATTCATATCTTCAATGGCTTGGCCGCGAATAATAACTTGTGCGCCAGTGTCGGTATTGGGCTTTAGCAGTACTGGGTTCATATGTACGCTTAATGGCAGGTTACACGCTTGTGCTTGTACCGCTTGCGCGCGGCCAATCTCACCACCGTCGGTAGTGACAGCACTATTAAGTGCCATATTTTGTGGTTTAAAAGGGGCGACTTTTATGCCTTTACGCGCTAGCACTCGGCAAAGTCCAGCAACCATAACGCTTTTACCTGCATCGCTGGTAGTGCCTTGCACCATCAGTTTATATCCGCTCATGCAATGTGTTCCTCTAATGAAATATCTTTTGCTTGGAAATGATTAAGATGACTGTGAACTGCTTGCTCTAATGCTTTGATGATGTCTTGCTCACTCCAGCCCAACTCTTCAGCTAATACAAGGCAACCGCCTAAACCGCAGCCTTCAACGACCTTTCCTTGCTCATAAACCTTGATGCAGTCCATGGTTGATTCATTGAATTGGGTGGTATTAACGCCAATGGTATCTTGGTCATTCAGGTGTTTTAAAATCTGCGAACCGTCACCTTGCAACACCCAGCGGGTGGTAGAGATTTTAACGGCTTGGTCTAAGCGATTTGCTTTTCTGCTTGCTAGCAGTGGCGCGACAAACATCATGCCGCCAACAAAAGTAGGTAAAGGCAGCGGCTTTGGCCACTCATTTATCAGTGTACAAATGGCGCGCTGAATTTCATCATGAAACTTGGGGGTTACCAGCAGTTTATCGAGGTTGAAATAAGGGGTTTCTTGTCGGTAATCTTGTTCTAATTGTGCCAGTATGGCGGACTTTATGGCGAGTTTTTCTTGGTCTTGAGTACTCCCCGCTGGTGAGATCCGCAAGTCCGTTAATAGTCGTAACCACAATGTTGAAAATGTAGTACCGCCAACGCCACATTCAGCTAATAAGCTGATTGCACCGCGCTTTGCCTGATCTGCTAAAGTCGGTAATAAATGTTGCTTTACCAGCTCATCAGTATTGCTATTAACCCCACCGAAATGCTGATTAACCGTTAACCAGGATTGTTGAGTTGTTAGCGGTTTTGGTACATTGAAGTTGAAACTATTAAATTCAATGTTATAACCCGCTTTATGGAACATCCTCAGCAAACCGCGACTGAGAACCGCAGGACTGACGCCGCGATTGCCTAGAAGACCGTCGGAGCTGATGGCTGGTCCGGGTAATGGGGTATGACTTTGACCACATGTCATTAACTCTGCATCTCGGGTAGGGGTTAGGTGCATCAGGTTTTGCCCTACGCCGGCATCAGATAATTGATGCAGGCCCGGTAGGTGAGTAGCGGCACCATTTAAGATATTAAAACAGATCGTTTTCATTTAATTATCCACCTGAGAGTGTAGAGAGACAGAAGGGTTGCTCAGTCCTTGAAGCTGAGGCCACAGCGTGTTCGCCTCATCGATATAGGTATTGAATTGCAGTACTGCAGCATGTTCTAGTTGAACACGGCTCAGGTGTGGGTTCCCTTGTTGGGTGCTGTTGAGCAGCCAAGCGAGTAGCATTCGCATTACGCCGGAATGGCTAACAATAAGGATCCGTTGCCCTGCATATTCACGGCTTAATCGGCCGATACTGCTAGTGAGTCGCTGTAACAGTGCCGTTGTGGTTTCGCCATTGGGGGGCGTATGGTCAAAAGGTGCTTGCCAGTACTCTCCATAGCCGTGCTGGTCTTCCCATAGCGAATTAATGGCTTGTCCATCCCAGTCGCCAAAATCCAATTCTTGCCAGTCACTATCGACAATCAACTGACTATTATGCTGTTGAGCTAAATGCCGAGCGTAAGCGTGGCATCGGCTTAAAGGAGAGCTGATGATGAGGTCAAAGGTTAATCCAGTACTACTGAGCTGCATTTGCTGCCAACCTTTGGCCGTGAGTGGTGGATTAGTTCGCCCCAGTAGGCAATCAGCTTGTTCTGGTTGACCATGGCGCAACAGCGTAAATTCACAATAGTTCATTAGATGTGAGCTCATTGAGTCTTTCCCATCAGTGAGCGAACAGGCGCTTTTAAATTAACGGCAAGCTTGGCTTGGCAGAAATAGACATTGTCAGCGATAGCGGCAATTTTTTGATGCATTATTCCACTGGCGGCAACAAAGGCTTGGCTCATGTCATCATCAGGGATCAAGCTTTGTCCAACCTCGGTACTGACCAAAACAAGATGGCATTGCAGTGAGCTGATGGTGTGACAAAGCTGCTCAATTTGCTCGCTTAAATTATTTTGCGCCATCAGCTGGTTTGTCAGCCATAACGTGAGGCAGTCAACGATAATCACGCTGTTTGGCTGATCTGCACTTTTTAATGCTGTCGCCAATGCTAGCGGTGTTTCTAAGGTGGTCCAACTGCGGGGCCTTTGTTGCTGATGCAAGGTTATACGCTCAGCCATTGAGGTACTCGGCGTCGCTGTTGCAATATAGGTGGTTGGCGAGGTGTGTGCTATTACTTCTTGCTCAGCCAAACCCGACTTACCACTTCTGGCGCCGCCAATGTATAAGCTGATCATTGATCCATTACCTGTGGTTGCGACTCTTTTTGACTTCTGGCTTGATTGACTATTTCACAGATCTCTAGCATGCCTTTGAGTACACGCGGCCCAGTTCTATGGATCAGATCGCCTTGAATAGTGATGATTTGTTTATTGGCCACTGCGGGGATCTCTGGCCACTCAACCCAATTGATAGCCTCTTGATTACTGTTGCCATGGTATACCGGTTTAATAATCACCTCTGGAGTAGAACTAAGTACCTGTTCGAGGCTAACTTGTGGGTAATCACTGACACTGCTGGCGAACACATTATTTGCGCCACAACCGTCAAATATTTCATTCATCCAGCTGCTGGCTGTGGTTGTCAGTGGCATTGGCCATACTTGATAGAAAACATTTACAGGGGGCAGGCTTTGATAGCTAGTTTTTAAGTCTTGTAAGGTTTGCTCAAATTTGTCGGCACTTTGTTTAGCTTGGGCGACATGCCCAGTTAGTTCACCAAGTTCATGTAAGCGTAGCGGGATGTCTTTTAGTTCGGTGACATTAGAGTCTATAAGGGTAAATCCGAGTTGTTTTAATCTAGCCTGCATCGGCGCTGTTGTGGTGCTGGTGTTAACCACGATGGCGTCAGGTTGCAGTAGCATCACGGCTTCATAATCAATAAAATCAAATCGACCAATTCGTTGAATGTCATTGGCTGCACTCGGGTAATCAGCATAGTCGACAGTACCAACAATGGTGTCTCCAGCGCCGATGGCGAATAACATCTCTACTGCATGAGGGGAGAGCACCACCAAGCGGGGTTGTTGCTCTGCATTGGCGTAAAAGCTGCTGGAAAATGTCAGGCACGCTGCTAGCAAAATAGTTAGATACCTCACTTATAGTACCTCTGACTTGATCACCAAGGGCAAGCCGGCAATCGCCACCGTAACACGGTCAAGCTGCTTGCTTAGGCTTTGGTGGAGCCAACCTGACTCATCGACAAACTCTCTGGATAATTCCCCTAGCGGCACCACGCCTTGGCCAACTTCGTTACTGATGAGGACTACTTCGCCAGGCGCTTGCGTTAGCGCATCAAGTAAGGCTTGTTTCTCTTGGCCCCAAACGCGTTCGCTTAGTTGAATGTTGGATAACCACAAGGTTAAACAGTCAACTAAAATGAGGTTGTCGCTGCGGCTCTCTTGTTGTAATACCTTAGCCAAATCTAGGGCGGTTTCGACCAACTGCCATTGTTGTGGCCGCTGGCTTTTATGGTGCGCAATACGCTTAGCCATTGCGCCTGCAGTATTATCAGCGGTGGCGATAACAATCACTTCACCTTGGGTGCGAGTTTGCCACTGCTTGGCATATTCTTGTGCTAAGCGACTTTTACCTGAACGTGCACCACCCATAATTAATTGTTTCATCTATCTAATACCTTGTTTCCGTTTAACCAGTAAACCGATGAAAAAGACACTGCCTAACATGGCTGTCATGACGCCTACGGGAAGTTCTTGCGAGGGTAAAATGAGTCTGGCTAATAAATCGACCCACACCATTAATACGCCGCCTAGTAGAGCCGTTGCAATCAGAGAACTTGAACTGGCTGAGCCGATTAACATGCGCACAATGTGCGGCACCATTAAGCCCACAAACCCAATCCCACCACATGCAGCAACGAGTGAAGAGGTCATTAAAGCGGTTAGCATCAACATGCCTAGACGAAGTGGTAATACGGCCACACCTTGTGTATGTGCACTTTCATCTCCGGCCATAAGAGCCTGAAGCGGACGCTGAAATTGGTAGATAATAATGGTCGCAAATAGCACGATAAAGCCGGGTACCATTAAAGTGTCCCAAGTGGCACGGCTAAAGCTACCCAGTGACCAAAATAGTACCGCTTGCATCGCTTGAGGGTCGCCAAAGTAAAGGACTAAATTGGCAATTGAAGACAGCAAAAAAGAGATAGCTACACCTGAAAGCACCAAGGTTTCTACTTGCCCATCGCGCGCCATTACAACCACAACCGCTACGGCAATTAACGAACCAAGAAAGGCGCAAATAGGTAATGGTAGAAAAGTCAGCCCGCCGGTTAGCGCTAAAATGGCGCCCAGAGATGCACCTGCTGAAATACCAAATAGGTATGGGTCGGCAAGTGGGTTTTTGGTGACACTTTGCAGTACCGACCCCGATACTGCCAAGCCTGCGCCGCAGACCATTGCCATTAATGCTCGTGGCATTCTGAGTTCAATAATAATACGGTCGGCCAACATCATTTTATAGTCAGGCTCAAAACAGTTGATGACGGTGCGGCTAATAGCGCCTATCACTTCCGTTAAGCTGATGTTTGCTGTACCCAGTACGATGGCAACTAAAGGAGATATAACAGCAAGAGGGATTAATATTGCCAATAAAACGTGAGGGTTAAACAGCCGCATGACGTCCCCCATCAAAATGGTAAGTTACACGGGGATGTGCGCCTTGAGGGTGCTTGTCTACTTCGGTTTTGATCCCGTAGATATTTTCGATACTGGTAGGAGTTAAGACTTCTGCTGGTGTGCCACTTTTGATCAACTTGCCTTCTTGCAGTAACAGTAGTTTATCGCAAAATGCGCTGGCCAAATTAAGGTCGTGAATGCTGGCGATTACGGTAATATCTAAGCCTTTTATCAATTTTAATATTTCGACCTGATAACCAACATCAAGATGGTTGGTCGGTTCGTCGAGTAATAACACTTCTGGCTTTTGCAATAATGCTCTAGCTATAAGCAGTCGCTGTTGCTCGCCGCCAGAAAGTGATTCAAAAACTTGTTCGGCTTTCTCGGTTAAATTCACCAGTGATAAAACACGATCTATTTCAATCTTCTCGGCGGCATGATCAATTTTTTGCCACCACTTTTGTTGATTAAGTAGACCTGTAGTTAACAGTTGCTTTGCCGTCATTGAAAAACCGACGGGGGTGTGTTGCAACACGACAGCGACTTTTGAAGCAAACTGTCGATGAGGAATCGATGCTATATTTTGCCCATTCAACATGATTTCGCCACTATCGGGCGTCATGTATTGATACATACAGCGCAATAGGGAGGACTTACCGACACCATTGGGACCTAATATGCCGACAAAGTCGCCTCTATTAATCGTGAAGCTCAAGTCATCGAGCACTGTCTTTGATGACGTGGCCCAATTAAGGTGTTTCACTTCCATGTGAGGTGTAGATTGACTATTTATTGGCATTACTGAGGATATCCAATAGTGCGCCGACAGGGTCGGCGCAGTTACAATTATTGCGGATTAAAAAGCTTGGTAGCTGACACTAAAGAACACCTGACGACCTGGGCTAAATAAGTCTTGGTCGGCGATGATCTCTTCATCAAGTAGGTTGCTTGCTTTGAGGCGGAGCTGCCAAGTATCTGTGAGTTTGTAACCTATGCTTAGATCCACCTGATGGTAGGCATCCAAAAAGTCAGTTACGCCGTCGTAATTGTTATCGCCGTCATTACGCTCACCTTGGTAATGATAATTAACGAGGACGTCAAAGTCAGACCAGGCATAGCTGAGTGAATAATCAAACTCATGTTCGCTGCGACCCAATAGTTGCTCATCAGTTGCACCGTCAATGGCGTCGATATAGCTGTAACCTAACTGATGTGCCAGATCCCAAGTGTTGTAGCTAAGGGATAATTCAACACCCGTGATTTCAGCATCTTGAATATTGGCAGGTTTCCACACGTCCCAACCATAGTCATCGGTTTCACCGGTAGGAGCCCATTGGATCAGGTTTTCAACTTTATTTTGATAGACACTTAGGTAACCACGGAGCATATCGCTGCTGTAGTTGATGGTTAAGTCGAGGTTTTCTGATGTTTCAGAAACCAAGTCGGGGTTACCAGAACCTGGCCAGTAAAGATCGTTAAAGCTTGGCGCTTTAAAGCCTGTGCCTGAAGCGAAAGAGACGCGCCACTCATCATTAAACTGATATGCTAAACTGGCGTTGTATGAGGTCTCACTGTCGATGTTTTCAACATCGTCATAGCGCACTACACCTTCCATCAGTAGCTTACCTAACTGGTAACGTCCAAGTGCATATAGGCCGACGATATCGCGTTCATCAATGGCGTAGTCACCTACAATTGATTCATTTGACCAGTCGACACCGCCGATAAAGGTTAGGTTGTTTGTGGCTGTGTAGCGGTTACTCCAGTTGACTTGATCGCGAGTTGTTTCATATAGGTTAACTCCAAGTTCAGGCATATCAGCACGGAAATGTTCGTTTTGATCACGAGATTGCCCTAAAGCCAGCTTACTGGTGAGCTTGTCACCTTGGTATTGCGCTGCAGCACTCCACAAGTAATTATCGTAATCAGCTTCATTTACACCAGGACCATAATAAGTTGTATTGTCGTAGTCATAACTGCCGGTTTCCAGTTGGCCTGCCCAAGTGAGTAACCATTGCTGATTGAGGTTCTGCTGACCATTAATACTGACGCCAACACGGTCGTAACCGTCGTCATCGGTTTCAGTATCATCTTTAATATCATAACCGTCACTTTGCTCGCTATTAACACTCAAGCTAGTGCTACCGTCACCGTGACTGAGCCCCACGCCAGCGGTACCACGGACATAAGTATCGCTACCATATTCCGCTGAAGCAAACCATTCGCCGCCTTGAAGCTTACGAGTGAAAATTTGAATCACGCCACCAATAGCATCGCTGCCCCAAATAGCGGCTCTTGGGCCTTTGACAACTTCAATGCGTTCAATGTTTTCAGGTGAAAGCGCATTAAAACTGACGGCTCCTAATGTGGCTGAACCGATGCGTACTCCGTCAACCAAAACGAGAACATGGCCAGAATTAGTGCCACGCATACTGATGCTTGAAGATTGACCAGCTCCACCGTCGCGGCTGACGCTTACACCAGGCAAAACTTCCAATAAATCAGCGACTGATTTAGGGCTTAACCGAGCGATTTCTTCACGTTCGATAGTATTAATAACTGTGAGTTGTTGTTCAGGGGTGTTATCAAACCTATCACCAGTGACGGTGATTAATTCCATTGTTGGATTGGCTGGGGCTGCAGCTGTCGCGGCGAATGTTTGGCAAATAGCCATTGTTAAGATAGAAAGTCGCAGTTTAAAACTCATGATTATCCTTTAATTTTTTGAGTTTGAAATTTGCGGGAAAATGCGCCGTGGTGTACGCCTTTGATTGCAAGGAATACCCACTGACGAATAGAAAATAGAAGTGTGTATGTAGTAGTTTTGGGAAACCTAGACACATCTATAGTCTACTTGCTCAAGAAACCCGCTTGAGTCAATAGTGCTTTAGGGTCGGTTTCCTGGCTCACAGCATCTAGAAACATTCCTTCCCGGGTTAACCAGTGGTAATAATGTTTCGCTCTGTTTACAGTTGCAGGTACAGCCGTGGGTTTTAACCACGTTCCCGATTAAGCTAAATTAGCGCCCTTTAGTGGTTGCGAATATATAGAGAAAATTGACGGGGTAACGTGATAATAATCACAATGAAAATTTATTGAAGAAAAGTGTGTTAATTCTCCTAGTATATTTAGAGTAATACTTAAAATTGCAGTTCAATGTTTAACCAATCAGAGTTGTATTAAGTGCAGTATTTTGTTTATAAGCGCATTAGAAATCATAGCTTACTATTAACAAGACTTTTTCTGATCACCTGTATAGAAGGTAAGGGGCATTTGTTGTTTGTTTGAAAAACAACCGAGGTCACAATGACAAATATGAATATTAATGCCTTTGTTTAAATAAAAGGCTAAATTAATATTTAGCCTTTACAAATGTCGGTATAATTTGTTTAGAAGTTATACTGATAACTCAACTGAGCATTACGTTCAATGCCATAGGTAAATATAGCGTCAGTGTAATCCGCTGGTGCATCACTGTAAGGGAGCGTTACGCCGGTTTTGGTATCTGTATCAAATAGATTTTCTATTTTTAATTGCAGGCGGTGCTGCTCTTGGTTTCCAAAGTTATAATAAATACCAATATCAACTAAAGCATAATTACCGTATTCGATATCATATGCTTCCATATTACCAATATAACTAACATGACTCCATATACCGTAATCGTACTTGCTATGATCAAATGCTAGGTGCCAATTAGCGGTAACTTCTGGAATATTAAGTAATGTTTGCTCATCATTCTTGTCATTTATTTCGTTATATGTCGCACTCAATTGTGTTGATAACTGCTGATTAATACTCCAATCAATACTACTGCCGAGTCCAAGCGTATTTACTTCTTTGTCGACGTTAACATACTGCCACTGACCGTCAGCAGTCTGTGAACTACCAATTAAATCGGTAATACTGCGCCAGTAGAAATTGGTGTCAATACTGATGTCATCATTCGTGTACTGAAAACCGGTATTGATGTTTTGGCCTTTCTCTGGCGTTAAGTCACGATTGCCCATCGTGTTTTCAGTTGCATAAAGATTCTCAGCAGTGGGTAAGCGAAAGCTATTACCGCCACTTAATCGTAACTTCCAAGCATTGTTAATCGTGTATTTGGCACTTAGTTCACCAATTAGTGCATCTTCACCATCGCTAATGGTTGAATAGCGAAGCCCTACAGCACTGTTAAGATGTGGAATAGACTCAAAACGGGGTTTGAACTGACCAAATACATCGGTAACACGTTCAGTGTCCGTCTCAAATCCCATGGTGACGTCGCTGCCTTTGTATTGCTGGTATTCTGCTCCTAATGACCACAAGTGTTGTCCGGCGTTACCTTCAAACCAAGCTTTAACACCGGTGTCTTCGAAACCCCAATAGTCATTGTTGTTACGCAGATCTATGCTGCCATCTTCATATTGATATAAACGGAAGTAATCAGTATCCCAGCTATGATGGTAGGCTTTAATGATAGCTTGGGTTGTGTCGGTTAACTGGCTATCAATACTCAGCGTTAGCAAGGTTTGTTCACGTCGGTTTTGTGTCTCAACATTGTAATAGCTGCGCATATAATCGAGGTCTGCTTGGTTGTACTGTGCCATTACGCTGATTTGAGTATTGCTGTTGTCCCATGCGATTTTAGCGCCTAAGTTTTGCACATCGTAACCGCGCTCTCTGTCCGTTGCCGTCCAGTGGTAGTCACTGTCTTTCCAAGGCGAATAACCATCGGATTGATCGCTTGCACCAAATACAGTTAGCTCAACTTCACCGACAAGGCTACTTGCATAGCCATGCAGTTGAGTTGAACCTAAGGTATCAATACCAACACCAATTTGACCTTCATCGGTGCCCTTATAGCTACGAGTGATGATGTTTACCACGCCGGCGAGTGCATCTGTACCGTACATCACGCCTTGGCCAGCTTGTAAGACTTCAATGCGGTCAATCATTGCTGTACTGATACTGTCTAGGTAGCCGCCGCCAAATAAACGGTTGTTAATTCTAATACCGTCAATGAGCCATAAAATATCTTGCGAGCGTGAGCCTTGTAGCGAGTAACTTGCATAGTCATAGCGCCCATTCTTTGAAAGAGCCGTCAGCTCAGGAACGAATTGCTGTAAAATACCGTTAAGGTCTGCAGTACCTGCTTGGTCAATCTGCTCTCGACCAATAGTGACCATAGCCACGCCGTTTTCGGCCTGCTTTAGTGACAAAGTTTCATCAAGTCGACCTTCAATTTGCATCACCTCAATCGATTGAGCGTGAACCAGAGGTGTCATGCAAAGGGGGACCATAAGCAGCGGCGCATACGTTTTCATGTTGTTTCCTTTCGATTGTATTTAAGTGGCTAATGAGTTTGTTACGTTGGATCTATTGGTTATTGGTTTTTTACGCTGACAATGGGGGTACCTTGACTATTACGCAGGATCTCTACGTCAATACCGTAGGCTTGCTTGAGCCAATGGGGTTGTAGTACTTGCTCTACCTTGCCACTGACAATAATTTTGCCGTGTTGCATTAACACTAGATAATCGCAAAAAACCGCAGCTAAATTAAAACAGTGATAGCTGGCAATACTGGTGTTTTGTAAACGGCTCACCTTATTAAGGATCTGGTAGCAATGATTGATGTCTAAATGGTTAGCCGGTTCGTCGAGGAGCATGAGTTGTGGCTGCTGATAATGTAATTGCGCAAACATCACTCGCTGACGTTCACCACCTGATAGTTGGTTATAACTCATTTGTGCAACGTCATTTAGGCTGTTTTGCTGTAAGACATCAGTCAGTGTTTGTTGACAGCGATGACGAATTCGCCCTAGCGCCACAACTTGTGCAACGGTTAAATCCAGCGCCGCGGGTGCGTGTTGCATCATTAATCCGACGGTGGCTGAAAGTTGTTGACGGTTATGGTGGCTCAAGGGGGTATGGTTGAGACTAATGCTTCCTGCAGAGGGTTTAATCAATCCACAAAGTAACTTAAGTAAAGTGGTTTTACCGCAACCGTTTGGACCAAGTAAGCCCACTTTTGCCTTTGCAGGGAGCTGTAAATCAACCCCATCTAATACTTTGTTTGTGCGAAAGTAGTAACTGACATTTTTGATATTAATTTGCATAGCGACTTCGAACTAATATGATAAAAAAAGGCATGGCAATCAATGCCATTGGAATACCTATAGGCAGTTCCTCAGGTGCGATTAATGTGCGACATAACATGTCGACACTCACACATAGCACCATGCCAAGTAAGGTCGCGATGGGCAGTAAATATTGATGAGCCCCGCCCACTAAAAAACGTGCAAAATGGGGTACCATTAAGCCAATAAATCCAACAACCCCAGCTTGAGATACCGCAACCCCAGTGAGTATTGCCACTAACACTGCCCACATTAATTTATGGCGGTTGAGGTTGATGCCGAGTGTAATGGCTTTATCATCACCCAGTAGCAGCGCATCTAAGTAACGATGGAAGTAACAGCTGATCCCTAGTGCGATAGCAAGAATGATTGTTAATGGCAGTAGCGATGGCCAATTAGCATCGACCATTGAGCCCATCATCCACTGCATAATGCCCGGTAGTAAATGGCTGTCTGCGCGGATCATTAATAGTGAAGTCAATGCAGATAACATGAAGCTAATGGCAATGCCACCAAGAATTAATTGATTTGTATTCAATGGACTATTTCGGTTGTAGGTCAGTATTATCACGAGTGCGAAAGCAACAAAACCACCCACACAGGCACTTGTTTGTAATAGCATTGGATGCACCAGTGCGCCTGCACTTGTGACCACCACTAACACCACCGCAAGCGCTGCTCCGTTAGATACGCCTAATAAATAGGGATCTGCCATAGGGTTACGCACTAATGCTTGTACTAAAGTGCCTGCTAGCCCAAGTAACCCACCGACTAGAATGGCTAGCATTGCGCGTGGAAGGCGCATTTCTATAACCACATCAGTGGCAAAGCTACCATCTGTTTGTTGGCTGATAACCTGCTGTAAGCTGGTATAAACTTCAGCAACGCTGATGTCGATAGCGCCTTGTAATAAGGATATAAATAACAACATCAGTAGAGCGACTATAAGCCCTGTAATAATGAGCATTGGTCGTAATGGCATTGTGTTTATCGCCATTGTGTTATGACCGAGTTCAACACGCTAATACCTTCTACTATACGAGGTGAGGCTAGGGTTGCTGTAAAAGGTATGTTGATAATTCGATTGTGCTTTACAGCGTTGATTTTGGACAACAGTGGGTGTTGTTTAAGCTTGGCTTCAATTGCCGATGTGGAGTTGCGCGTGTAGGTGGCCAATACAATAATATCGGGGTTTTGTTGTGCAACAGACTCCCAGGATAAAGAGGCCCAACGCCCCTCAAATGACTCGCCAACATTGTCGCCACCGGCTAAGCGGATCATTAAGTCCGCACCGCCACAACAAGCGCCTATTTGTGCTTGCTGGCTATAAACATCCAGCAGTAATACCTTGGGTTTTTTTGCACTGTTCAGTGCCGGTAATTCGCTAAGGGCTTGCAGTTCTAATTCAGTGGCTTGAGCTTGTTTATTAAATACCTTAGCTAGCTGATGTAAATCCTGCCATGCATCAGCCCAGACCAAGGGGGAATCCGATTTCAGGCAAGTATATGGGTTGACCAACACAGAGGTATCTCGTTTTTTCCACCACTGTGGTGTACCCAATGTGCTTTTGCCAAAGGCACTGGGGAAACCGGCGTAGATCAAGTCAGGTTTAATCGCCATCACCTGTTCACGACTAGGCCAGCTGGTGGCAATTTCTGGGATGCCGGCCATTTTTGTGGCTAAATGAGCGGGAATTGTGTCGTCTAAATAGGCGGTTGCAACCATGTTCTGTTGTAGCTCTAAGCGCAGCATGTTTTCTATTGATGTCTGATTTAGCGCTAACACCGTTTTGGGGGGCTGGGTCAGATCAGGAATCGGGCAATTTGCAGTCGCCGAAGCGCTGAACAGAATTAAGACTAAGAGTAAACTATGACGTCTTTTTACAGGCCTAAAAGAGTTGTTAATGACGAACATTACTTTGCTCCGTTAATAAGTGATGTGGCAATACTGTCGGTTAATGGACGTCGAAGATGTAATGCATCGATAATGGATTGCCATTGCGGTAACGATAAATGTTCAATGAAACGTAATTTCAGCGGGGGTAATGCCAAGCTATGGTGCTGGTGGATCATCGCTGTGCCACCAGGGCTACAATGGCCTAAGCAATTGGTTGTAGTAAATTGGCACCAATGCCGGTCTTGACTAATTGAATGGGTATATTGACGTAATTGTGTAATTAAGCTTTTACGCTGTTGGCTCTGTAAACAGGGTTCACGGTCACAAAGGAAAATCTGGCAGTCACTAATGTGTGGTGCGTGCATTTTCATTTTCAAACTGCAGTAAACTAACGAATGGTCATTACTCGTGTGTATCGTTCCGTTAAATCGTTGTCGTCCAGATGCAAATAATGCTAATTGCGAACACTCAAATGAGGCTTTTATTAGTGTTTCATTCTGAACATTGTTAATAGGGCCGTTAATTGACTGGTTTGTGTTATCCACCAGATATTTAGTCATCAGCTGCTTGCTGTCTTGATTAACAAGCATTATAGGTAAGCCGAGCGAGGTAAACTCTTTAACTAAAGGGCTATCACGAGATAGCGTAAAGTAATAGAGATGTGGATTGTCTATCTGGCTAAGCAGGGCATGTAAATCAACGACAGTTGGAACACTGGTTGAGCTAATGGCCATAATTTGAGTGATATGGGCTAGCTGTTCAAGTGATTGTGCTTGCAAATATAGCTGCATTAACATTGCCTTTATAACGGGCAGGTATGAGCAGACAAGACTAGTGCTTGCTGTCATCAGGTAATCCCGCCGGATGAAAGTAAACGAATAAATCAGTAATCTTTGACTTGTGTTTAAAAAGTCATAAAAATAGAGTTGACAATATTCGTTGTAAAATAATCTTTAAAATTATTTTATTAATAATTAGGCTGGTTTCCTGACTTTAGCGTCAATATATACTTATGCCTTCCCAATATTAATCAGTGGCTATTATATAAGTATATTCGTCTATTACAGTTGCGGGTACAGTTTTGGCTTTTAACCAAATTCCCATTTACACTACATTGAAGTAGTACACCTAATTTTTAAGCATGCTATAAGCTTAAAACTTAAACTGCAAAGTAATAAGAAACGAAATCATCAGTAGCTCACAAACAAATGAGTACTAAATAAATACTATGACTTATTACATTGATTTGAATTTTGAAAACATATAAAGCGATATTTGAAGTGAAACTTATGTCTGCTTTAGTATTGGGTGATGTATTTGATTGGTCATAGCTGCTTGTTAGTACGCCTAAGGTCACTGTTTAAATTTATAGCAGCTGATACATGATACATTAGTAAATCTGGGAAATGTATTGTTAGCGAAAATTAAATGTCTTTAAAATGAATTAACATACTCAAGTCTCTGATTGAGGTGTTAGTGTGGTTTGAGTCATTAAAAATAATATAATGAGTTTTAGTTCACACAAAAAATGCATGCACTAATTGTATGTAATAAATCATAGTGTTTTTAAGCGGAAGACTTTTTATAGTAATAACGTTGAGGAACCGAAAGGTTTAAAGGGGAATCAGATTTAAAGTCTGGGCTGTACCCGCAACTGTAACTGAATAGCTTACTGTAATGGTCACTGGGAAACCGGGAAGACACAGTACGCAATGACTCAGAAGCCAGGATATCCACCTCAATAGTATTGCTGAAAATCGAGCGGGCGCTCTCGATGATCAAGAGTGCACATTTATTGTGCCGATTTTCAGCATCTCGATTTACTTGCTTTGAGATGCTGCTATGTGGTTTAGCCAACGTGTAATACCTGCTTTTTTAATTCGTTGCCCTGTATGTGGTAACGAATGACGCTCACTCAAATTCGAACCAGCCAATCAAAAACCGAATTACGTAAAGGTTTTACCACTGGAGCCTGTGCTACAGCGGCGAGCTTGGCTGCATTACAACATCTTTTTGGGCAGTGTAGCAGCCAAGTCGAAATCAACTTACCGATTAATCAAAGTGCAATCTTCTCAGTTACCCATTACGGTATTAACGGCATGACTGAGGGCAATCAAAGTGCTACAGCAGGAGTCATTAAAGACGCTGGCGATGATCCTGATTGTACTCATGGGGCTGAAATTATTGCCACTGTCAGACCTAACCAAATCGCTGGAATTAACTTTATTGCCGGTGATGGGGTGGCAACTGTGACATTACCGGGTCTGGAATTATCGGTAGGTGAACCTGCGATTAATCCCGTTCCCAGAAAAATGATCTGCCAACATTTATTGCCCTTGTTAGCGCAATTTAATTTTGCTGGCGCAGACGTCACCATCAGCGTGCCTGGCGGCGAAGAATTGGCTAAGCAGACCATTGGCCAACGCCTCGGATTGATCGGCGGAGTCTCAATTCTCGGTACCCGCGGTACTGTGAATCCTTATTCAACCTCGGCTTATGCGGCCTCTGTGCGACAAAGTATTGAGGTTGGCCGCCAACAAGGATTAACCGCGTTATACCTCACTACAGGCAGTCGAACCGAAGCCCAAGCCATGAGCAGTGCACCGCAATGCCAACCGATAAGTTTTATTCAGGCCGGTGACTTTATGGGCGTGGGTTTGCGCGCTTGTGTGCGGCAGAGAATACAGCACGTCACAGTGGTCGTGATGATTGGCAAACTGTGCAAGTTAGCCTGTGGCACCATGATGACCCATGTAACAGGCCGTGCTATCGATTTTTCTATATTGGCGCAATTGCTTGATGATACACAGTGTAATCAAGCGCTAAAAAATGCGGTTATACAAGCTAATACCGGTCGTCATTTACTGACGTTATTACCGCCAACAAAACACCCCCAATTCTATCAAGCACTTTGCGCTAAAGCGGCTTATAACTGCGCCGCTTACGCACATCACAAACTTGCCCTGACTGTACGCCTCATCAATTTCGACGGCACTGTGTTAGCCCAGGCACATCAAGGAGACTGCTAATGCAGCAAATGAAACAAATGACCACTCAAGGCCGCAATATCGAAACCAGTTCATTTTCAATTATTGACGCCGAAGTGGCGGAGCATGTTGATATTAGCCATTTGAGTGATGCGCAATGGAACGTGGTTCGCCGTGCAATTCACACCAGTGGTGATTTTGAATATGGAGCACTGTTTAGCTTTAGCGATAACGCGATGAAAGCAGGTATTGAAGCTATTCGTGCGGGTTGCCCAATTATCTCAGATGTCACCATGATTAAATCTGGTTTAAGCGCCCAACGCATGAACGTATTTGGCAATAAGGCTGATTGTTTTATTAGTGATGCCGATGTCATTGAGCGGGCCAAAGAGTCAGGTGGGACTCGCGCGGTTGAAGCAATGCGCAAAGCGCGTGATATAGGGTTACTGGATGGGGCGATTGTCGGTATTGGTAATGCACCTACCGCACTATACGAAATACTACGCATGGTAGCTGAAAACGAAATCAAGCCCGCGTTAATCATCGGTATTCCAGTAGGGTTTGTTAAGGCTGTTGAATCTAAGCTGGCATTGACTGAGCAGTCTGATGTCGATTATATCGCTTCGATGGGGCGCAAGGGCGGCAGTCCGCTGATTGTTTCAAGTTTACATGCGTTGATGGTTGAGGCTGCCAAATGATGGGGAAAATCAGTTTGATTGGCCTTGGCGATGATGGTTGCGTGAGTTTAAGTAGTCGCAGCATCAATGAAATAGCCATGGCTGAATCATTGGCTGGGGCTGAGCGCCACTTAGCTTTTTTCCCGCAGTTTAGCGGTGAGATCATTGAGTTTACTAGCGGGTTGAACGCCTATATTAGCCGCATCATCGAACAGGCTAAAACGCAAGATGTGTGCGTGTTGGCATCGGGTGACCCATTGTTTTTTGGGCTTGGCAGCCGCTTAATTGCCGCGGTACAAGCCGCGCAATTACCGATTGAAGTCATGGTACTGCCTAATGTCAGTAGCGTGCAGTTAGCGTGTGCAAAAACCTTAATGAGCAGTAATGATTTGGTGACGTTGTCCGTCCATGGTCGAGCACTGAAAGGTTTGGTTGCCAAGCTGCAACAGTATGACGCGGTGGCATTATTAACTGACCATGAAAATACCCCAGTGGTTGTGGCCAAGTACCTCGCTCAGTTTGATGAAAGTGAGTGGAGTGTTGCAGTTTGCGAAAACTTAGCTGGCTGTAATGAACGTATTGGACATTACAGTATTACCGAGTTAATTCAGCTAGATGAACAACATTTTAGCCGTTTAAATGTCATGTTACTGCGCCGTGGTAATCAACCATATTGGGGCGGATACACCCAGCACTGTGCTGATGAGGCTTATCACAGCCGTAGTCCGCTTAATGGCTTAATCACTAAAGCGAGTGTTCGTGCCATTGCCGTGGCCAAATTAGGGCTAAGGCGTGACAGTGTGATGTGGGACATAGGTGCAGGCTCTGGTTCCATTGGTATTGAAGCGGCAAAGCAGACATGGCAAGGGCAGGTGTTTTCGGTTGAATGTAACCCCGACTGCCACCCGTTGATTGAGAGTAATCAACGCCGGCATAAAGTTGATAACCTAACTCTCATAAAGCAAAAAGCCCCTCTTGGTTTAGCCGAACTTCCTCGCCCCAACGCCATATTTATTGGTGGTACACGCGGGCAAGTTGACCCGATTATCGATGTCGCTATCAATGCGCTACACCCCAAAGGAACTCTTATTTTATCGGCGGTGACACTCGACAGTGTGGCCCAGTTTTACCAACTTTGTCAGCAGCGTCAGTTGCAGTTTGAAGTGCTGATGTTACAGCACGCTCACTCGCAACCTTTGGCGCAATATCAGCGTTATCAAGCTGAAAATCCAATCCACCTATTTGTGATCACTAAAGAAGACAACTCATGAGCAAAAAATTAGGAAAACTTTACGCTGTAGGCGTAGGCCCAGGCGACAGCAGTTTAATGACTCTCCGTAGTGTTGAGTTATTAAAAAATATTGATGTGATAGCTATCCCTGAAAAGAATAAAGGCCAAGCGGATTCATTTGCCTGGTCAATAGTGCGCGGCGCCATCGCGGATGAGCAGATGGTCGGTGAACGTTGTTACTTATGGTTCCCGATGACGAAAGACCACACTATTACTGTCCCCGCTTGGCAGCAAGGCGCACAGCAGATTGCAGCGCATTTAAGTGCAGGTAAAGATGTAGCATTTGTCACTGAAGGTGATCCATCAGTATTCAGTACTTGGGCTTACATTCAAGATGAGTTAGCGGACATTTTTACTGAACAATCGCCTGAACTTGAAGTGGTTCCTGGGGTGACATCATTAACAGCAGTGCCAGCGGCCACTAAGGTGCCATTGGCAGACGGTGAAGAACGTTTCTGTGTTGTTCCAGCAACTTACGGTGTCAGCATGCTACCGCAATTAGTGGAGCAGTTCGATACGATTATTTTGTTGAAATCGGGTCGTATGGTGCCTGAACTGATTAAAGTGTTAACCCCCCTTGGATTGCTAGATTGCGCTACCTACGTGTCTTACGCAAGTGATGAACGTGAGCGTGTATTTACCGACTTAAGAGAAGTACCGAGCGATTTCTGTTATTTTGCGACAGTGCAGTTATCAGTGCGTCAACGTAAAGGCATTTTACGTCATGGTGGAGTGGCGTAATGACGATTGCGGTGCATGTCATTACTCAGCATGGGCGCGTTATAGCGGCCAAGTTGGCACAAGCATGGCCAGCGGTTGAGGTGTTTGTTAGCGATGCGCTAATACAAACAGCAGATAAGCTAGCACCTCATGAAACAGCGTTTGTGTTACCTTTGAGCCACCATATAAGCAGTCGTTTTACTGAGCATGAACAACATATTTGTGTGTTCAGCGTCGGTATCGCGGCGCGATTGTTAGCGCCATTGCTAGTGGATAAACGCCATGATCCTGCAGTGGTTTGTGTTGATGAACAAGGGCATTTCGCCGTGGCTTTCAGCGGCGGTCATCGCGGTGGTGCCAATGCATTAACCCAGCAAGTTGCTCATTGTTTAGCGGGTCAAGCAGTCGTTACTACGGCATCTGATAATGCACAAACATTGTCAGTAGATATGATGGGGCAGCCATTTAATTGGCTGCTCGATACTGATTCAGAAGCGGCTGTTACGCCGGTGAGTGCCTGTATTGTTAACCAACGCCCAGTGTTGATTTATCAACAAACGGGTGAGTCACATTGGTGGCCATTTTCTCATCCATTACCGACACATATCAAGCTGATTAATAATGCTCAGAGCGGTGAATATGTCTGTGCCGAGCGTGATCAGCTAAAAGTTAATGCCTGCATTTTGATTAGCGATCAACTCAGTCAACCAGACTGGTTGCCAATCGAACAGCCCACCGTAATTTGGCGTCCACGCTCTTTGGTGGTCGGTATTGGCTGTGACCGTAATACACCACTGGCAGTATTGCGCAAAGGTCTAAAGCAGGTTTTTGAGGCGGCTAATTTAAGTGAGCACGCCATTGCATCATTGGTATCAGTGGATTTAAAAGCCGATGAAACAGGTATTATTGAACTTGCTGCCGAACTTGATCGCCCTTTTATTACCTATAACAAAACTTGTTTAGCTGACGTTAAAGGTATTGCCAATCCTTCTGCCACCGTCATGCGCTGTATTGGCGTGGCGTCGGTGGCTGAAGCGGCTTGTTTACATGGGGCCGAGCAAACGCAGCTGCTGCTTGAAAAAACAAAATTTAACGATAGTGGTTACAACATGACTATCGCCGTATGCCGTCGTGACTTTACCGCTTCATCAACGGGACCTGACACAAGGCTTGCAGAGCCGGTCTCCCATGCCACTCATGGTAAAAAAGGCTCATCACGTCCGCCGATTAAGCGTCCCATTAGCGATTTTGCGTACCACATTTTTGTGTGTGATGCTGCTCGCTGCGTTAAATCTAAAGCGCAAAGCGATGTTACTGCTGATAATGGCAAACACCTAACAAGTGGTATTGCCCATGACTTGCGTTGCTTGTTACGTGAGTTAGGCCTAAACCGTGGCCCAGAGCGCATAAAAGTCAGTCGTAGTCACTGCTTTGGCTGTTGCGGCCACGCCAGTCCAATGGTGATATATCAAGGTTCACAGCAAACGGAATTGATGCATAACCACGGTATGTGGTTGTCGCATGTTGATGAGTTCGATGAATTACAGTGGCGTAAAGTGATGAGTGCTTTGCAGCAAAATACGCCGTTAAACACGTGCGTTCCATCACGCTACCTTGCCGTTAAAGAGAACGCCAAATGATGCCGCTAATTGTTTCTAAACCGCTGCGGGTGCTGGTGATCGGCGCAGGCAAAGCGGGGCAGATTAAACTCAAAAGTGCACTGCGGTATCAAACTGATGTCAGCCTAATGACCTTGGCTTCACCAGCGCTATCAATGGCGTTTGATGGGCCGGTCATTAACGCCGATTTTTATCAATTACCACTAGCCGCAATGCATGACTACGACTTGATCTATTTAGCCATTCCTTGGCCGAAAGATGTGGCGTTACAGCAGTTTATTGCGCAGTGGGCGCAGCAGGTTTTAGGGCTGAACAAACTCCTGTGTGTGAGTTGTCAGCCGCATCTCGGTAATGTTGTTAACCCCTGCAGTCGTCAAACCCATGGCTTTACGCTGACCTTATCTGGCGCTCAAATGCGACCGCGTATTAGTCGTGGCTTATGTGATTTTTTGGCTAGGCAATTATCAGCGAAGCTAGACGATGCTGAGCACGAGGCGTTGACAGAACAAACCTTTCCCAATTTTCCCCTAGCTCCACTTAAGGATGCACATGAAACACCTTAGACATTTTACCCGTGGCACCGCGATTATTTTGAGCTGTTTTGGCTCAGTGGTAAATCAATATAAATACGTGGCTCTTAAGCAAAAAATCGCGGCGCGTTTCCCTGATGCCGATGTGTTACTGGCAACCTCATCGCGCACGGTTTTGAAATTACTGACCAAGCAAGATGCTGAAAATAATGCTGATGCAACAGCTACAACTGGCGCGGAAGAAATGCAATTTGCCACTCTGGCGCAGCAATTAGCTTATGCCGACCGATGTGGTTATAAACAAATTTGTGTGGTTTCTGGTTATTTATTTCCAACAGATGAACATCAGCGCATGGTGCAAGTGGTTGAGGCATTTCAGCAGATAAGCTTTGCCAACATTACTTATACCCCTGCAATTTTACAACACAGCTTAAAAAGCTCAAATGTCATCAATGAGCTACAGCAACACATTGGCGATGATCAACAACAGTTGAACCTGTATATCTATCATGGCGCACCAGATCTAGCTAACAGTGGCTTTCACAGTATTTGGTATTTGACCTCATTATTAGAGCAGCTATCGCCTAATAATCGTGTCTGCTCACTTGAAGGCGCTCACCCTTACAAGATCATTAGTCCAGCATTGAAACGCGAACTGGCTCAATACAAACGCATCAATATTGTGCCGCTGTTATTAGTGTCTGGTAACCATTTTGACAATGATATAGCAGCCATAGCGGACGATCTTTCCACCCTTGTTGAAGTCGATGTGATGGCCCCTATTTGTGGTGACCGTTGGTGTTTGATTGATTTTGAACCCGTGATCGAAAATGTGCTTAATCAGTGTAATAACAGCTTATTACGTCTAAATGCTCTTTGTCCAAAAGCACTTAGCTAGCATCAAAAAATATTAATTATTTATTAGGATTTTACAAAATATGACTGGAAAATTGACCATTGTAGGTATCGGTCCCGGTAGTGAAAGCTTATTGACCCCGATGGCGAGTAAAGCGCTTACGGATGCACAATTGGTTGTCGGCTATAAGCCTTATATCGACTCATTAGGCTTTGTATTAACCGATCAAAATGTTGTCGCCAATGGCATGACCAGCGAAGTGGCTCGAGCAAGAGTTGCCGTTGAAAAAGCATTGGCTGGTGAAAGGGTTGCCGTGGTGTCGTCGGGTGATGCTGGGATATATGCTATGGGCTCATTAGTTTATGAAATGCTGGCATTTTATGACTGGAAACCAACAGATCCGCTTGAGGTCGTGATGGTGCCAGGTATTACTGCGGCTATTTCATGTGCTTCGCTGGTCGGTACGCCGTTGGGTCACGATAGTTGCACCATTTCGCTGTCAGATTTATTGACACCGTGGGACTTGATTGAGCGCCGTATTGCAGCTGCAGCTGCAGCTGATTTTGCGATTACCTTTTATAACCCGCGTTCGCGCCGTCGACAGCAACATATTATTACCGCACAAAAGATTTTGCTTGAACATCGCGATGCCAGCACGCCAGTCGCGATTGTAAAAGATGCCTATCGCGATGAACAACTGATCACATTATCAACGCTGGGTGAGTTTACCGATTGTGAGTTTGGCATGACGGCGGCAGTGATTATTGGTAACAGCCAAAGCTATATGTATGGCGATAAAATTATTACCCCTCGTGGTTATAACCATAAATACGATTACCAAGATGGCGGCGTTAAAGCAGGCCAGCAGCGTGGTAGAAGTTTAAATACAGCAGTAGGAGAAGCATAACATGACAGTATTTTTTATCGGTGCAGGCCCAGGTGACCCAGATTTAATTACCGTAAAAGGCGCCAAGCTAGTTGAACGTTGCCCTGTAGTACTTTACACCGGCTCATTGGTCCCTGCAGAAGTAGTTGCGCGTGCACGAGAAGATGCATTAGTTCTGAGCTCTGAAGCCATGGACTTAGACGAAATCGTTGATGTTTGTCGTAAAGCACATATCGCTGGGCAAGATGTTGCTCGTGTGCAGACGGGTGATTTATCGATATATAGCTCACTTGCTGAAACAACTCGCCGCTTAGATGCACTCGAAATCGATTGGCAAGTGATCCCGGGAGTGAGTAGTTTTCAAGCCAGTGCCGCGGCCTTGGGCCAAGAGTTAACGTTACCTGAAGTGTGCCAAACGATTATTTTAAGCCGTGCATCAGGTCGAACACCGGTACCCGATAAAGAGAACCTTAAGTCGCTAGCGCAGCATGAAGCCACACTGTGCTTGTTCTTATCGATTAGTTTGATCCGTAAAGTTGTGCGTGAACTTAAAGATGTTTACAGCGGAGATTGGCCGATTGCAGTTGTCGAAAAAGCCTCTCATCCACAGCAACGTATTATTCGTGGCACTTTAGATACGATTACTGAAAAAGTAGAAGCTGCTGGCATTAAAGCCACTGCGATGATCATTGTGAGCAAAGTACTCAACCACAGCGACTTTAATGATTCCAAGCTGTATGACAATACCTTTAGCCATGGTTTCCGCCGGGCTCGCGTGGTTGTAGAAAAGGAAGCGTCATGAATACAGTCTCGAAAGTTGCACCAGGAAAAGTCTTCCTCGTTGGCGCAGGTCCAGGATCACCGGAGTTATTGACTTGGCGCGCGCTTAAACTTATCGAGCATTGCGATGTTGTTTGCTATGACTTGTTGGTTAGCCCGGCCATTTTATCGCTAATACCTAGTGACAAAACATTATTACCTGTGGGTTACCGCGGCTATTGCAGTGGCAGTATAGAATATGGCATGCATCCCGATGTAGTCGAGCAAGCCTTACTGGGTAAACAGGTTTTACGATTAAAGTCTGGCGATCCGTTTATTTTTGGTCGTGGTACTGAAGAGTGCCGCAGCTTAACGCATTATGGCGTTGAGTATGAAATTGTACCGGGGATCACCTCGGCATTGGGGGCGGCGGCAAGCGCTGGCTTTCCGCTAACGAGTAACGGCATAGCGTCGGATGTGACATTTGCCAGTGGCCATCTATTGTCCAGTACCATTAGCAACTGGGCGTCAATGGGCAGTAGCAGTGGTACTTTGGTGTTATATATGGCCGCTAAAAAGCTGGCTCATCACGCTGCGCACTTAATTGAACGCGGCCGCAGCGCAGACACTCCAGTAGCGCTAATCTCATCGGCGACTCGACACAATCAGCAAATGCGTGTCACCACCTTAGGGAGTATTGATCAAGTGATGGATGACGCCATGCATCACGACGGTAGTCCTGTGCTGGTGATTATGGGACAAGTGGTCAGTTTGGCTGATGAGCTAAATTGGCGTAACTGCTTACCGCTGACAGGGCAAGTGATTATGCTTGACCGTAGCCAGGAGGAAGCCGGTGACAGCCTCCGTATGGCGGGCGCCGAAGTCGTGTTTGCCCCTGAGGTACAATATGAATACGGTATTGATCCGGCAGAATGGCCAGCCGTACTCGCTGCCCGTTCGTTATGGTTGAGTGATATTCACAGCGCTAAAGGCTTATTTGCTAGCGCTAAAATAGCTGGGCTCGACACGCGTTTGTGGTCGTGGCAGCTATCAGGTCCTCAAGTTGTGGTGCAATACTTCGCGGAGCTGGGGATGTTCATTACCTTGGCGGCAACACCACAACCTGGTGAGATGGAACTCACTGCTGCTGATGATGCAGTGAGTCATGTTCGACCTCACAGCGTAAATGCTCAATCTTGTATAAGCGCTTATCGTCAACAGATGATGTTGCCAAATTATCTGTTAGGTAAGATAAACACTTATTGGGTTGAGGAGCGAGCTGCGGTAGCATTAATGCACTTCAATCAACAAGCATTGAAGAGTGATTACTACTTAACCAGCCAAGCCGATATTGCCGAAGTATTACAGCAGTTAGGTAAACCAGTGCAACTGTTAACGTCAACTGATGAAGGTGAGTTGATTATGCAGCTATCCTCAACATCAACTATTCGAGACTTACATGTTGCTTGACCCTTTTTACTGCGCGAGTGTTATCACCGTCGCGATATTATTAGATATTTTGATCGGTGAGATACCGCGTTTTCATCCGCTGGTGGGCCTTGGTAATTATATTGCTAAGGTCAAACATAGCCTTTGGCATCCGAGCAGAATAAGAGGGGTGATAGCAGTTGTGCTCGTGTTGCTGCCCATTATTCCGTTTATCTGGCTGCCAAACCTTTGGTGGCTTGAAGTGTCGATAGTCTACTTTGCCATTGGCGGCCGCAGTCTTGCTGAACATGGTAATGCTGTTGGATCGGCTTTAGCGCAAAAAAATCTTTCTCTCGCCAAGCATAAAGTGAGCATGATTGTTAGCCGTAAAACTGAAAATATGAGCGAGCAGCAGGTGGTGAATGCCACGTTAGAGTCGGTGTTAGAAAACGGCAATGACGCGGTTTTTGGCGCGCTATTTTGGTTTTGTGTTGCGGGTGTGCCGGGGATTATCTTGTACAGAATTTCTAATACGCTAGATGCGATGTGGGGCTATAAAAACAGTACCTTTTTACATTTTGGTTGGGCAGCGGCAAAACTCGATGACCTGCTCAATTACATTCCTGCTCGACTGTGTGCAGTGGCTTACGCTTTGGGCGGTAACACCAAGCTGGCCTTTCATTGCTGGCGTACGCAAGCGGCTAAATGTGCTAGCCCCAATGGTGGTGTCGTGATGGCTACGGGGGCTGGAAGCTTAAATATCTCATTAGGCGGAGCCGCTGAGTATGATGGTTATCATTGTGATAAACCCATTTTGGGAGGTGGCCGAAATGCTATTGCCAGTGATATATCTCGGGCGGTTAAGTTGGTGTGGTTAAGTGCTATTTTGTTGATTGCTTTGTTGTTAGTACTCGGTCTTTGTCAGAGGTTTTTATGACTTTATTACATCATGGTGGCCGCTTAAAAGAGGTCGCTAAGCAATACCATATCGCTGAGACGTTATGGGTTGATTTATCAACCGGAGTCAGCCCGTGGCATTACCCCATTCCAGAGATCCCTGCGCAATACTGGAATCGCTTACCTGAAGAAGCTGATGACTTACTTGATGCTGCGGCCAAATATTACGGCGGCAAAAATCCGCTGCCTGTCGCCGGTTCGCAGTCGGCAATCCAAACGCTACCTAAAGTGCTGGCGTTTGAGCGTGGTGGCGCCGGCAAGGTATTACTGCCGTTAGTGGGTTATAAAGAGCATGAGCGGGCTTGGCGTATGGCGGGCTGGCAAGTTGATATTTATGGTGATGACCTTGAGACCACAAATGCTAATGGCCACCCGACGCCAACAACGGCGCAAATAGCCAGTTGCGATGTATTATTGGTCATCAATCCCAATAACCCTTCGGCTCATTTAATACCGCCGCACGTGCTAACTTCGTGGTTGGCTGACTTAACGGCCAATGGCAGTTATTTAGTGATAGATGAAGCATTTATGGACATCACTCCGCAGCACAGCATGATGCCGGCTCTCGCTACGAGTGAGCAACTAATTATTTTGCGTTCGGTAGGCAAGTTTTTTGGTTTGGCAGGTATTCGTGCTGGCTTTGTTTTTTGCCCACGCTACATTCGCGATAAACTAGAAACACAATTAGGCCCATGGTGTGTTAATGGACCCGCTAGGTTCATTTGTACACATGCATTTAAAGATATAGCTTGGCATGCACTGCAAACACATCGTTTGGAGAAATCTAGTCAGCGTTTAGCAAACCTGCTGTCAATTTTACCTGGAATGATCACGGGCACCGGGTTGTTTCAAACAGTTTATCTCACAGTGGCAAAGAAGTGGCATATTGATTATTGCCAGCATGGTATTTTAACGCGCCTTACTGATGAACAAGATGCTTTACGCTTTGGTATACCTGAAACGGAAGAGCAATGGATGAGGCTAGAGCAAGTTACCCTGCTATTGGTTAAGCATCGGTAAAATTGAAGGCTATATTGGATTTCCTTTTTTATTACGGTAATGGTCAATTTTAAAATTATTGTTCGAGCCTACGACCTCGTTAAACTTTTTGGAGTAAATACCTGAATATGAAAATACTTTTCTGCCGTCATGGAGAAACAATTTGGAACCAACAGGGAAGGTTACAAGGTCATTTAGACAGTGACTTAAGTTCATTGGGAGAATCACAAGCTAGGCAACTCGGTCTAGCCCTAGCAAAATTCAACCCAGCTCATATATTAACTAGTGATCTGGGACGAGCAAAATGTACCGCATTGCTCGCGAATGAACATCTAAAAATCTCTATTGAGACTTCATCGTTATTACGTGAAAGAGGTTTTGGTGCGTTAGAAGGGGTTTATCGGGATCAGTCGGCTGAAATGTGGCAAGCATACGAACAACGATTTGAAAGAAACTTCATTGGCATTGAATCTGCTGAATCAGCTAGCGAGGTGCTTAATAGAGTAGAGTTGTTTTTTGATTACCTCAAGAGTTTTACTTTTGAAACATTAATCGTTATTTGCCATGGTGAATGGTTACGAATATTCCAAAATACAATCCAGGGGTTGCAGCCGTGGTCTAATAAACTGTCATTACCTAAAAATTGTCAGGTGATTGAATATGACTTTAAGTTATGACTCTTGCATTTGGTCTTCGATGATACCGTTAACCTTATGGTAGGTGGCTTTAATTGCTCATTAGCGATGGACTCGAATCGATAACAGTGCAAATAGTTTGTAGTAAAAATAGAGCACAAACGTTGTTGTGCTCTGTTATAACCTTAAATTAAGAGGTTATTGGTTTGGGTGGCAAGTCATACAAGAGTATGGGTCTGGGAAGCTTTCACTGGTGCGCCAATCACTGTTACCAGTGGTTAGTTTTTTACTGGCATCAAGTTCACCATATGTAGTACCGTTGTCTGTTGAGGTGTGAATTTGATTGTGGGTTTCACCTTCGTTGATATCAAGGCTCAATTTAACTTGATCGGCGCATGAACCCATTTCGCCATTAAGCACTGTACCAAGGTTTGTTTCGCCATAACACTCAACCTCTTCAAACTTAAAGAGTTTTGATGCTTCGCCGTGATTTGCCATTAACTTATCGTTAGAATGACACCAGAAACAACGACTGGTTTCACCATGACCAACAGGTGCCCCGTTACTGCCGTGACATGATGCACAGAAGTAGGGTTCGGTATTGTCGGGCAATACAGGTGAGTCACCATTTAAGTGAATGTTATCCATACTATGGCACAGGCCGCAATCAGCGATGCCGTAACCAAAGTGTGTTTCAGCAAGAGGGGCTATAGCTTCATTAATATCGTAAATTGGGTATTGACCATCTTCTGCAGTATTCTTTTGGGTCACTTCCCAAAGTTCATACATGTTATCTTTCCAGTTAAAACTGATATATTCTTTACCATTACTCATCACACTGACATCAGTCATGACATGTGTGTTGTTACCACCAAAAATGGCATACCAATGGTCAATACATTCTTGTGCATTCTCAGCACTTAAATTGCCATCAGTATCACGCAGCATTTCACATTTACCCGCAAAAGGGCCCATGCCGTTCATCACTTCTACATAGTTTGGCCATTCTGGTCCCCAATAGAAATCTGCTGCAGCTTGGCTTTCACCCGAGGTTAGCACCCAACCATAAAGGCCAGAAGCATGCTGACCTTCAATTTCAGAAACAGCATAAGAACCAACTGTGGCGTTAGTTGAAACTGTTGGCCAAAATGAAAATTTAAACCCAATACCATGAGACTCATAGGCACTCATGAGGGCATCTGCCATAGTGATAACATCTTTTTGGTAGATATCAGGTCTAAGGTTGTAAGGTTTAACTTCAATGTTCGTTGCTATTAGTTGCGCTCCAAGTCCATCACCAAAATTCACGAGTAATTCTGGTAATATAACCTTTCCACCATTAGCTTTAAAACGATCAACTTCTGCCGTTTGCATTTGCTGACGGCGTACTTTCATGGCGTCTGAGACTGGCTGAAAGCGAATGTTCATGCTCGGTTGCACTAAAAACTCATCTAGACGATCGTACATAGCTTCGTGAAGTGGGATCCCCATCGCTTTTTGGAAATCACCACCACCGAGTAAGAATGCACCATACCAGTTATCGCTTTTGTAGTAGTCACCTTCAGTGGTATCTTCAAAATCACCATCACCGTTAGCATCAAATGACGTGGTAAAATCATAGGTATTTCGCTCTGTATTGAACTCACCTAAAGTCACTTCAAAATCATCACGGATAGATGACACGTATAGCATCACATCTAAAATTGAATAATGACCAGCTACAAAAATATCATCCCTTACCGAAGTAGCAGAAAAAGCTTTAATATCATCGGCTTTAATTTCCATGTAGTACTGGCTGTCGTCACTTGTCATTACGTTGTAAAGTTTGTTGACATCGACGTCATCTGTTGACTGAGCAGTTCCATAGGTTCCGCCAGTTAATGCACCTGTGGTAGGAATGGCATAATCAGCAGGCATATCGTCTGAACACATTTCAGGATGCTCGGTAGTACATGGGTACCAACGTCCTAAATAGACTTTTACAATACCCTCAAAAGTGGCATTAGGTTCTACTGCTATTTCAAAATTTTCATATGCGGGTTCAACAGGTGTCGGAGCGATAGGAGTAGAAGATGTGTCATCTGAATCAGACCCACAACCCGTCAAACCAAGTGCAGCGATTACTGCAATTGTTAGTACTTTTTTCATCATCATTTATCACTTATTGGATGGTTTAAACTAAGCTAACTAATGCCCATTTACAAAGTAAGTTAAGTATTTTTTTAAACTTTATATTGCTTCAGATTATTAGTCAGTATCATTAATACAGTCATGTTTAAATTTCTGATTAATTGACATGATAAGTGTAAGAACATATTAAATAAAAAGTATGTGAGTATTCCTATATATCAATGAACTTGAGACCTTGCAATTGAGTTTTTTAAAAGATACAAACAATATGAATTATTAATGGGTATAGATTAGAATGTCATTATGCAGCGGTGTGTTTAGAACAAATTTAAGCCCTTCGTCACGGGTTAAAAAATATTGAGGTGTAGTCAATGGGCAAATACAGGAAAGTGATTATAAAAGCAGCTAGAAAGCTCATCATAGATAAAGGCATTTTTGATTTTTCCATGCGTGATCTTGTTAATGAAACGACACTTTCGACTGGCACGGTTTACAGGGAGGTACGAAATAAAGAAGACATCTTAGTATGGATGTTTGCAGAGTCAGTAGGTGCATCTGTTGAACAACATCTATGGTTAGATAAAGACGAACAATTAACAGCCGCAGAAAAAATTGTCTGCGCTTTTGGTTATGCAGCTTATGCAGCTGAGTTGTTCGAAAATCCAACAGGCACCAATTTTTTGGGCAGCAACTTTGGTTTAATCCGCCGAGCCAGTCAGGATGCTATTGATGGAGCCAAGTTAGCAATCGCAAAAACACATGCTCAATCTTACGAACTATTTAAAAAAAATTGCTTTATAGAAACAGATTGTACAGATGAATTGATCATCCGTGAGGCTTTTTCTGACCTACTCGTTATTGGTAGAGGTTTACTGGTTTTAAATAACAGTTTTGTATACAAGCCCGATTATATTACGGTGCAAAAGCTATGTCGTTTATCAAGGTTGGTACTAGCTGAGTTGTCTTGGCATGACGGCCAACAAGAAATTGATGACAAAAAGGTGAACTTTGCTTTGAAGACCTTGTTAGATAACACCCATAATCCGTTGTTATTCAAATCTAGAAGTGGGATCTATAAATAAATCGGCACATGACTAGAATCTGTTTATTTGTATGTCGCAGTAAACCCTTAATTATAAACGGATAAATCATAAGTCAGTTTGATTTGTGCGCATCTAGATGTTAGTTATCCTAATATCTTAGTTAATAACATTTAGATGATTGATTTTATGCTTATCTGTTTACCTAACCAGTTTGTTTTTCATTCGTTAAGTGAATTGCTACAAGCTTTTTGTTAGAAATAAATAGCGCTAAATCTAACAATTCTCTTTAACCTTAAATATAAATAGTAAGTAAGAACATATTTATGTGATCTGTATTTATATTTAGCTGGACACTTGTTCCATTTTTTTATTTAAGCATCAAGTAAACTATAAATTAGTTTGTCGTACTGAGTGATGAATCATGATTTGGGTGTTTTTTACCCCAACTTTTGTGAGGTAAGTCGCAACTGCTCTTTGGTTTACTATGTTTTTCAGAAAACAAGCTAGATCTTACAGAACCTACCAATTAGAACGCTAAAATTGTCGTAATTAAAGGAAATACGATATGTACTAAATAAGGCGATGATTAAGTGATGAAACCTATTGGTTGGATTTTTTATCAATCTAAACATGCAAGTGAACCAACTGCTGAAGCGCATTGTTGTAGAGCATGGAAGCTTAAATTTGAACTAAATTTTGAATGTAGTAACATTGTCGTTTCAGATAATTTGTACAGAGCAAATGCCTGTGAGTTAATAGCGTCGAATAAAAGTGCTAGTTTTCACTTCGGGCTTAATACCAAACAGTCTCTACAAGGTTACAACATCATTCGTAATCAGGTCACTGAAGGGTATTTGATTTTGATATTTGAATCATCTTACTCACCGTCACCTGAGCAAGTTAAGTATTATTATAATCAAATCGTATTAACACATCTGATTAACCCAGGAGATATAGTGGTGCCTAAGCGCACTAAAAATATTGTTAGATTAACAGCTTTAGGTTTTACAACGATAGAAATAGCCAATGCACTGTTTTTGAGCGGAAGAGGGGTTGATTATCACCTTGAGCAAGCTAAAAAAAGGCTTGGAGCTAACAATAAATCTGCTCTCGTGTTTTTAGCTATGCAAAATGGCTGGTTTAGATAACCTAGTTTTATTAGTGTTACATATGTTTCATAAACAAAAAAAGCGCCTGAAAGGCGCTTTTTATTAAACCTAAGTTAGAAGGCAAGTTCTACATCAAGTACTTGAGCACGGTACATAACCAGTCTTGGTGCAACATGGTTAATGCGGATCTCAACTTTTATGTCTTTGTCTTGATCTGCTGAGACTTCGGTTAAGATTGGGTGGCTTCGGCCTTTATCAAATAAACCTGCAGAAGCAGAGAACATCAACATACTGTCTTTATCTGACATGTAATTAACGTTAGAAGTTACTGCTGAGTACCAGTCATAGCCGCGTTCTTTACCGTATTCCCATACTTGTTCAACGGTCATTTTGTCTTCGTCAATTTTGTATTCAACACCACGAGAGTACTTCATGGTTGGCATAGCAGGTTGGTCAAAACCGCGACCATCACCATTATCAAATACTGTTAAGGTGTCACGGTCAGTTAACCATGCTGTATGCTGTGTCCATGGGAAGTCAAAATCACCCTCACATACACCTCTGTTACAATCCAATTTGCGACCTTTGTCATCAACAGGGGTTAACACTTTATCACTTAATCCTTTCCATCCTACATTACCGGCTAAGATCCATTTTACTTTTTTATCACGACCGACTTTTACAGTTCCTTGGTGACGTAAAGATAAAATGATGGAGTCATCTTTAGCATCGTAATCGATAGAGTTTACATGTGACCAGTTACGACCGGTACCAATACCTGCATGGTCACCAAAGGGAGCATCGGGCTCGAGTTCAACTTTCTTACCCATCTTGTCCATATCGATATTTAGGCAAACAGCCGAAGAATCGAGGGCTTTGATTAAAACATCGCGAGTTGGGTCAAGAATGGTATTTAAGTCCCACTCTTCGACAACATTACCAGTGGCATCGATTTCAATAATATAATCACGTACGGTGTTAACCACTTTACCGTCTGGACGGTGATAGTCTTTCTTCGCAACACGGATCATATAGGTACCGTGATCTGTGGCAATAATTTCATGGCTGTGATCAATGTAACCCCGTGGCAGGCGACGTTCAAACACTTTGCGACCGAGTAAGTCATAGCGCATGTAGCTTTGGCCTTTAGCGACAATCATTTCGCCATTGTCCATTTGATGCCAACCCATCATTACCCCGCGCATTTCATTGCTGTCGGTGCCATCAAAACGGAACGGACTTAGGTACCAACGTACATCACCCGCGGTATCGGTAACGTAGTTGTAACTTGGGTGGCTGTTCCAATCTGCAGCCCCGCCACGTGACCACTGCATGTTTTTAGATTCTAGATCACGCTGAGTACCTAAGATAAAGTACAAACGGTCTTCAAAACCTTTAGCAACTTTTTGAACGTTATTTTCTGGGAACGGCGCGAGCTGACCATCTACAGCATTTGTGTAAATAGGTTGTGTTTGTACTTTATAGGTTTCATTTTTCCACTCACCTGATTCCAATTGATATTTAACATCAATCACGTTCATGTAGTTAGCGTACAGGCCAAATAGTGGAATACCGTTATGGGTTAAAATAGCTTTGCGCTGTACATCATAAGAGATGTCGATACCTTTTTTACCTTTAGCACGAATAGTCACTTCAGCATTGGTTAGCCTTTTACCACCTAAATCGATAATGGCCGTTAGCGGCGCGATTTTGTAAGGGTTAATAACGACAATACCGAGTTCGCCTTGTCCTTTCGGCGCAGCTGTTGCTGCATCTTTACCACCTGCCATAGCTGGTTGAACGGAAAGTCCTGCGACAATAAGTGCTGCAATAGATAATTTAAAAGAATTTTTCATGGTTAACTTACCTCGTTGGAAATTAGTTTTAATTTTTCGCAATACAATTTGGGATTGATAATTCTTGTTGTTCTTCGAGTAACACTTTAGGTAAGTTTTTGTTTTTAAAAAATCGCTTCGGTCAAGCACGCATGTACAAGTTGTACAGTGATGAGTGATCATCGTGACGACTTGATAAAATGTTGGGAACAAGTTCAATGTATTTGTTGATTTTTTGAATAATGTTGATTGTTTATTCGATGAAGAGAAAAAGCTAAGGTTATTTGAAAAGGAAATGCGGTGGTCTTGGATCACGTTCCAGCGGCTACTATTACAAAGGGCAGGTGGAGTCATGTACAGAATATGAAAGTTGACAAACTAGACCGCATAAGAATGAATACAAGTTAAGGTGTTAGGTTAGGTGACGGTATCTACTATTAAAATCAATTGTTTAGCTGGTGGTTCAGGTTAGTTGAAAAAGAGAGTTATTAAGATTGTGTTGAAGGTATTTGAAAGTCGATATTCTTTCATAGGTATATATAATCAGATTAATAATTTTAAATTTAACTAATTGATTTTATTTTTAAATGGGTGTTATCTCTGGTGCTGATTAGGTGATTTTAAAAAAGAATAGGGGAGATGTTTCGGAAATTTTATATTGAAAATGGGGGGAATATAATATGCAGGCTAAAACTTTTATAAAAGTTGCGGAAGCTGGATTAAACTTGTGAGGAGCTGGATAACGACCTTCGCCATGTCCGAATTGAAAACACTAATTGTTTTAATTCTATTAATAAAGAATTGGTTGCGGGAGCTGGATTTGAACCAACGACCTTCGGGTTATGAGCCCGACGAGCTACCAAACTGCTCCATCCCGCGTCCGTGTTGAACGCATTAATTGTTTTAATTCTATTAATAAAGAATTGGTTGCGGGAGCTGGATTTGAACCAACGACCTTCGGGTTATGAGCCCGACGAGCTACCAAACTGCTCCATCCCGCGTCCGTGTTGAACGCACTAATTGTTTTAATTCTATTAATAAAGAATTGGTTGCGGGAGCTGGATTTGAACCAACGACCTTCGGGTTATGAGCCCGACGAGCTACCATACTGCTCCATCCCGCGTCCGTGTTGAACGCATTAATTGTTTTAATTCTATTAATAAAGAATTGGTTGCGGGAGCTGGATTTGAACCAACGACCTTCGGGTTATGAGCCCGACGAGCTACCAAACTGCTCCATCCCGCGTCCGTGTTGAACGCACTAATTGTTTTAATTCTATTAATAAAGAATTGGTTGCGGGAGCTGGATTTGAACCAACGACCTTCGGGTTATGAGCCCGACGAGCTACCAAACTGCTCCATCCCGCGTCCGTGTTGAACGCATTAATTGTTTTAATTCTATTAATAAAGAATTGGTTGCGGGAGCTGGATTTGAACCAACGACCTTCGGGTTATGAGCCCGACGAGCTACCAAACTGCTCCATCCCGCGTCCGTGTTGAACGCATTAATTGTTTTAATTCTATTAATAAAGAATTGGTTGCGGGAGCTGGATTTGAACCAACGACCTTCGGGTTATGAGCCCGACGAGCTACCAAACTGCTCCATCCCGCGTCCGGATGTGTCATTAACATTAGTATTTGAATTCAACTAAAAAGAATTGGTACAACCGAGTGGATTCGAACCACCGACCCCTACCATGTCAAGGTAGTGCTCTAACCAACTGAGCTACGGTTGTACTGATATTAGATTAGACGTTATAGCGATAAACTACTTTAGACCATATCAAATACTTTAGTAAGTGTTTTAATTCTTCTTACTAAGAATTGGTACAACCGAGTGGATTCGAACCACCGACCCCTACCATGTCAAGGTAGTGCTCTAACCAACTGAGCTACGGTTGTACTGGTTGCGGGAGCTGGATTTGAACCAACGACCTTCGGGTTATGAGCCCGACGAGCTACCAAACTGCTCCATCCCGCGACTGTTTGTTCGTTTGGCTGTTGCCTTGGAACGAGCGCTATAGTACGGTCGATGTAGGATTCGTGCAAGTAAAAAAACACACTTTTTTGCCAAATGGTGATTTGCTAGTCAACTTGAGTGCTGTTTAAGCGTATTTAAGCAAATCACCGGTAATTTACCTACATAGGAAGTCGTTTTATTTCCTTTTTTTGGATAAACCTCAAGCGCATAGCAAATAATACTGCTGCTGTTGTGAGTCCTGCGATGAGCCCAATCCAAAAACCTTGTGCTCCCATAGCTGGAACGATCATGTCTGTTCTGGCTAAGATAAAGCCTAAAGCCATTCCAACAGGCCAATAAGCAACTAAAGTGATATAAAAAGCACTTTGAGTATCTTTGTAACCACGTAATGCCCCTGCAGTCACAACTTGTATCGCATCTGACAATTGATAAATAGCAGCAAAAAACATCAAACTGCTGGCTAATGCAATCACATCTGGGTTGTCATTATAGAGTAAAGCAATTTCATGCCTGAACAGTACGGTAATCATTGCTGTGATCACCGCCAGTGAAAAAGAGATGATTAATCCTAGTCGGGTGACCATTTTTGATATCTCAGGTTTATCTTGGCCAAGGTAATAGCCCACTCTTATAGACACCGCGATACCAATTGATAATGGCAGCATAAACACCAATGATGAGAAGTTGAGCGCGATTTGATGCCCAGCAACAACAGTTGTGCCTAATGGTGCGAGTAATAAAGCAATAATAGCAAATAAGCTGACTTCAAAGAAAAGAGCCATAGCGATGGGGAACCCATGCTTGGTCATGTCAACTATTACTCCAATGTCAGGTAACTGGAACGATTTAAACGGAGCAAGCTCTTTAAACCTTTTATGCACTTGCATATAGATAACCATCGCAATGAACATGGCCCAAAAAACGAGTGCTGTAGCCACACCGCAACCGGCACCGCCCATAGCGGGTACGCCCAAGTGGCCATAAATAAAGATATAGTTGGCTGGAATGTTGACTGCTAAACCAATAAAACCGATCACCATAGTGGGTAAGGTGTAGGAAATGCCTTCGCTACAGCCACGTAATACTTGGTAGAGTATAAAAGCAGGTACCCCCCATAAAAATCCATCAAGGTAACCAATGCTGATCCGAGTTAGATCTGGCTCTAAATCCATCAAGTTCAAAATATTCTCTGCAGATGAGAGGAATAGCATGACAAAAGCGCTACCGATTATGGCAATATATCCAGCCTGAATGGCTAATGGTTGTATGGCTTTTTGATTATTTGCGCCATGATGATGTGAAAACACAGGGGTAAATGCCATTAACAACCCTTGCATAAATACTAACGCCGGTAACCATAAGCTAGAGCCTATGGCAACCGCTGCCATATCTGCGGCACTGACTCGACCTGCCATGACGGTGTCGATAAAGCCCATCATTGTTTGGGTTACTTGCGCAATAAGCACTGGCAATGCTAATTGGATTAATTTTTTGGCTTGAAAGCCAGAATGGTTCATCGGTACAGCCCTTAATAAATACGAGATTAAAAATGTTTACAGGTATAGTTCAAGCAACATGCGAAGTATTGGCAATCGATAAAAAGCCAGGCTTAAATACACTACAAATTGCTATGGGTCCGGATTTACGTGAGGGACTTTCGCTAGGGGCAAGTGTCGCAAATAACGGTGTTTGTTTAACAGTGACCAAGATTGCTGATGATAGGGTGTTTTTCGATGTAATGGAAGAGACACTTCAGGTAACTAACCTATCAAAGCTGAGAGAGGGATCACAAGTTAATATTGAGCGCTCTTTAACCTTTGGTAGCGAGATTGGCGGACATATTTTGTCAGGTCATGTACATACCCAAGCTGAAGTAATGTCGGTGAGTAAAACCGAGACTCATTACAATATTTGTTTATCTGTAGCCCCTTTATGGATGAACTACATTCTATATAAAGGTTTTGTTGGCGTGAATGGCTGTAGTCTTACAGTTGGAGCAGTGACAGAAACAAGCTTTATGCTGCATTTGATCCCTGAAACATTAAAACTGACTAACCTAGATGGTTACGATGTTGGCGATTTGGTGAACATTGAAATTGATAGCCAAACTCAAGCGATAGTTGACACTGTTGAGCGCGTATTAGCTAAACGAGCAAAGGCGTAAATAACGTTAAATAGCGCAGCATTTTCGCTGCGCTATTTTTTAGTAAATTTGTTCATCATCAGAGTCGATAAAAAGTTCAATTTTTTGCCGTGATTCATCTAAGTGCATTCGCATATGTATTGGGTTACAGCAGATCCTGCAATCTTCATAATACTCTTGATCGCCAGCCGTTGCGTCAATATTCAAATCTTGATGATGGCCGCAGTGCGGGCATGAAATGGTTTTGTTGATAAATCGCATATTAAGCTCCAGTAAATCCGACTGCGCTTCTTCCTCCATCTACAGCAATAATCTGCCCAGATATATAAGGAGCGCTGACTAAATGGGAAACCAACTTAGCAATATCGCCAGCTTGGCCTAGTTTAGCTAAGGGAATTTCTGTTAAGACATGGTCTTGAGAGCTGTCATTAGATTGTTCTGGCCACAAAATTGCGCCAGGAGCTATGCCGTTGACTCTAATATCTGGTGCAAGCTCTTGCGCTAACGAAAGTGTTGCCATCTCAAGTGCTGCCTTTGATATAGAGTATAGTCCATGATTTTTTAACGGTCTCTTCCCATGGATATCAATTAAGTTAATGATACAGCCATTATGGCGCTTAAGCGTCGGTGCAACATGTTCAGCTAGCAAATATGGGCTGAGTAAATTGGTTGTTAGTAGCTGCTGCGCAGCTACATAATCTGTTTTACCAAGTGGGGTAGGGTAAAAAGTAGAAGCATTGTTAATCAGTATACTTAGTGGTAGTGCTAAAGCGTCGATTTGCAGAGTTAACTGCGATAGCCCTGTTTGAACACTTAAATCTGCTTGAAGCATCTTGGCTGAGTTAGGCCTTACGTTATTAAGCTTACTCATTAACGCTACCGCATCGGTTTGTGACTGATCGTAATGGATCAAAATATTAAACCCGTCGTTATGCAGCTGCTCAGCAATCGCTTTACCAATCCTTTTTGCTGCGCCAGTAATAAGAGCCCATTTAGCCATGTAATTCTTCCAATAACAGCATCAAATACATACAGGCATTATGACTATATCTATAGATAGCACAATGCTGACTTTTGATTTGCTTGGTATTGCAGTCATTACTCTACGATAAGTGTTTGATGTGTTGTCGACCATCAGGCAAACATATTAAGCAACCATGTATAAAAATAGCTGTAATTTAGAAACCAATTTAGCATACCTGCGTATGCCTATATATAGTTGGCATAAAGGTCAGGCTGTTGTCTCTAATAATGTTCTTTGAATCTAAAAAGGTGGCTAAGATCACCTCCAACACTTATATATAGGTAAAACTTGCATCTATAAGCTGCTATCACTTAGAATTACGGCCTTGCGCGTCAGTAAACATAGACTCCAGTACGGTCTTGTCCTGACAGCATTCACTCATAATTAATATACCCAAGTGGCCCTACGTGGGGGTCACCACTGGAAAAGGAATATTCATGCCTGTAATTACACTTCCTGATGGAAGCAAACGAGAGTTTGCTCAACCTGTTTCTACTTTAGACGTAGCTGCTGATATTGGTCCTGGCCTTGCGAAAGCATGTATTGCCGGGCGTGTTAATGGTGAGCTGAAAGACGCTTGCGATATCATTGACACTGATTCTGAGCTTTCTATCATCACTGCTAAAGATGATGAAGGGGTTGAAATCTTGCGCCACTCTTGTGCGCATCTTCTTGGTCATGCATTTAAGCAACTTTGGCCAGAAGCTAAAATGGCAATTGGTCCAGTCATTGATAACGGTTTTTACTATGATATCGATTTAGACCATAAATTAACCCAGGAAGATATCGATAACTTACAAAAACGTATGACTCAATTAGCGAAAACGAGTTACGTAGTTGATAAGCGTGTTGTTAGCTGGCAAGAAGCGCGTGATACGTTTGAAGCCCGCGGCGAAACGTACAAAATGCAAATTCTAGATGAAAACATTAGCCAAGACTCAACGCCTGCGCTTTATCATCACGAAGAATATGTCGATATGTGTCGTGGTCCACACGTGCCAAATATGAAATTCTGTCAAAACTTTAAGTTGATGAGTGTTGCAGGTGCATATTGGCGTGGTAATTCTGACAACAAGATGTTGCAACGCATATACGGTACAGCTTGGGCAGATAAAAAAGCCCTTAAAGTGCACCTTAACCGTCTTGAAGAAGCGGCAAAGCGCGACCATCGTAAAATTGGTAAGCAGCTGGATCTATACCATATGCAAGAAGAAGCACCTGGAATGGTGTTTTGGCATAATGATGGTTGGAGCCTTTACTTAGAGCTTGAAAAGTTTATTCGCCAAAAACTTGGGCAATATACTTACCAAGAAGTTAAAGGTCCATTAATGATGGACAGAGCATTGTGGGAACGTTCAGGGCATTGGGACAAATATTCTGATGCAATGTTCACTACAAACTCTGAAAACCGTGAGTACGCGATTAAGCCGATGAACTGTCCAGGACACGTTCAAATCTTTAATCAAGGCCTAAAATCTTACCGTGACTTACCACTGCGTATGGCAGAGTTTGGTTGTTGTCATCGTAATGAGCCATCAGGTTCATTGCATGGGCTAATGCGCGTTCGTGGCTTTACACAAGATGATGCTCATGTTTTTTGTACTGAAGGACAAGTGCAGCAAGAAGTGAGTGCCTGTATTAAAATGGTGTACGACACTTACGAAACATTCGGCTTTAAAAATATTGTAGTTAAGTTGTCTACACGTCCAGAAAAACGTATCGGCGATGACGATATGTGGGATCGTGCAGAAGAAGCACTAAAGCAAGCGTTAACTGCCAATGATATTGAATTTGAGATCCTACCGGGTGAGGGTGCTTTCTACGGACCTAAAATTGAATTCACATTACATGACTGTTTAGATAGAGCTTGGCAGTGTGGTACGGTACAATTAGATTACGCATTACCGGGTCGTTTAGGGGCAACTTATGTTGCTGAAGACAATAGTCGCCAAACTCCAGTGATGATTCATCGCGCTATTTTAGGTTCATTAGAGCGTTTCTTAGGTATTCTTATTGAAGAGTATGCAGGTAAGTTCCCAACTTGGTTGGCACCACAACAAGTCGTTGTGATGAATATTACTGATAAACAGTCCGATTATGTGGACGAAGTAGTCAATTTATTCAAAGAACATGGAATTCGTGCAACTAAAGACTTGAGGAATGAGAAGATAGGCTTTAAAATACGCGAACACACCTTAAGGCGTGTCCCTTATTTATTGGTCGTTGGTGATCAAGAAATGGAAAATAAGGAAGTAGCGGTGCGTACCCGAGAGGGCGTTGACTTAGGTAAAATGCAAATCCAAGAATTTGCTACTAAGCTCAAGAAACAAATTTCGCTCCGTAGTCTCAATTTGTTGGAGGATTAGGTCATAAAGATCAAAAAAACAGCAGGGCGCCAGGCGGCCCCGAATAGAATTAACGAGCTCATTACTGGTGTTTCAGAAGTCCGTCTTAACGGCCTTGATGGTGAGCAATTAGGTATTTTATCAATTAGAGAAGCACAGGAAGTTGCAGATGATGCAGGTGTTGATCTAGTCGAAATTAGCCCAAATGCTGAGCCGCCTGTTTGTCGTGTCATGGACTACGGTAAGTTCCTTTTTGATAAAGCGAAAGCTCAAAAAGAACAAAAAAAGAAGCAAAAAATTGTACAGGTGAAGGAAATTAAATTCCGTCCCGGTACAGATTCGAACGATTATCAGGTAAAACTACGCAACCTGACTCGTTTTCTAGAAGACGGCGACAAAGCGAAAGTAACGCTGCGTTTCCGTGGTCGTGAGATGGCTCACCAAAGCCTAGGTATGGATCTTTTGAACCGTATCAAAGCTGATTTGGAAGCAATTGCAGTCGTGGAGTCCTTTCCTAAAATGGAAGGTCGTCAAGCTGTCATGGTTCTTGCGCCGAAAAAGAAATAGTAAGGCAACCTTAAAAGTAACAGGGGTCTTTTAGGAGACTTCTGTTCGCCTTGCGTTTTATTAATTATCCCAATGCGGAGTTTTAGCAATGCCTAAAATGAAAACAGACAAGGGTGTAGCGAAGCGTTTTAAAAAGACCGCTAATGGTTTTAAACGTAAGCAAGCCCATTTACGTCATATTTTGACTAAAAAGAGTACTAAGCGTAAGCGTCACTTACGTGCGAAATGTTTAGTATCTAAAGCTGACATGCCTGCGATTGCACGTCAACTACCTTACGCTTAATAAAAGGAGCAAAGAACAATGCCTAGAGTTAAGCGTGGTGTAACCGCACGTGCTCGTCACAAGAAAGTACTTAAATTAGCCAAAGGTTATTACGGAGCTCGCTCTCGTACTTACCGTGTTGCAGTTCAGGCTGTAACTAAAGCTGGTCAATATGCTTACCGTGACCGTCGTCAAAAGAAACGTCAATTCCGTCAACTTTGGATTGCACGTATCAATGCAGCAGCTCGTCAAAATGGTCTGTCTTACAGCCGTTTCATTAATGGTTTGAAAAAAGCCTCTATTGAAATCGATCGTAAGATTTTGGCTGACATAGCTGTTTTTGATAAAGTTGTATTTGCAACTTTAGTAGAAAAAGCAAAAGATGCTTTAGCTAAGTAATTAGTTATCAATTCTTTAAAAAAGGAACCTTAGGGTTCCTTTTTTTATATCAGAAATTTAGTTGATCAGTCATAGGAATAGAGATTATGGATAATATATCGACAGACAGATTAAACATTTCAATTATGTCATTAGAGGATGAAGAGCTTCTTTTCGATTTAGATCAAAACCCTGAGGTTATGAGATACATTAATGGTGGCAAAATCACCTCAAGAACAGATATTACCGATATTTATATTCCAAGGTTAGCAAGTTACTTAACTCCTTCAAAAGGGTGGGGGTTATGGAAGGTCGTACAGAAAGCAAACTTAGAAAACATAGATGAGCGTCAACACTTTTTGGGCTGGATATTAATTCGGCCTATGGGTTTTTTCAGTGAAAAACCTGATTATACTAATCTCGAAATTGGCTGGCGATTTAAACAGTCCGCTTGGGGACAAGGTATTGCTACCGAAAGTGCAAGGGCTGTCATTGAATTGTTAGTTAAACATCAAGCTGATATCGAACGCTTTTCAGCTATCGCAGATGAAAATAACATTGCCTCAATAAATATTATGAAAAAGCTGGGAATGAGTTTTATAAATACACAACAACACCCAGATATAGCAGATGACTATAAAATTGTGTTGTACAGTATGAAAGTGAACCGTTCTATGCTGATAGAGACGTAAACATTTGCTAGATTATGGTATGGCTGAAGACTTATAGAAAAAAGCCACCCGTAGTGGATGGCGTTAAGTAGTATTTTGTTATTTATTGAAGATATACAAAATATGACTTACTTTAGTGCGTCTAAGTAACGCTCTGCATCGAGTGCTGCCATACAACCGGTACCTGCAGAAGTAATAGCTTGACGATAATGTTGATCCATCACATCACCAGCAGCAAAAACACCTTCAATGCTGGTTTGAGTAGCATTGCCATTTAGGCCACTTTCAACACTAATGTAACCATTATTCATGCTTAATTGGCCTTCGAACATACCAGTATTTGGGCTGTGTCCAATCGCAATGAATACACCGGCAACGGCTAAATCTTTGATGCTATCATCTTTAGTGCTTTTGATTTTAAGACCGTTAACACCCATTGCATCGCCAACAACTTCATCGAGTGTGGTGTCTAAATGTAGAATGATATCTCCACTTTCAACTTTGTCCATCAAGCGTTTTGTTAGAATTTTCTCACTACGGAAAGTATCACGGCGATGAATTAGATGAACTTCAGAGGCTATGTTGCTTAAATACAGTGCTTCTTCAACCGCTGTATTACCGCCACCAATTACAGCAACTTTTTGGTTACGATAAAAGAAGCCATCACATGTGGCACACGCTGAAACACCGCGGCCTTTAAATTTTTCTTCAGACTCAAGGCCTAAGTACATCGCTGAAGCGCCTGTTGTAATGATTAATGCATCACAAGTAAACTCACCGTTATCACCTTTGAGCTGAAAAGGGCGAACGTTTAAGTTAACTTCATTGATGTGATCAAAAATTATTTCGGTCTCAAACTTTTCCGCATGTTTTTGCATTCGTTCCATTAGCGCTGGACCAGTAAGGTCATTAGCATCACCGGGCCAGTTTTCAACTTCTGTGGTAGTTGTTAGTTGTCCACCTTGTTGCATACCAGTGATCATAACTGGCTTTAAATTAGCGCGAGCGGCATAGACTGCAGCAGTATAACCAGCAGGTCCAGAACCCAGAATGAGTAAGTTACAGTGTCTTGCTTGGGTCATTTTTGTCTCCGTTCTTTTGCGAATGCAGGCTGTTTGAGAGGAAGCGATTCCCCTACGTCTACGAATTGAAGCGATTGTATGGAATTTAAGTGTGTGGGTAAAGCACTGTATTAAGCGAAGTCGATAGGCTCTGCTCACGTTAAGACGATTTTTCAGCGCTTTTGCACTGTTTTGGCTGTTCCTTATCACTTTTTGGTTTATTCTATAGCGTAAAGATTGGTATCTAGCTGAACCACAACAAAATAATAAAGGAAGTGTTATGCGTATTAGCGCAAATTTTGATGGCGGAAATATAGAAGTAATCAATGCAGATCATAAAGATGATGTGCAATTAGCGATCCGTCCTGATGAAGGTGGTGAGTTTTTTCAGTGGTTTAACTTTAAACTGGAAGGTGTTGTCGGTAGCCAGTATACGCTGAATATTGTTAATGCAGGCGCAGCGTCATACGTTAAAGGTTGGGAAAACTATCAAGCAGTTGCAACTTACGATAGACAAAACTGGTTTCGATTACCGACAAGCTATCAAGATGGGAAGCTAACCATCGAACTTGATTTAGATTGCGATGTGATTCAAATTGCTTACTTTGCACCATACAGCTACGAACGTCATCAAGATTTACTCGCGGCAGTGCAAGTGCATCCCGAGGTGAGTTTAGAGCATTTAGGGTTAACGTTAGATAAGCGCGACATGACGTTGATTAAAATTGGTGATGGTGATGAAGATAAAGCCAATATCTGGATCACTGCCCGTCAACATCCGGGAGAAACCATGGCTGAATGGCTCGTTGAAGGGCTAATTAACAACTTACTCGATAGCGACAGCCCAACAGCCAAATCGTTATTAGATAAAGCCAATTTTTATATTGTACCAAACATGAACCCCGATGGGAGCGTAAGAGGGCATCTGCGCACTAATGCCGTAGGTACGAACTTAAATCGTGAGTGGCAGACTCCTTCTTTAGAAAAAAGTCCCGAAGTCTTTTATGTTGTTAATAAAATGAAAGAAACTGGAGTTGATTTATTTTATGACGTACATGGTGATGAAGGTTTACCTTATGTATTTTTAGCTGGTTGTGAAGGGGTTCCTGCTTATACCAAGCAGGACGCTTCATTACAGCAAGCCTTTGTTGATGCATTGCAAATGGCCAGTCCCGACTTTCAAACCGAATTTGGCTACGATAAAGACCAGCCAGGACAAGCTAACCTGACTGTTGGGTCTAACTGGGTTGCACATACATTCGGTTGTCTTTCTAATACCTTAGAAATGCCGTTTAAAGATAATGACAATATGCCTGATCTTATAGCGGGATGGTCACCTGAGCGTTGTATTTATCTTGGAGAAGCCTCTTTGATCGCTATGAATGCAGTGGTTGATAAGCTTAAATAATTTGTATTGATTGTAAATGAAGAGGTGTCCATGGCGTTAATCAAGTGTCCTAGTTGTAGTAAGCGCATTTCGAGCAAGGCAAAGTCATGTTCTCATTGTAAGGCAAACCTGTCTGCAAACAATGAAAGTTTGCAATTGATTAGCCATATTAAACGTTCAAATCAGCTGATGAATCAGAGTTTTTTAGCTCTGACCTTATTCATTGGTGGTGTGGTGACATGGTTTTGGGGCGGCGAGCCGGCTGAAGGGACTCGCTCGATAGTGGCGGTCTGTGCATTTGTGATTGGTTTCGTTGGCTATTTAATTACCCGTGTACAAATAGTACTGCATAAACGGAAATCAGTATGACAGATATCAATAAGGTTATCGATGAGATGCCAACAGAAGTTTACGAGCGTTTGTTGACTGCTGTAGAGCTTGGAAAATGGGACGATGGTACGGTGTTAACATCACAGCAGCGTGCGTCTACTCAACAAGTTGTTATGCTTTATCAGGCTAGAAAATTACATCAAACAGAGCACTTTACGATAAACAGTGAAGGGCAGGTTAATGAACTTTCAAAGTCAGAGTTAAAAAAACAGTTCAAAGGCGAAACTATCGCTAAGTTTAAAGAAAAACAACTGTAAACTCACACAAAAAAGCCCTTTTCAAGTGCGTTAGAAAAGGGCTTTATGTTACTGGTAAGTACTTGTATCGCTTTATAATAAATGGCTTTTCGACATTAATCGCGAGACAGTTCTCCAACTATTGGATTTTCCATTGCCGCTCGAATTTCTTCTGGCTTCAAGTCAGTCGATAGTAAATAATGCAACTTAGCTAACGCCGCTTCTGTTGTCATATCATATCCGCTAATCACCCCTGCTGATGCTAAGGCATTACCAGTTGCATATCCGCCCATATTCACTTTTCCCTGTAAACACTGGGTTAAGTTCACCAATATAATACCGCGCTCATGTGCTTCTCGTAATGTTTTAAGCAAAGCAGGAGTTTGTGGGGCATTGCCTACACCAAAAGTCAGTAGTATCAGAGCCTTGACTGGTTGCTGTAGTACATTTGAAAATATCTCAGTGTTTATTCCTGGATAAAGTGTCACCACACCAATTGGCTGCGGGCTGATGTTAATAACCTTTAGTTTTTCAGTTGAGTGCAATTTAGCTGGTATGCCTGCATGCCAACGAATTTTGATCCCTGCTTCTAACAGTAAAGGAAAATTCGGTGATGCAAATGCATTGAAACCATCAGCATGGGCTTTAGTAGTACGGTTTCCTCTAAAAAGTTTGTTGTTAAAGAATAGGCAAACTTCCGCCACTGGGTAGTTGGCAGCAATGTAAAGTGCATTGAGCAGGTTAGTTTGCCCATCTGAGCGAAGCTGTGCCAGCGGGATCTGTGAACCTGTAACGATAACTGGCTTTGTTAAACCTTGTAGCATGAAAGATAGAGCAGAGGCGGTATAAGCCATGGTATCTGTGCCATGCAATATGACGAATCCGTCATATTTCTCATAGTTGGCTTTTATATCATTGGCTATCAATTGCCAATCGGTAGGAGCCATATCTGATGAGTCAATCAGAGGCGAATATTCACTGATAACAAAGTCAGGCATCTCATCATGGTAAAACTCAGGCATGGCTTTGACACATTCGGTTAGAAAGCCTGCGACAGGAGCAAAACCCTGTTCGGTGTTTTGCATTCCGATGGTACCGCCAGTGTAGGCTACATATATACAGCGTTTAGTCATGTTGATTTTGTTCTGGAGCAAAGTACAGTGATTATAATGGTGGACATATAATAAAGCCCAGTAAAACTGGGCTTTATTTTATTAAAGTTGATTCGTGTGACTTAAGATCAATAATACACAGTGAATATCAAAGACAAAGTCATATTCACCAAGCGTATCTAAATACTAATAGTAAATGATAGTTAGCTAGATTTTGCCCGATTTTTACCTAATTAAAGCAAGTATCACACAGTAGATAAACGCCATTGGGATCATCAAATGTTTGCAATGTTTCAGTAATAGTTGAAAACTGATTGATAAACTGGTTTAGCAGTTTGTTATTGCCCACGCTTTGCGGTAAATACGTTGAAACGCTAGCAAACATATCTTGTACAAAAGCTTCTTGCGGTGATAGTTCTTGCTCAATCACTTCGGTGTCATAGCGCTCAAGTTCAGCAAGTTTTGCAGCTTGCGATATCGCTTGTTGTAAATCTCCAATTTCATCAACAAGACCCAGCTCTAAGGCTTTACGACCCGTCCAGACTCTACCTTGTGCAATCGCATCAACTTCATCAACGCTCATGTTTCGCTCTTTTGCAACTAAGGTGATAAAGTTTTTGTAACCTCGTTCGATATGACGTTGAATGACGGCACTTATTGCTGGGGTGATCCCTCTAGTAACAGACATTCCTGCCCAATCAGATGTTGCCACTCCGTCGGTATGAATGCCAATGTTTGCTAATGAGTCCTCAAAGGTGGCAATCATTCCAAAAATACCGATAGAGCCGGTAAGCGTGGTCGGTGTGGCATAAATATAATCAGCACTAGCAGAGATCCAATAGCCGCCAGATGCAGCGTAACTGCCCATACTCACAACAACTGGTTTATTTGCCGCTCTAAGAGCGAGCACTTCTTGGCGAATTTGCTCAGATGCAAATGCGCTTCCACCTGGGCTATCAACTCTTAATACAACGGCTTTGACGTTGTTATCAAAGCGAGCTTTACGCAGTAATGCCGAAGTACTTTCACCGCCAATATCTCCGGCAGGTTGTGAGCCGTTCATTATGTTGCCTTTAGCAACAATAATGCCGACTTTGTCTTCTAACAATAATAGAGGGTATTTTGAGGTAACTGATAAGTAATCATAGAAATCAATTTGTTTAAACGATTCACCATTAGCAGAATGGCCTACAGCGTCAACCATCGCAAGCCTAAAGCCTTCGGTGGTTTTTAGTTCGTCAACCCATTGCATATTGAGCGCCATTTGACTTGACTGACCATCAGCTTTATCCAGCTGAGCTAAATACTCTTTAGCATTAATTGATAGCTCGGTTGCAGCAATACCACGGTTATTCGCAACCGTGGTGCTGTAGCTCTGCCATAAATCATTTAACAATGCTAAGTTTGCTTCTTTAGCTGCATCAGACATGTCATCACGGATAAACGGTTCTACAGCAGATTTAAAGGTACCCACTCTAAACACATGTGCTTTAATGTCTAACTTGTCTAACGCGGATTTATAATACTGGCGATAACGACTTAAGCCTTCAATTTCAACGCTACCTTCTGGATTGAGGTAGATAGTGTCTGCAAAACTGGCTAAAAAATATTGGTTTTGCCCGAAACTATCGCCTTGGGCTACAATGGTTTTCCCCGCGGCTTTAAAGTTGTTTAAAGCGTCACCTACTGATTGTAGTTTGCTGATCCCAGTGCCTGTAAGTTGACTTAAATCGAGCACTATTTGGCTAATACGTTCATCTGTTGCTGCGTGATTGATGACATCAATTACATCAGTTAATAAAATTTCACCTTCAGGGTCGGTACCGTTACCGCTGAGCATTGCCGCCTGTAAAGGGTCAACGCGGTGTTTTTGATCAACAATTGAACCAGAAAGGTTAAGCACTAAAGCCGAACCGTTATCAACAGTGATACTTTCTTCATCACTTATTGCGACGATAACACAAATGACTATGGTGAAAAAAAACAGGTTTAAAAATAGTTTTCTTGTACCGTTGATTAAATTCCAGCTAAGCAGAAGTAAACGTTTAAAAAATGAGGGTTTAGTGGACATCTGCCACTCCTTTTATTCGTAATTACCATAATGCTAACTGAAAAGTACAATTAAAGGAAAACAGATTTGTAAACGAATCTAATCACTCAATTATTGAGCTTCGGGTGGACAAAAGGTATGCTGAATTAAATCACTTGTTTAAAAAGGATGTTTGAATGTCGTTTCCGCATTTATTAGAACCCTTAGATCTGGGGTTTACCCAGTTAAAGAACCGTGTGTTAATGGGATCGATGCACACAGGTTTGGAAGAGGAAAAGGGCGGTTTTGAGAAACTGGCAGCGTTCTATAAAGAACGCGCACAAGGAGGCGTTGGTTTAATTGTCACTGGGGGGATCTCACCCAATTTACGAGGACGATTGGCGCCAAACGCTTGTCAATTAAGTTTTCCGTGGCAAATTAAGAAACACACTATCGTCACTAAAGCGGTGCATGAAGCTGGTGGTAAAATCTGTATGCAACTTTTGCATGCAGGCCGATACGGTTATCATCCATTTACACTGGCTCCAAGTAAAATAAAATCTCCCATCACCCCATTTACACCATCAGCAATGTCTAGTCGGCAAGTTGCCAATACCATTAAAGATTACGGGGCCAGCGCAGCTCTTGCAAAAAAGGCGGGTTATGACGGCGTTGAAGTGATGGGCAGCGAAGGCTACTTGATCAATCAGTTTATAAGTTCACGCACCAACAAGCGAACGGATAAATGGGGTGGTGCATTTGAAAATCGCGCCCAGTTCCCGGTTCAAATCGTTAAGCAGATCCGCGAGAAAGTCGGCACTGACTTTATTATTGTATTTAGACTTTCAATGCTTGACCTTGTCGATAATGGTTCGACATGGAATGAAGTTGTACAGTTAGCTAAATCACTTGAGGCTGCCGGCGTAACAATTATAAATACTGGTATTGGTTGGCATGAAGCGCGTGTTCCGACTATTTCAACCAGCGTACCTCGTGGCGCGTTTGCATGGGTTACCGAAAAACTAAAACAAGAGATGTCGATACCGCTTATCGCTACTAATCGTATTAATACACCTGAAATAGCCGAGTCGATTATTGCATCTGGACAAGCAGATATGGTGTCGATGGCAAGGCCATTTCTAGCCGATCCTGACTTTGTTAACAAAGCTGAGGCAAACACGCCTGAATTGATTAATACGTGTATTGGCTGTAATCAGGCATGTTTAGATCATACTTTTGCCATGAAGCGTGCCACCTGTTTAGTTAACCCAAGAGCTTGTTATGAAACCGAGCTAAACTTTACTCCAGCTAAAATTAACAAGCGTATTGCGGTAATGGGGGCTGGGCCTGCTGGGATGGCTTTTGCTATCTATGCAGCTAGCCGAGGGCACCAAGTGGTGTTGTTTGAAGCTAAATCAGAAGTTGGTGGTCAATTTAATCTAGCCAGAAAGATCCCCGGCAAAGAGGAGTTTGACGAAACAATTCGGTACTTCTTAAATCAAATTAAACTGCATGATATTGAACTTCGACTCAATACAAAACTGGATGCAAGCGTTGCTAGTGCAGAAAAGTTTGATGAAATAGTGATGTCAGCGGGTGTTATACCACGACCACTAGATTTGCCTGGTTTTGACAACCCTAAAGTTGTTGATTACCAAAAGGTGCTCACTGGTGAAGTACAGGTTGGCAAGAAAGTCGCCTTAATCGGCGCTGGCGGGATTGGTTTTGATATGGCCCATTATTTATGTGAAGCCGAGTCAACCACATTGAACCCTGATAAATGGTTAAAGCAGTGGGGAATCGATAAGGATTATCAAACTGCCGGCGGATTAACTGAGCCTGTTGCGGAAGATAAAAACCGAGAGGTGTTTTTACTGCAGCGCAAAACAACCAAAATGGGTAAAGGGCTTGGTAAAACCACGGGTTGGATCCATCGCTCAGTGTTAAAACAACATCATGTTGCAATGCGAACGGGGGTTTCCTACCAAAAGTTCGATGAGCAAGGGTTACACATAATTGTTGATAATAAGCCTGAAGTATTGGAAGTTGACAATGTAGTACTGTGTGCTGGGCAGGTGTCGAACACTGAATTGGTTGAAGAGATGAAAGCAACGGGTATTCCTGTCCATCTTATCGGTGGGGTTGATGTTGCTGCAGAACTTGATGCAAAGCGTGCAATTCGCCAAGGTGCTGAGTTAGCTATCGCTTTGTAACTGACCTAAATGTGTGACTTATGTTGTAAAAGCCTGCTTGATTCGTATGCGAATTAAACAGGCTTTTTAGTATCTAGTTAGCGGTCAGTTATTTAACAGAACGTGGTCTATTATCAGCATTTTTTCAAGGTGCCATAATGTGACTAACTGGAATTAATGGATATTGGCTATTTAATACAAAAGAACGAAATGCTTTTAGTGTTTAAGTTAATCGCTAACTTCGCCACAGGTTTCTAGCTGTTTTGGCACTCGGGTAACAATTTCTGCACCTTGAGTCGACAAATCTAAATCAATATCTGTAGTTGGTACACAGCAGCAAGGCAAGCATTCATCGTTGGCCAAAGACACTAGTGGATCTGTTAAATAGCTGACAGAGCCACTAATAATTTTTGTTTTACATTGACCGCAAAAACCGTTGCGGCACTCTGAAAACGTTTTCACTTTTTTCTGCTCAAGTGCTTGCAGTAAGGTGAGGTGCTGTTGATTAAACAACAGCACCGGTTGGCCTTGCAGGCTAACAATGGGCGCTTTTTGAAAGTGAGTGTAGTTATAGGTCAAAGTCTAAAAACTCATCATCTTCAATTGAGGCATCAATCTGACCAACTAGGTATGATGATACTTCAACTTCTTGTGGTGCAACTTGAACAGCATCGCTCTCTAACCAGTTTTTCATCCAAGGTAATGGATTGGTTTGTTCTGCATATGGTGATTCAAAATCAATTGCTTTCATGCGTTCATTCGTTATGTATTCAACATATTGACAAAGGATTTGTTCGTTTAATCCAATCATTGAGCCGTCTTTAAAGAGGTACTTAGCCCACTCTTTTTCTTGCTCAGCGGCTTTGATAAAGATATCGGTTGCTGTTTGTTTACACTCTTTTGCAATCTCAGCCATTTCTGGGTCGTCTTTACCAGCGTGCATGATCTTTAAAATGTGTTGAGTACTGTTCAAATGCAATGCTTCATCTCGGGCGATTAATCGAATGATTTTAGCATTTCCTTCCATGACGTTACGTTCAGCAAAGGCAAATGAGCAAGCAAAACTGACGTAGAAACGGATGGCCTCAAGTACGTTAACTGACACCATACAGAGGTAGAGTGCCTTTTTAATTTCGCGCTTGGTGATCTCAATGACTTCACCGTCAATTTTGTGGCTGCCTTCACCGTGTAAATGAAACGCTTGGCTAAGTGTGATCAGCTTGTCGTAATAGACTGCGATATCCGTTGCGCGTTTTAGAATTTCTTCATTTTCGACAATATCATCAAAAACAACAGATGGGTCGTTAACAATATTACGAATAATATGTGTGTAAGAGCGTGAGTGAATGGTCTCAGAAAATGACCATGTTTCAATCCAGGTTTCTAGTTCGGGCAGTGACACCAAAGGTAAAAACGCGACGTTAGGAGAGCGACCTTGAATAGAATCTAGTAAGGTTTGATATTTGAGGTTTGAAATAAAGATATGTTTTTCATGCTCAGGTAACGCAGCATAATCGATTTTATCTTTGCTGACATCGACTTCTTCAGGGCGCCAAAAGAAGGATAACTGTTTTTCAATTAATTTTTCAAAAACTTCATATTTTTGTTGATCGTAACGTGCCACATTAACTGATTGCCCAAGAAACATAGGCTCAAGCATTGCATTATTAGGTGTTTGACAAAATGTTGAATAGGCCATTTTCTATCTTCCGATAACGGGGGCGTGCCCCCATGAATTAACGTTTAAATACGAGTGACTAAATCTGTTCGACTTAAATCTTACAAGCGCCGCCAGCGCAGTCGTCATTTTCGACTTCAATGGCGGTTATTTCGTCATGGTTATCAGACGCGCCATCACGCGTATTGTGATAGTAAAGTGTTTTTACACCGTATTTGTATGCGGTCAATAAGTCTTTTAACAGTACTTTCATTGGCACTTTTCCCCCCTCAAAGCGAGCCGGGTCATAGTTAGTGTTGGCTGAAATAGATTGATCAACAAACTTCTGCATTAAGCCCACTAATTGGATGTAACCATCATTGTTTGGCATTTGCCATAGTAGTTCGTAACTGTATTGGTATTTTTCAAAATCAGGTACGACTTGTTTTAGCTGGCCATCTTTACTGGCTTTGACGCTAATTAAACCTCGTGGTGGTTCAATACCATTGGTTGCGTTAGAGATCTGTGAAGAGGTCTCTGAAGGCATTAAAGCCGATAGTGTCGAGTTACGCAGTCCGTGAGTTTTAATCTCTTCACGCAGTGTTTCCCAGTCCATATGCAATGGCTCATCACAAATTTTGTCGAGATCACGTTTATAGGTATCAATGGGTAAAATACCTTTCGCGTATGTTGTCTCATGAAAAGACGGGCATGCACCTTGCTCTTTAGCGAGGTTGTTAGAGGCCTTTAGTAAATAATATTGAATCGCTTCAAAAGTTTTATGAGTGATATTATTGGCTGAGCCATCAGAATAGCGTACGCCTTCTTTGGCAAGGTAGTTAGCAAAGTTGATTACACCAATACCAAGCGTTCGACGGTTCATTGAAGCTTTTTCAGCAGAAATAATAGGGTAGTCTTGATAATCTAATAAGTTGTCCAATGCGCGTACAGCAAGATCGGCAAGTGGTTCCAGCTCATCAAGGTTTTTAATCGCTCCCAAGTTCAACGCTGACAAGGTGCATAGCGCAATCTCACCTTCTGGGTCGTTGATGTTGTTAAGCGGTTTAGTTGGCAATGCAATCTCTAAACACAAGTTAGACTGACGCACTGGGGCGACTTTTGAGTCAAATGGGCTATGTGTATTACAGTGATCGACGTTTTGAATGTAAATTCGACCTGTTGAAGCACGCTCTTGCATCATCAGTGAAAAAAGCTCAACTGCTTTAATTTGTTGCTTGCGGATTGTTGCGTCAGCTTCGTATTTTAGGTAGAGACGATCGAATTCATCTTGGTCTTCAAAGAAAGCATCGTACAAGCCCGGTACATCAGATGGGCTAAATAGGGTGATCATTTCACCTTTTATAAGGCGTTGGTACATCAGCTTATTAATTTGAACCCCGTAATCGAGGTGACGAATACGGTTGTCTTCAACGCCGCGGTTGTTTTTCAATACCAATAATGACTCAACTTCTAAATGCCACATCGGGTAAAACAGTGTGGCAGCGCCACCACGTACACCACCCTGAGAGCAAGATTTAACAGCAGTTTGAAAATACTTGTAGAAAGGTAAGCAGCCAGTGTGGAACGCTTCTCCCCCGCGAATCGGGCTACCTAAGGCTCGAATTCGACCTGCATTTACACCAATGCCTGCTCTTTGCGATACATACTTAACGATAGAAGAGGAGGTTGCATTAATAGAGTCTAAGCTATCACCACACTCAATTAATACACATGAGCTAAATTGGCGTGTTGGAGTACGCACCCCTGCCATAATTGGTGTGGGTAGCGATATTTTAAAGGTCGATATGGCATCGTAAAAGTTTTTAACATATTGAAGGCGAGACTCTCTCGGGTATTTAGCAAATAAACAAGCAGATACCAATATATAAAGAAATTGAGCACTTTCATAAATCTCGTGTGTAACACGGTTTTGAACTAGGTATTTACCTTCTAGCTGCTTGACTGCCGCGTAGGAAAAATTCATGTCACGCCAATGATCAACATAGTCACCGAGTATGTCGAGCTCTTCACGACTGTAATCTTGTAAAATATGTGTATCGTATTTACCGAGTTCAACTAATTTAACAATATGGTCGTACAACTTTGGTGGTTCAAACTGGCCAAAAGCCTTCTTACGAAGATGGAAAACCGCTAATCGAGCAGATAAAAATTGGTAATCGGGAGATTCTGGAGAAATCAAATCAGCGGCAGCTTTAATGATAGTCTCATGGATCGCTTCAGTAGGGATCCCATCAAAAAACTGTAGGTGGGAACGTAATTCTACCTCAGATACTGAAACATTAGTGAGCCCTTTGGCTGCCCATTCAATAACGCGATGAATTTTTTCAAGATTGATTGTTTCACGTTCGCCACTTCGTTTTGTGACTGTCATATTGCTATTCATTCAAGATAAACCTTGGTTCTTATATTTATGAAAGTGACCAATGAGGCGCACTGTATGTTTCCCTGTAAATATCTAAACGAAACTGTAAAACAGTGCAGACAAAAAGAGCTTAGTCAACTCAAAGTCTAGTGCCTAACATTGACACTGACACACTATATATAGTGTTTTAAAATTTCTAAGGTACAAGATAGTGAGGTTTGGATGTTTTTGCAAGCGACAATTTTGGGGGCAAGCTGTGGATATCGTGAGGATAATCTACCCTGTTAGTAATAACTTACCCTGTAGCCTTGTTTTAGTTTGAAATTCTTATCAAAGCCGGTTATATCATCAGTCATAAATGTTATAAACGAGCGCTGATAATTTGAGTGAGCTGTAGCCTTTAAAGTGCTCTTATCAACAAGGTGGTATTAAAATTGTTGTTTTAACCACTGTGTTAAATCGATAGGCGTTTCAAAACTTATATCTGCTTGCCATTGTTTTATATTGTCGTCATCACGGATATAGCCCCACTTAGCTAAAGCCGCAATCATGTTAGATGCGTGAGCTGCTTCCATGTCTCTTTGAGCATCACCTAAATACAAAATATGCTCAGGTTCAACCGCTAGCTGTTGAGCTGCTAATAACATAGGGGAAACATGGGGCTTAGAATGCAAAGTCGAATCACCACTGACTATGGTCGGCATATCACTTAGACCCAACTTGTTCAGTAAAGGGCGAGTAAAACGCGCCGGTTTATTGGTCACCACACCAAATGGAATGTTTTGTTGGTTAAGAAGGGCTAAAAAAGGCCAAAGACCATCGAATAATTGGCAATTGTCACCAATTATTTGCTGATAGTGTTGGAGTAATGCTTGCTGTAATTGCTGCTGTACTTGAGGTGTTACATTTGGCTGCGCGGCTTGCACCATCGCTAGACTGCCATGAGATGCCTCATTACATAAAGCATCATATTGCACTGCTGGGTAGCCAAATTGCGTTAAGCTCAAATTCAGTGCATCGACCAGCTCCGGAGCAGTATCAGCAAGTGTACCATCGAGGTCAAAAAGCACCCCTTTGATTAGAGGGGGCTTTATCGAGTTAACCATGTTAGTCATTTTTTACCGTCGCAATCATATAATTGACTTCAAGGCTTTGGGTGTATTTAAAAACGTCGGTGATTGGATTATAAGTAATGCCTACTGCATCTTTACAAATAAGTTCAGCATCATCAGCCAGACTAATGAGTTCCGATGGTTTAATAAACTTCTTATGATTGTGTGTGCCAACTGGTAGCATTTTAAGTAAATACTCTGCACCAAGTACCGTTTCAACATAGGCGCGAATATTTCTATTAATCGTAGAGAAAAAGACAAATCCACCGGGCTTTACCATATCAGCACATGCTTGAATTACAGAGCTTGGATCCGGTACATGCTCAAGCATCTCCATACAGGTAACAACATCATATTGCTGCAGGTTCTCATCTCGGTGTGCTTCTGCTGTATTTTTAATGTAATTGACGGTGACGCCGGTCTCTAGTGCATGTAAACGGGCAATATCAAGCGGTTCTTCGCCCATATCTAACCCTGTTACATCTGCCCCAATTCGCGCCATACTTTCAGATAAAATACCGCCGCCACAACCAACGTCGAGGATTTTTTTACCAAATATACCGTTAGAAGTTTGATCAATATAATTGAGCCTTAGTGGATTTAAATTGTGCAAGGGTTTGAATTCACCATTAGGATCCCACCAGGTTTCCGCCATTTTAGCAAACTTAGCAATCTCTTCAGGGTCGACATTATTATTGTTTGGCACAGTTATTACCTCAGAACGATTAATTTGTCTTTTATCCTCATTATAATGATTAGTGCAAATAAACAAAGCAGATATCGGGGGTTTAATGTGATTAGGTTTAATTGGTCAATATATGCACTTATGCCTTGATTTTAATCGATACTATTATCATTTATTGCTTATTTAAAATGAATGCGATATTGGGTCTAGCGCCATCAAATAACTGTGTTAGAATGCCAAATCACGTTTTCAAGCATGGTCATTCTTACTCGTAAGGATTTCGTGCTAAATTTCAGGGGATCGAGCAGTTTATGACTGATCTGGCTTCATCAATAACACCAATTAATATTGAAGACGAATTAAAGAATTCATACCTAGATTACGCCATGAGTGTAATTGTAGGCCGGGCATTGCCCGATGTTCGTGATGGCTTAAAGCCTGTTCATCGTCGCGTATTATTTGCCATGAACGAATTAAAAAACGACTGGAACAAGCCTTATAAAAAATCGGCTCGTGTCGTTGGTGACGTCATCGGTAAATATCACCCACACGGCGATACTGCTGTATACGATACTATTGTTCGTCTTGCTCAACCTTTTTCTATGCGCTATCCACTAGTTGATGGTCAAGGTAACTTCGGATCAGTTGATGGCGATGCCGCGGCTGCGATGCGTTACACTGAAATCCGCATGGACAAAACGGCCCACCAACTATTAGCGGATCTTGATAAAGAAACCGTTGATTTTGTTCCTAACTATGATGGAACAGAGTTTATTCCTGCCGTTTTACCAACTCGCATACCAACCTTACTTGTTAATGGTTCATCGGGTATTGCAGTGGGAATGGCGACCAACATTCCACCACACAATTTAAGTGAAGTCATTGCTGGCTGTTTAGCTTTAATTGATGATCCTGATTTATCAATTGCACAATTGATGGAATATATTCCAGGCCCTGACTTCCCAACAGCAGCTCTTATCAATGGCCGTAAAGGTATTATTGATGGCTACAATACAGGTCGTGGTCGCGCAGTTATGCGTTCTCGAACTGATATTGAAACTGAAGATAATGGCCGCGAGCGGATCATTGTTCACGAAATTCCATACCAAGTTAACAAAGCTCGCTTAATCGAAAAAATTGCCGAGCTGGTTAAAGATAAAAAGCTTGAAGGAATTAGTGGCTTACGTGATGAGTCTGATAAAGACGGCATGCGTATTGTTATTGAGATAAAACGTGGCGAAGTGGGCGAGGTTGTCTTAAACAATCTTTTCGCACAAACACAAATGCAGTGCTCTTTTGGTATTAACATGGTTGCGTTGGTCGATGGCCAACCAAAACTGTTTAACCTTAAAGAGATGTTAGAGTGCTTTATTCTTCACCGCCGTGAAGTTGTTACTCGCCGCACAGTATTTGAATTGCGTAAAGCAAGAGAGAGAGCTCACATCTTGGAAGCGCTAGCTGTAGCCCTTTCAAATATCGATCCAATCATTGCATTGATTAAAGCATCGCCAACCCCTGCAGAAGCTAAAGCGAAATTAGTATCGCAAGGTTGGAAGCTTGGTGTTGTTAAAGGCATGCTTGAAGCTGCAGGTGATGATGCCGCACGCCCTGAATGGTTAGAACCTGAATATGGGATCCGAGATGAAGAGTACTTCTTAACAGAGCAACAAGCACAAGCTATTTTAGAATTGCGTTTGCACCGTCTAACGGGTCTTGAGCATGATAAAATCATTGCAGAATATGAAGAACTGCTTAAGTTAATTGCAGAATTCATACTTATTTTAAGCAGCCCGCAACGTTTGTTAGAAGTGATCAAAGAAGAGTTGCAAGAAGTGCTTGTCAACTTTGGTGACGAACGCCGTACTGTGATTAATGCTAACGAAGTTGATATGAGTCTTGAAGACTTAATTAACGAAGAAGATGTTGTTGTGACACTATCTCATCTTGGTTATGCAAAATATCAACCGCTAAGTGACTACCAAGCGCAGCGTCGTGGTGGTAAAGGTAAAGCTGCGACTAAAGTTAAAGACGAAGATTTCGTTGAAAAGCTCTTAGTTGCTAATACACACGATACCATTTTATGTTTCTCTGACTTTGGTAAAATGTATTGGTTAAAAGTGTATCAATTGCCGCTAGCAAGCCGTACGGCTCGTGGACGTCCAATTGTGAACCTGTTACCGCTAGCTGAAGGAGAGCGCATTACAGCCATTCTACCAGTACGTGAGTACGCTGAAGATAAGTACATTATCATGGCAACTTCACACGGTACGGTTAAGAAAACTGCCTTAACAGCTTACAGTAACCCTCGCGCAAACGGCATCATTGCAGTTAACCTAAAAGATGGCGATCAGTTGATTGGTGTTGATATTACTGATGGTAATGACGATATCATGCTGTTCTCAAATGAAGGTAAAGTTGTAAGATTTAACGAAAAAGCGCGTAACTCTGAAACTGGCGAAGTTAAAATTGACCCAGAAACAGGTGATGAGATCATAGCTCTTAGAGCTATGGGGCGTACTGCAACAGGTGTTCGCGGGATCAAGCTTGAAGACGGTCAAGAGGTAGTTTCACTTATTGTTCCTAAAGGGGATGGTGATATTCTTACTGTGACTGAAAACGGTTATGGTAAGCGTACTTCACTGTCAGAGTACCCTGCAAAGAGTCGTGGTACTAAAGGTGTGGTTTCAATTAAAGTCAGTGAACGTAATGGTGCTGTTGTTGGTGCTGTTCAAGTTGGCGAATATGACGAAATCATGTTGATCAGTGATAAAGGCACTCTGGTTCGTACTCCAGCAACGGGTGTGTCAAGTATTGGTCGTAACACTCAAGGTGTGACTATCATCCGTACCGCGGAAGATGAAAAAGTTGTTGGCCTACAACGTATTGATGAAATTCAAGAAGAAGTAGAGCTAGATGAAGAGGGTAACCCTATCATTGCTGAAGTGTTAGATACTGAAGCAGCAACTCCTGCAGCAGATGACAAACCAGAATCTGATGCATAATGTTTTTGTTTAGGTAAATAAAAAGGATGCCATTTGGCATCCTTTTTTAGTTTTAAGCGTATAAAAATTTGAACTCACAAGGCTAAATTAGTACTGGATAAAGATTCATTTTTGATGTTGCTTGAATACATCAGACCAAAAACTGGTCGTTAATTTTGCAATGCTTCTTGATTCTGCGTTTAATAAGAGCACCATGCCGACATTTAGCTCTGGTGAGTAAGATATTTGCGCAACAAACCCCGCGACCCATCCGGCATGATAGATCAGTGAATGGCCTTCAAACTCATATACTCGCCAACCCTTACCATAATGGGCGTTATCTAAGTGGTGTTTCCAATCTCTGCGGTGTAGTTCTTTGGTGGTTCTAACACCAGCAGTGGTGATGTCGGCAATAACAGCCGAAGATAACACCTCTGGGGCTGCGCCCATATTAGCCATTAGCCATTTAGACATGTCACTAATGCTGGCATTCACACCAACTGCCGGTGCTAATTGGTAATAGTTAGGCTTAACTTTTACTTTTTGGAAGCCTGATTTAGTTTTTACATGAGGTTCTGCGCGATTGCTTTGTTGCTGGAAAGCTTCAAACCCAATAGATGCAGTTTTCATGTTTAACGGTTTAAATATGCGTTGATTAATAAGTTGTTCGTAACTTTGGCCACTAGCTTGTTCTATTGCGTTTTCAATAAACGAAAAAGCAACGTTTTGATAGCTGTAACAGACTCCAGGGTTACAGATAGGGGTTAACTCTGAAAATTTGCTGATTATTTTATCAATATTGAGATCAGCATTGATTAAATTGTCATAGCTGTTTGGCATTAACCCAGTGCTTTGGCCAATAATATGTCCTAAATTTATTTGTTTACTGAGGTTTGGGTCGGCTAATTTAAATGAGGGCAGGTAAGTGTTTATAGGTTGCTGCCAATCTAACTTTTCTTCTTGAACTAACATGCTAGCTAAAGAACCTGCAAATGTTTTAGACACTGAAGCTAATCTAAACACTGTGTTGGCGTTAACGTTTAAGTTACCCCCTTTACTTCGCTTACCGTAATAGCTGAGCTTTAATATTTGGCTACCCTCAACAATAACAAACGCGCCACCTGGTACCTGTTCTTTTTTGAGTTGGCTATGAAAACGATGCTTGAATGAATCTGAGATAGGCTCTAGCGGTGAGGCTTTTACTGCTGTAGTGACTAATATTGCGCTTAATGTTGTTGAGAGAGCGCTAATGATAGTAGTGGGTTTAAAATGCATATAAGTCTCTATTTGGCAGTTAATGGCGTTAATTATTTTGCGAGTAGTTAATCAGTGAATAGCTAAAAGATATGGCTATTAGCTTGTCACAGGCTACAGTGTTATTGGAAGACTTGATTGATTGTGCGAGTTATATAATCAAGTTTAATTTGAATAGTATAAATGAACTGCTGCAATTGTTTTTCAATCATGATAACTAACGACAACATACTGAATTTTGGATGACTATTGTTAATCAAAAAATATGATTTTACTAGTGATTAGCCCCGCAGTTTTACCGTAGAATGAACTTAATATTAACTGTATGAGTGTTTTTTATTCTTCCAGTGTCTGCAGTGAGTTAGGATAGACTGTCGATAGTAAATAACCTGTCAATATATAAGCTTAAAAAAGAGGACAATGCTGTGAGCCCTATTTATAATTTCTGTGCCGGACCTGCCATGCTACCTCAGGCTGTGATGCAAAAAGCCCAAAAGGAACTTTTAGATTGGAATGGTTTGGGGACTTCGGTGATGGAAGTCAGTCATCGAAGTAAAGAGTTTATTGCCTTGACTGAACAAGCAGAATCGGACTTACGGTCACTTATGCACATCCCTGCAAATTATCATGTTTTGTTTATGCATGGTGGAGGACGTGGTCAGTTTTCTGCCGTAGCTAACAACTTACTAGGAGCTGGTGGTCGCGCATTATACCTTGTCGATGGTAGCTGGTCGTCAGCTGCGGTAACCGAGGCAAAGAAATTAGCCGGTGAAAATAACATTGATACGATAAATATTATCGATCCATCAACAGGAAAAAATAAAGTTGAGCTGCCTGATCTATTTAAAATAGATAAAGATTACCGTTACGTACATTATTGCCCCAATGAAACAGTGGATGGGATTGAAATTTTTGAGCCCCTTAGCAGTCCATGGCCGGTTATTGCAGACATGTCATCAAATATTTTGTCGCGTAAAATTGACGTCAGTCAGTTTGGTCTTATTTATGCCGGAGCGCAAAAAAATATCGGCCCTTCAGGCTTAAGCATTGTTATCGTTCGAGAGGATTTATTATCGTTGCCGAATTTGCCACAGTCATCAATTATGGATTACAAACTGGCAGTCAAGCATGGCTCTATGTTTAATACTCCGCCAACATTTGCTTGGTACCTAGCTGCTGAAGTGTTTCGTTGGTTGAAAGAAATGGGTGGCGTGGAGTCTTTGCAGGAATTAAATGCTAAAAAAGCGGCACTGCTGTATGAATGCATTGATGGATCAGATTTTTATACCAGTGGTGTAGCAGTAGAAAACCGCTCGCGTATGAATGTTACATTTCAGTTGGTTAATAGTGAGCTCGACGCTGAGTTTCTTGAGCAAGCTAAGCAAGCTGGTCTCGTCGCGTTAAAAGGCCATCGAAGTGTTGGTGGTATGCGAGCAAGCTTATATAACGCTATGCCAATAGAAGGTGTCAAAGCACTTGTAAGCTTTATGAGAAACTTTGCTACAAACCATGCTTAATTATGCTTACTGACCAAGAAACCGTTTTGTTAGCGGTTTCTTGGCAGTATCCTATTGGGCCAGTATACGCGTTTTCACAAAATATTGGCTATTGATTGTGCTAAGTAATCAACATTGTCGTTGCCAATTCCTGCAATGCTTATTCGGCTTGAGTCTACCATGTAAATACTATTTTGAGTTTGTAGTTGTTTGACTTGCGTTGGGGTTATTCCTAGAAAAGAGAACATTCCTTTTTGCTGTGTAATAAAGTCAAAATTTTGTTTTACACCGATTTCCTTTAGCTTATCAACCAGCATTGCTCTATTACCGTTGATACGATTACGCATCTGACTCAGCTCGGATAGCCACTCTTGTTTTAATGTTTGAGAGCCGAGAATTGTTTCTACAATTGCTGCGCCATGTGCTGGTGGCATTGAGTAAATACAACGGACAACGTACAGCAGTACAGAAAAAGCAACATCACTGGCTGCAGCATTTTCGCCAATGATACTGCATGCACCAATACGCTCTCGATACAGGCCAAAGTTTTTAGAACACGAGCTACATAGAATCATGTTATTAACGCTCGATGCCATTTTTCTAACCCCATACACATCTTCATCAACACCTTCACCAAAACCTTGGTAAGCCATGTCAATCAAGGGGGTAAAACCTTGTTGTTGGGTAAGTTCAATAACTTGATCCCATTGTTGCTGGTTTAAATCCATGCCGCTAGGGTTATGGCAACATGCATGAAATAACACGAAGTCGTTACGGTCAATGGTTGTTAGTGCCGTAATCATTTCGTCAAACTTTAGTGATTTTGTATCGTAATTATAATAGGGGTAGGTTTTGACTGTAATACCCGCCGCTTCGAATAATGCAGCATGATTGCCCCACGTAGGATCACTAACCCACAACACTGAATTTGCATTACAACGTTTAATAAATTCAGCTGCAACTCTTAATGCTCCGGTGCCACCTGGCGTGGAAAGAGTGCGAACTCGGTTGGCTAAAATAGCGGGGCTTTCTTTTCCGAAAGCCAGTTCTGAAATGAGTCGATTAAAGTCGTTTGAACCCGCAGGGCTGATGTAAACTTTCGTTGACTCTGAGTCTAACCTGAATTGTTCAGCTTTTTTAACGCAAGATAAAATAGGAGTATGGCCGGACTCGTCTTTATAGACTCCTACACCTAAATCTACTTTTTGAGGATGATTGTCTTCACGGTATTTTGCCAGTAATCCCAAAATAGGATCTGTAGGCATAGCTGTTAGCAGGTTAAACATCGTTCCATCTACCTCTTCATATTTTGCCGCTCAAAGTGCAGTCAATAAACGCATTTATAATTGACTAGAGTAACGTAAATGAATGGTGAGTAAATAGTCTCAACAACAAATTTACGCATATAACTATATGGCAATCAATGATTCCAGTCATAATCTGCCTTTAACAAACATCTGATTTCTTGCCGTTGGAATAATTTTGAACCTTAAAGATGCATTTTTAGTAGAAAAGTGTTGAATACTTCGTAGCAATCAGTAAATTTGTAGGTACGAAGTTCAAACAACCGCTAATTTTAGCTGTCACTTTGTCGTGGTGACTCAAAAGGCTATTAGCCTGAACATCTACTGTTAACCCGCAGATGAGTTTGACTCCTGCAGTAAATTTAAGAAGTTATCTATGAATCAATTACGTATAGAGCCTATCGATAAAGTGAGCGGAACGATCAATATTCCAGGTTCGAAGAGTATTTCTAACCGGGCATTATTACTCGCAACGCTAGCAGAAGGAACCACGACACTAACCAATTTATTAGATTCTGATGATATCCGCTATATGTTGGCGTCACTGAAGCAACTCGGTGTGAACTATCGTTTATCTGAAAATAATACCGTTTGTGAACTTGACGGTATAGCAGGCACATTAAACAGTGAGTCTGCGCAATCGCTATTTCTTGGTAATGCAGGCACGGCTATGCGCCCTTTGTGTGCTGCGTTAACATTAGGCCAAGGTGAGTTTACTCTAACAGGTGAACCCAGAATGGAAGAGCGTCCCATCGGAGATTTGGTCGATTCTCTTCGCCAGCTTGGCGCTGATGTAACATATTTAAAGGTTGACGGTTATCCGCCACTAACTATTAATTCCACTGGTCTCAATGGTGGTAAAGTGGAGATCGCTGGGGATTTATCGAGCCAGTTTTTGACCGCGTTATTAATGGTTGCACCTTTAGCACAAGGTGATGTGAATATTCAGATTAAAGGTGAGCTTGTTTCTAAGCCTTATATTGATATTACGTTAGCACTTATGCAGCAGTTTGGTGTTAATGTAACCAACAATAACTATGAATCATTTGTCATTAAAACAGGTCAGCGCTATGTTTCACCTGGTAAGATTCTTGTCGAAGGCGATGCATCTTCAGCATCATACTTTCTTGCTGCTGGGGCAATTAAAGGCGGTGAAGTTAAGGTAACAGGGGTCGGTAAGTTAAGTATTCAAGGTGATGTTAAGTTTGCCGATGTACTTGCACAAATGGGTGCAGATATACAATGGGGTGATGATTACATTATCGCTCGTGGTGGAAAACTTAAAGCCGTCGACCTTGATATGAACCACATACCTGATGCGGCAATGACGATTGCTACTGCAGCTCTATTCGCTGAGGGGACAACGCATATCCGAAATATCTATAACTGGCGAATTAAAGAGACAGATCGCTTAGCCGCGATGGCAACGGAGCTGCGTAAAGTGGGAGCCATAGTAGATGAGGGTCATGATTACATCAGTATTACGCCACCTATAAAGCCTAATACTGCCAATATTGATACCTATAACGATCACCGTATGGCAATGTGCTTTTCGATGTTAGCCTTTGCGGAATGTGGTATTACTATTAATGAACCTGAGTGTACATCTAAGACTTTTCCTGATTATTTCAATCAGTTTACCGCACTTGCCCAATAAGTTTTTCATACCGATACATTAGGTTAAGGAGTTTAGGCTAAAGCCATCATTGGGCTCCTTAACCAAGTTCTATCCGTTAATAATTGAATTTTATGCCGCTTTCTATCGTTATTTGGTTTATAATGCGCGCGCTCATTTTCAGTTATATCATGGAAGATGGAATTTCTTGTGGAGGATTTTATGTCAGAACGGGCTCCTGTTGTCACTGTTGACGGCCCAAGCGGTGCGGGTAAAGGTACGATTAGCCATTTACTGGCCGAAAAATTAGGCTACAAATTATTGGACAGTGGTGCAATTTATCGCGTATTGGCGTTAGCCGCGATTCATCACAATGTAGAACTAGATAATGAAGAATCATTAACACTACTAGCAGCTCACTTAGACGTACAATTTGTTACTGGTAGTAATGGTATAAAAGTCGTACTCGAAGGTGAAGATGTATCCGTTACGATACGTAGCCAAGAGTGCTCAAGTGCAGCCTCAAAAGTTGCGGCTTTTCCGAGAGTTAGAGAAGCATTATTACGACGTCAGCGTGCGTTTGCTGAAGCACCAGGCTTGATTGCTGATGGTCGTGACATGGGAACGGTTGTTTTCCCTACGACTCCCGCTAAACTCTTTTTAACTGCAAGTGCAGAGGAAAGGGCTCAAAGGCGCTATAATCAGTTGCAGGACAACGGCTTCGATGTTAAAATCGATCAACTTTTGTCAGAGATAAAAGAGCGTGACGACCGTGATATTAATCGCAGTGTCGCCCCTTTGGTTCCCGCCGAAGACGCGCTTATTATTGATACGACTGGAATACCAATTGAAGATGTTCTAGAGCTAGCTGTAGCGCATATTCATAAAAGTTTTCAAGTACCTGCATAATGTAGGTGCTTTACTATTTGCTCCAAGGATGAGGCAAATTATTATACTGACTCCACGTCTAGGATGGGCTGTGGTTTATTAAAGAAAGTAACTAAAACATGACTGAATCTTTTGCTGATCTATTTGAACAATCCCTAGAAACTTTAGAGTTTCGTCCAGGTTCAATCGTTAGCGGTGTAGTTGTTCGCATCGAAAACGGTACTGTACTTGTTGACGCTGGTCTTAAGTCTGAAAGCCCAATCCCTGCTGAACAATTCAAGAACGCTGCTGGCGAACTTGAAATTTCTGTTGGTGATACAGTGCACGTTGCTCTTGACTCTGTTGAAGATGGCTTCGGTGAGACTCAACTGTCTCGCGAAAAAGCTAAGCGTCACGAAGCTTGGATCGTTCTAGAAAAAGCGTACGAAGATGCTGAAACTGTAATCGGTATCATCAATGGTAAGGTTAAAGGCGGTTTCACTGTTGAATTAAACGGTATCCGTGCATTCCTACCTGGTTCTCTAGTTGACGTTCGCCCAGTTCGCGACACTGCTCACCTAGAAAACAAAGAATTAGAATTCAAAGTTATCAAGCTTGACCAGAAGCGTAACAACGTTGTTGTTTCTCGTCGTGCAGTTATCGAATCAGAAAGCAGCGCTGAACGTGATGCTCTTCTTGAGAACCTTCAAGAAGGTCAATCAGTTAAAGGTATCGTTAAGAACCTTACTGATTACGGTGCATTCGTTGATCTTGGCGGTGTTGATGGTCTTCTACATATCACTGATATGGCTTGGAAGCGCGTTAAGCACCCATCTGAAATCGTTAATGTTGGTGACGAAATCAACGTTAAAGTTCTTAAGTATGACCGTGAACGCACACGTGTATCACTAGGTCTTAAGCAACTTGGCGAAGATCCATGGTTAGAAATCAGCAAGCGCTACCCAGAAAACACTCGTTTGACTGGTCGCGTTACTAACCTAACTGACTACGGTTGTTTCGTTGAAATTGAAGAAGGCGTTGAAGGTCTTGTTCACGTTTCTGAAATGGATTGGACTAACAAGAACATCCACCCATCTAAAGTTGTTAACTTAGGTGATGAAGTAGAAGTTCTAGTTCTTGACATCGATGAAGAGCGTCGTCGTATTTCTCTAGGTCTTAAGCAATGTAAGACTAACCCATGGGATGACTTCGCAGAGCGTTTCAACAAGGGCGACAAAGTATCTGGTAAGATCAAGTCTATCACTGACTTCGGTATCTTCATCGGTCTTGACGGCGGCATCGACGGTCTAGTTCACCTTTCTGATATCTCTTGGAATGGTACTGGCGAAGACGCAGTTGCTGATTACAAGAAAGGCGACGAAATCAATGCAGTTGTACTTTCTGTTGACCCAGAGCGCGAGCGTATCAGCTTAGGCGTTAAGCAAACTGAAGACGATCCATTCAATGCATACCTTGCTGATAAGAAGAAAGGTGTTGTAGTTAATGGTGTTGTTACAGCAGTTGACGCAAAAGGTGTTACAATTGAATTAGCTGAAACAGTTGAAGGTTACCTTCGTGTTTCAGATATCTCACGTGAACGTATCGAAGATGCATCAACAGTTTACTCTGTAGGTGACAAAGTTGAGTCTAAGTTCATGGGTGTAGATCGTAAGAACCGCACCATCAGCCTTTCTATCCGTGCTAAGGATGAAGCTGAAGAGAAAGAAGCAATGGCTAGCTTGAACAAGCAAGAAGATGCTGTCATGAGCAGTGCGATGGCTGAAGCGTTCAAAGCAGCTCGTAAATAATCGCCTTGAAGTTCAGGGGTGCTAGCACCCCTATAAGGTGACTGTGTTTGGCTTGATAACTAGAGGGTATAGGATGACAAAATCCGAACTAATCGAAAAGCTTGCCACTAGGCAGTCGCAGCTGTCTGCTAAAGAAGTGGAAAGTGCTATTAAAGAAATGTTGGAGCAAATGGCTGATACATTGGAAGGTGGAGATCGAATAGAGATCCGCGGCTTTGGTAGTTTTTCACTTCATTATCGTGCACCGCGCATTGGCCGAAACCCAAAAACTGGAACATCAGTTGAATTGGAAGGCAAATACGTACCGCACTTTAAGCCAGGCAAAGAACTGCGCGAACGTGTTGATGCAATCAACGCCTAATTTACACTGTATTAAAAGCCTCCATTAGGAGGCTTTTTTTTATCTATCGCTCAGGTATCACTGGCTAGTTCTCAATTTTTCTTAGATAATCAAAGCTTATTAACAAGTGTATGGAGCTAAACGTGAAGTCATTTATTATTGCTGTAATTGTTGCCGCCTTTTTTTTAATCGCGCTTATTTTTGGTGCTCGCAATGAGCAAGTAGTCACCATTAGCTACTTTGTTGCGCAAGGAGAATTTAGACTACCTGTTGTGCTTGCTGTTGTTTTTTTAGCAGGGTTTCTCGTTAGTTGGTTATTTGCTATGTACCACATTACTGGCCTTAAATTTACTATTCGACGTTTAAAGAAACAGCTCGCCATAGCTACCAATAATGTCGACACCAAAAAGTCTGATACGGATAAACCCCCTCTAGAAACTACAGAAAAAGAAGTCGAAGCGTAATATGTTAGAAATTCTGTTTCTGCTTCTTCCTATTGCTGCCGGCTATGGTTGGTATATGGGACGCAGAAGTGTAAGGCAAAAGCAGACCAATCAAAGAAAGCAGCTTAGTAGAGACTATTTCACTGGCTTAAATTTTTTGCTCTCAAACGAATCAGATAAAGCTGTTGATCTGTTTATTTCAATGTTAGATGTCGATGATGACACAATTGATACTCACCTCTCATTAGGTTCTTTATTTAGAAAGCGCGGTGAGGTTGATCGCTCTATACGAATTCACCAGAATTTGATTGCTAGGCCTAGTTTAGCCAATGAGCAAAGAGACATTGCGATGATGGAGCTAGGCAAAGATTATTTAGCTGCAGGTTTTTATGACCGAGCAGAAGAAATTTTTATAAACCTTGTTAGTCAAGACGAGCACAGTGAAGAAGCTGAAACACAACTTATAGCCATTTATCAAGTTACAAAAGAATGGCAAAAAGCTATTGATATAATTAAAAAACTTAAGCGTAAACGCCAACAAATTTTAAAGTTTGATAGCGCACATTTTTATTGTGAATTGGCTGCTGAAACCGATGACAATGAGATTAAACTAAAAAGGTTACTTGCTGGCTATAAACAAGATCCTAGTTGTGGGCGGGTACTACTATCTTTAGCTGAAGTTTACTTAAAAATTGAATACTTTAAGTCAAGCAAACAGTTTATCCATAAGCTACTAGCTGCGGATGTTGATCTATTTCCTGATTGCTTAGTTACAGCAAAGTCCCTCTACTTGTTAACTGAGGATAATCAGGGTTACCAAGAGCTATTAAGAGAAGCAATTGAGAAAGGTGCTGGTGCTAGTATTACTGTTACTTTAGCACAACACATGATTGAACAAGGTAATGAGCAAGATGCCGAACGATTAATCCTTGAAGGGTTAAGCCGTCATCCAACGATGAAAAGCTTCCAGCATTTAATGAAAATACACCTTAAACAAGCAGAAGAGGGCCAGGCCAAAAAAAGCTTATCTATGCTTGAGCAGCTTGTTGAGCAGCAGATAAAATTTAGACCGGGATACCGATGCAGTGAGTGTGGTTTTCCTTCTCATCGATTATATTGGCACTGTCCTTCATGTAAAAATTGGGGAAGTATCAAAAGAGTTAAGGGGTTAGATGGCGAATAGGTCATCAAAGCGCTCAAATAAGTAAAAATAATACCGTGATTGGAGACAGAATGACAAACAAGCCTATTTTGGTTGCCTTAGATTACAATAATAGAAATGAAGCCTTAGAGCTTATTGATAAACTTGATCCTGAAATGTGTCGACTTAAAGTCGGAAAGGAGATGTTTACATTATTTGGGCCACAAATTGTAAGCGATATTCACAGTCGCGGATTTGATCTGTTTTTAGATTTGAAGTTTCATGATATTCCAAACACAGTTGCTAAAGCCGTTAGCTCTGCTGCTGAATTAGGCGTATGGATGACAAATATTCACGCGTCAGGCGGCTTAGCTATGATGGAAGCGGCAAAGCGTGCACTTGAGCAATACGGCGACAAAGCACCATTACTGATTGCCGTCACTGTACTGACATCTATGAATGATGATGAGTTACGCATGCTTGGGATCAATGTCTGTGCCTCGGAACATGTGTTACGTTTAGCGGCATTAACTCAGCAAGCTGGTTTAGATGGTGTTGTGTGCTCAGCGCAAGAATCGAGTTTACTTAAGAGTAAGTTTGGCGAAGATTTTAAATTGATCACGCCGGGAATTCGACCTTTAGGCACTGATAATGGCGATCAACATCGAGTGATGACCCCGTCAAAGGCACTGGCTGCTGGTTCTGATTATTTGGTAATAGGGCGACCGATTACTCAAGCTGCAGATCCGCTTAAGGCATTACATGCGATTTATCATTCAATTACGTAGATCACAACCTTTAGCCCGTAATTAACAAAACGGTCAAATAGCTCAGTACTAAACAGAGATAAATTAGAGAATACAAGATATGGCAAACCCTTTTCAAGAACAGCTACTTAAGGCTGGACTGGTTAGTAAACAAAAAGTAAGAGATACCAAAACACAAAAGCGACGCGATAAAAAAGCTAAAGTTGATGATGGTAGTGATTTACTAAAAAAAGAAATTGCTGCAAAAAAACTTGCGCAAATAGCCAAAGATAAGCAGCTTAATGAGCAGCGTTTTAAAGAGGCTTCAGAGAAAGGGTTAGTTCGTGGCTTAGTAACCGAGTTTAAAAAATTTGCAATCAGCCCTGCACGAGATGCCGATATTAAATTCAACTATACTTTTGAAAATAAAATTTTCTCATTGTATGTTGACCAAAAAATGCAGGGTCAATTGTTAAAAGGTCAGTTAGGTATCATTAGACATGAAGACGTTAGCTACCTAGTACCGCATAAGTTAGTTGAGCGCGTTAATTTACTGGTTCCTGCTTGGGTTGGTTACTTATGGTCTAAAGAAGATAATGTAGAAGTTGTTGAAGAAGACGACCCATATGCAGATTATGTTATTCCTGATGACTTAATGTGGTAGTCAGGTTAGCTTTGACAATCTAGGCTGCGAGTCAAAACCGTAATAGAAAACTATTACGGTTTTTTGTATCCAATATATGTTTAGACCTTCAGTAGTAAGGCGTGAATTGAGCTTTAGTTTGCGCCAGTATGTTCACTTTTCATTGTCTATTTAGATGCTGTTTGCAGATGTAGTCATAGCTGCCCTCAGGCGACATTATGCATCATTTGAGCACCACCCTGTTTAAGAACAAAATTAACTTCAAACCTGCTGAAAAAAGTGCTATTTCAACTTCATTGCTCCGTACGTGAAGCTTATGGAACGCTGTCTAAATTTAAGCACTAAATTTTGCCCCTACCTGGCTAAATAACTGTTTTAGATGATTTATCGCATGAAAAAACTGATAATATTTCTGTCTTAATCACGTTTTAACGTCGTTTTAGTGTATGATTTAAAGATATAAATTTTACTCGTTAATCAAATGTCGATGACCGTATAAAACGATTTTAATCTAAACGTTATAGCAATCTTACCGGTTTTCAATAAATTCATATAAACGCTATAGCTTGAAGTTATAGGTCGTAATTACCGATTTTTTGGGCTGCACTGAGCTAGATGTATTTTGCTGTGCTAACTTTAAGAATCTAAAAATTAAAGTGAGGAATAGTTAGTGAAGCACCCTGTTGAAAAGATGCTAGATGAGCATCAGGAACTTACCCACTCGGAAGATGTAAAAGTACAGTCGCATACTCAAAGAGAAAAAGATGAGTGGGTGCTACATACCGTCATGATTGAGAATTGCGATACGCCATTCAAATTTAAAAGGCGAAAAAAATATAAAAGTTTAATCGGTGCCAACGTAAATATGACTTACTATGCCACCACTGAAGGTATTGCTGGGTTTGAAATGGACATTTTCAAAGTAGTACGCATTAAACGTAGCTAGTTCGTGCCAAGCGCCAGTATTAATAAAGACACCTGGCTTTTTCGCAATGAGTAATTTGTTTATCTATTTTCAATGAACATTTTAGCGTTCAAGCCCGTGTCTGCCGCATTGTAGTTTCTTACGGCTGCATTTATTCAACAATCTACTTACCCTTTTACTGATTACTTTTCGCCATACTAATTCTTCAAACATTTGTACAACGGGATCTAAGTTCTGTGCATTCATGCCTGTTGTTCAGAGATTTTCTATGTACTTGGCTAAAGTTGAACCTGATGGCAGCAAATTTGATGGCAATATTATTATATGCCAGCTAATAGTGGAGTAATCAATACTGTGAGCTTTGCTAGCAGTTAAGAATATAATATACAGCTGTAACACATGCTTAAGGGCAGGGCTATATTGATGTGATGCCCATCAAGCTGGAAATGTAAATTGAGATTCTATTTATTGTATAATACGAAAATCAGGTATAAAAAAACCAGCTAAGCGCTGGTTTTTAATGTATTTTACAACTTGAATATTATTTTGCTGACATTAACGCTACAGCGTTGTCTAGCATGCGGTTACTGAAACCCCATTCATTATCGTACCATGCCATTACTTTCACTAAACGTCCGTTAACACGGGTTTGTGTTGCATCAAAATTTGATGAGTATGGGTTATGATTAAAGTCGATAGAAACTAGTGGTTCATGGTTAACTGCTAGCACTTCACTTAGTGGAGCGATAGACGCAGCTTTTTCAATGATTGCGTTAACTTCTTCAACCGTAGTATCACGAGCTGCAACAAATGATAGATCAACAAGTGACACGTTTACGGTAGGTACGCGTACCGCAAGACCATCAAATTTACCTTCGAGCTCTGGTACTACAAGACCTACAGCAGCAGCTGCGCCAGTACGAGTAGGGATCATTGAAACGCCAGCTGCGCGAGCACGACGTACGTCGGTGTGATACACATCAGACAAACGTTGATCGTTGGTATAAGCATGAATCGTTGTCATAAGACCTGATTCAATACCTATTTCATCGTTTAACGGTTTTGCAAATGGCGCTAAGCAGTTAGTGGTACAAGATGCATTTGAAATCACAGTCATGTCACTGGTAATTACGTCATTGTTTACACCATAAACAACGGTAGCATCTACATTTTTACCTGGTGCAGAAATAATGACTTTCTTAGCACCGGCAGTTAGGTGCGGCTGTGTTGTCTCTTTAGATGTGAAAATACCGGTACATTCAAAAACAACATCAATATCTAACTCTTTCCAAGGAAGTTTTGATGGGTCACGCTCTTGGAAGGTAAGGATTTTGTCTTCGTTGACAAAAATAGCATCATCGGCGTGTTCAACTTTAGCGTTAAAACGGCCATGGACAGAATCGTATTTGGTTAAATGCGCATTAATTGAAGCATCACCAAGATCGTTTACAGCAACAATCTTGATTGGGTAATTCTTTTCGCTTTCATATAAAGCACGTAAAACATTACGACCGATACGGCCATAGCCGTTAATTGCAACTCGGATAGTCATCTCATATCCCTCAGGTAAAATAATAAATAGATATTAGTTGTAAAATTACCAAATTGACAGCTATCGTCAAGCTAAATCGGCGTGCATTGCTTGATATAGCGCATAATGATGGTAATTTTATTACATTTCTCGCGTATTAAGACAAATATTGCATCAATACAAAAAAAGGGCTTATCTTGTTGCAGCGTGGTGGCATCTTGCCATTAGTTTTTACGTTGTTTTAAGTCTTGCTCTAAAACGATTCTCAGCTGACTTTCAAGGTACTTTCCTGATCGTAGCTCATCTGCCAGTACTTTTGCTTTTTTATCTAACTTTTGCTGTTGCGCTTTATCGCCTTTGAGTAATGCTAGCATTTGATTTTCTGCAAATTTTGCCTGGGTCATGATGATATTTGTTTTAGATAGTAAATAATTCATCTCTGGCCGATCTTCATAGGCGTAGAGCTTAGCCAATGCGAGCAACCAATCTGGATCAAAGGTGGTTGTATTACTCTCTGCAAACGCTTCTGCAAATAACCGTTTTGATTTTAAAGAGTTACTCTTTAAAAAGTGGATTGCAATTTGGGCTTTTATCCTCACATCATCAACTTGACCATTTCTTTCTGCTGCAAACAAAACCATTGCTGACTGATGATCGTTAAACCGTGACCAATGATAGTAAGCTAAATGTGGATCGAGGCTATTTTTGGTGTTTTCTTGTAATTGCGTTAACGATTGTGAGCTTAAACCATAAGCCCGAGCGCGGTCATTGGAGCGTTCTGTGTGGATAATGTGCTTAACCCCAGCAGCCAACTCGATGCATTTGTTATAACCTTCAAGCTGCAGCAGAAGCTCAAACAATTGTTTTCCGCTCGGTTTTATACTGTGTGTTATTTGCTCTCGGCTACGAATTAAGTCATCTTTTTCAAATATACACCAACTATCTTCATGTAAATCTGCACAAATTTCAGGATTATTGTTACATATTTCCTTGGTATTTGAGCTCGGTTTGCAGCCAAAAAGGCCTAAAAGAGCAGTAATTATAGTAAATGATGTAATCATTACAATTTTTATGTTCAAACCTGGTTCCTTGCAGATGTTTTTCTAATAAAATTACATTGTTAGGTGACACAACTTGACTAGCCTGAACGGTGACTTTTCATTACAATGACGCCGACCAAACGGGGAAAGACATCCTACATAACCTAGATTATTGGTCTTTTCTTTTTTCTACTCAATCATTTCTGGAACAAAACCAGAAAAGTGAGATAAAGGATCTGTTAATGAGCGCTGATAAACACCTACAAAGCTGGCAAGAACGTTTCGAAATGGCTGAGGCTATGCAGCCTCTACTTGGTAAGTTATATCGTAACCAAGGTGTAGAAGTTGTCGTCTACGGTAAACCCTTACTAAATGCTTCTACAATCGATATCATTAAATCACACCGTCTTGTTCGTCACCATGTCGGTGACAAATTAAGATTACGTGAAAGTTTCCCATTTATCGAAGCTTTAAGTAAGTTAGCGGTAAAACAATGTAAAGTAGATATCGGTAAATTAGCCGTTAACTACTGGCGTGAACATAAAGATGCTAGTCAAATCGAAGCTTACATGAGCCATGAGCTAGGATCTGCGATTAGCCATGAAGATTCAGAAGAAGCAAGAGATGTAGTTCTTTATGGTTTTGGCCGTATTGGTCGTCTCTTAGCACGCCTATTGATAGAAAGAACAGGCGTAAGCAATAAGCTTAGACTACGTGCAATTGTACTACGTGGTGGCCGTAAAGGCGATCTTGAAAAACGTGCAAGCTTACTGCGCCGCGACTCGGTACATGGTCCATTTAATGGCTCTGTTGAAGTCGACGAAGAAAACAACGCGATCATTGCTAACGGTACATATATTCAAGTTATCTACGCTAACTCTCCTGATGAAGTTGATTACACAAAGCATGGGATCTCAAATGCCCTTGTCGTAGATAATACCGGGATCTGGAAAGATGAAGCAGGTCTTGGCTTGCACCTTAAGTCAAAAGGAGCGAGCAAAGTGTTGCTAACGGCTCCAGCAAAAGGCGCGATTAAAAATATTGTTTATGGTGTTAATGATTCTGACATCCTTGATGAAGACATGATTGTATCAGCCGCAAGCTGTACTACTAACGCAATTACTCCAGTACTTAAAGCTGTCAATGATAAGTATGGGATTGTTAATGGTCATGTAGAGACAATTCATTCTTATACCAATGATCAAAACTTAATTGATAACTACCATTCAGCTGACCGTCGTGGCCGTAGCGCACCATTAAACATGGTTATTACTGAAACTGGCGCAGCTAAAGCCGTTTCTAAAGCGCTGCCAGTGCTAGAAGGTAAGCTGACAGGTAACGCTATTCGTGTGCCCACGCCAAACGTATCAATGGCGATTATTAGTTTGAACCTTGATGGTCAAACAAATAAAGCAGATATGAATGCGTACCTTAAAGGTATGTCGTTGCGCTCTGATCTCCAAAACCAAATTGACTTCACCGATTCAACCGAAATTGTTTCAAGTGACTTAGTCGGTTCTCGTTTCGCTGGTGTTGTTGATTCACAAGCAACCATTGCAGATGGTAACCGCACAATTTTATATGTTTGGTATGACAACGAATTTGGTTATAGCTGTCAGGTTGTTGGTGTAATGCAAAAGATGTTGGGTCTTAATTACCAATCTTTACCACTGAGCTAATTTCGCAGTGTAAAAACATGCGTTGAAAAATGCCTCTATTAACGTAGAGGCATTTTTTTTGTTTTTTAATCGCAAATTTATAAGGTAATTACATAAATCTAGTCTCAAAAATTTTGCACTGCATAAAGATAAACCGTATTTAGAGGCTGTGCATATACACGGAGCAAACAGAAACCCTAATTTTTTGTTCTATATTTCTGGCTTAACAACCTTTAACCTATATGGGCTGCACAAGTATCGATCAAAAAGAACAAAAAACGTTACCTTTGATGAATTTAGCACCAAACAGTCATGAAAATGTTTTTAGACGATTGACTCTGTAGGTCAAATCGGTAGAATGCCATCCCGTAGTCAAGGGGAAGCGAACTAAGCAAGAACTAAGCTGAAATTGATTACGGTTTTAAATTGAAAAGCGACATTAGCTCAGTTGGTAGAGCGATACCTTGCCAAGGTATAGGTCATCGGTTCGAACCCGATATGTCGCTCCAATTTAACAATATGGCGCGATGGCAGAATGGCTATGCTGCGGATTGCAAATCCGTCGATCTCGGTTCGACTCCGGGTCGCGCCTCCATATTTAAGAGTTTGATGAGTAGTTAAGTAATTAGCTGCAGTGTTCCTACCGATAACACGTATCATCAAAGTCAAAGAGTTTGCCCGAGTGGTGGAATCGGTAGACACAAGGGATTTAAAATCCCTCGCTTAATAGGCGTGCCGGTTCAAGTCCGGCCTCGGGTACCACAATTTTATTGCCTTGTTTAATCGAGGTTAATTGTGAAGTTAGACAGATGTTTATCAAATATACCGAAATAAACATTTGAGTAAAAGTTTTGCCCGTGTGGTGGAATCGGTAGACACAAGGGATTTAAAATCCCTCGCTTAATAGGCGTGCCAGTTCAAGTCTGGCCACGGGTACCATACAACAAAGCCTCGACATTAGTCGGGGCTTTTTTGTATCTCTAGCCTCAATGTTTCACTTCAGGTTCTTCAATATTTTTACTGTCTTATATTAAGCTAAGTAAATTGAACATTATTGCTAATTATCCCTATTGCCAAAATTTGAATGGCGTTGTTCGATGCGTTGTTGTTCGATGGGGTAAGTGGGCAGAAGTTTGATTGAGAGCCGCTAAGCTTAGCGCCTTTTTAAATATCCATTACATGCATTGTTAGACCAGAGGCTTCTTCACTCACTCTAATGAGCTAGTTTAAAAAGGGTGCAAATGTATCTGCAAGGGACGAATGACCGATCTGGGGTCGTTAAAATTTGGCGATGAAAAAGCCCTAATAATTAGGGCTTCTATTGAACTTTGATTGAAACACTACTGCTCAGGTGCAGTGTTAATGGCTAGCACTAAATACATTTAGCAGGTTTAGGCAGCCCTGCAATTTTGGTGGCTTGTTTCGCAGGCCCTATAGGAAACAAAGTATAAAGGTATTTTGAATTTCCTTTTTCAGCCCCTAACTTTTGCCCTATGGCTTTAACCAATACTCGAATAGCCGGACTCGTCTTAAACTCTAAGTAAAACTCTCGTACAAAGTTGACGACTTCCCAATGCGCATCCGTCAGCTCAATTTGTTCTGCAGTTGCAATGACAACAGCGAGCTCTGGACTCCAGTCATTAACTGACTTTAAATAGCCTTGGTGATCGGTTGCTATCTCTTGTCCGTTTAGTTCTATCATTTCTACCAACTAATTACTTTATTATGGGTCAACGAAGCGTTGACAAATTCATTAAACTCAATTTGCTTGTACACATTAAGTCGTGATTTTAATCCGCGGGCTATAACATCATCGCTCAGAACCATGACGTTATAAGGGGCGAGTAAATTTTGCCACTCAAGGGTTAACAGGCAATTTACCGCGTTTCCTGACAATAAAATACTGTCACTAGGGGCAATATAGCGCAGGCATGTTTTAAGCGCTGAGCTCTGCATAGGCGAAGACTGAATATGGTGTAATATCATTAGAATACCAAGACCTCATCAACAAGGCTGAGGTGATGAGTGATTTTAGCTGCTGAGCAAACTTCGACGTCAATTTTAAAGTCACTTGCTTGTATTGCCAATGTTTGCATTGATTGTTGGCACACTAAAATGGTGTCAACATCGTACATGGGTAAGGCACCGAAGGTTGCAATATAATCTTTTGCACCAATGAGCTCCGGTTCTTGGTTGTCCAATAAATTAAGAATCCCTTCGTCGGTAAATATAAGGCTTACTTCTTGCTCGAAACTTGCACTGAGTAGGGCTAAATCAAGCGCTTCACGGCCTTGTGCATTGCCATGCGGGGCTTGACGAAAAATAATACAAAGTTGTTTCAACACTAACTCCTAAAAACTCACGAGACGATCAGCGGTTTCAATACCGGTAACAAGCTCACCCAGCCCACCCATTGTGAATGGCGGTTCCATATTCCAATGGCTCAATTGGTTTTCGTTAGCATCATTTTGAGACAATACCCCACGTCGTAATGCTGCTGAAACACAATTAACCAATGCGATGTTATAGGTTTCGCTAAGTGACACCCAAGCCTGTTGCAAATCGAATTCGTCGCTTGCTGGGCTGTTAAGGTGGTTAGTATTGAGCACTCCGTCTTGATAGAAAAAAACTTTATCAACAACGTGGCCACTTTGTAAGGCAGATAGTGCAAAACGATAGGCATTATAACTCGCTGAACTGCCATAAGCAGGGGAGTTAACCTGAATGATAAATTTACTCATGATAAAAAAAATGGCCCTTAAGTAGGACCATTTTAACTCAATTAAAATTAATTGGTATTAGTCATCACTGCCCATACCCATTAAATGCAGTAGCGCAACGAAAAGGTTCAAGAAATCAAGGTATAAAGCAATGGTAGCGCGAATGTAGTTAGTCTCGCCGCCATTAACGATGTTACTTGTATCGTAAAGAATAAAACCTGTCATAAGTAATGCAATACCGGCATTGAGCGCCATAAACACCATGCTGTTACCCAAGAAAAGGTTAACCAATAAGCCAACCACCATAATGACAAGGCCTGCCATTAAGAAACCACGCATGAATGAAAAATCTTTTTTGGTGGTAACCGCGTAACCTGACAAAGTGATAAAGATGACAGAAGTTAGCCCTAAAGCTTGCATAATAAGCTGTGGGCCATTCGCCATACCCGCGTAATGGTTAAGTATGTAACCAAGCGATGCGCCTTGCATGCCGGTAAAAGCAAAAATCCAGAATATACCCGCACTTGAATCTGCTTTTTTTAATGTGACAAATAACAGGACTAAACTACCGATTGATAAACCAATAGACATAAAAGGACCAATTGCAAAAATCATTGCAAGGCCAGCGGTTAAAGCAGAAAACGCAAGCGTCATCGACAGTAGCATGTAGGTGTTTTTCAACAGTTTATTTACTTGTGCTGTACTGCCACTGCTGTAGTGGGTGGTTTGTGTCATATCTTTCATTTATATCTCCGAAGGAAAATGCTCAAGCTTTATATTTGAATCTTATTTGTTCAGGAAGTTCCTGAAAACGGCAATAAACTTCAGACGCTTGTATAAGTTATTGAATCATACCCTAGCTTTACAGTCGGATAAAGCTAGAGGTTGGTATATATGTGTCATACAGGCTGAGACAAACACTCAAACTGCGTATTTTAGTCTAACCAATCTGTTTGTAGCTTTGTACTATCACCCAAATAATCAAGTACCCAGGTCATCGCAGGGGACTTATTTGCGGCATTCCATGCTAAACAACAAGGACTTTTCTTTTTAGGTCTTTCTAATTGTTTTTCAATCAATACCCCGGTTTTTATAAACGGTAATGCAAAATGAGCGGGCATGTAGCCAATGCCAAGTCCTTCTCTGAAACAGTTGATGGCACGGATCCAATCGGGCACCACTAAGCGTCTTTGGTTGTCTAATAACCAAGTCATGCGTTTAGGGATCTCCCGTGAGGTATCTTCTAAACAAATGGAGGGAAAGACTCTAACTTCTTCATCACTTAGCAATCTATCAACAGTCGCTAACGGATGACTCTTGCCAACAACGAAACACCATTCAATTTCACCCATGTCTTTAAAGTGGTAATCGCCCCCGACAGGGATGGCGGTGGTTGCTCCTATTGCAATATCACTGCGACCCGTAGCGATTGATTCCCAAACACCATTGAATACTTCAATTCGAATGATAAGTTCAACATTGTCAAAGGTACGATAAAAATCAGCAATTAAGTTACTAATTTTGTCAGCCCGGACAATGTTATCTAAAGCGATAGAAAGAGTAGGTTGCCACCCATTTGCCACCCGTATGGTGTCGGTACGCATGGTTTCCATTTCGGTGAGCAACGTGCGCGATTGTTTTACAAAGTGTTCGCCTGCTGGCGTTAAGCTAACACTGCGATGATGGCGCTCAAACAGTACCACCCCAAGTTCATCTTCAATTTGCTTAACCGCGTAACTTACTGCTGAAGGTACTTTATGGAGTTTTTTGGCGGCGGCGGTAAAACTCCCGACACGAGCAACCATATCAATTAACTGCATTGATTGTTCTGAAAGCATGGTTCACATCCTGCTGTGATATTTTTTGATGGCTGAAGAGAAAAATAAACGTTTCACAGATATTTAGCAAGCGTTTACACTCCGCAACCCATTTTTAAAGCAAACATCTATCTTACTTATGAAAACCTTAACGAATGCCAAGTACTATCTGTTTTTGTCCTACCTTGCACTATTAAGTATGCTGGGCTTTATTGCCACGGATATGTATTTACCTGCATTCAAAGCAATTGAAGACACTATGATGACTTCACCTGCGCAAGTGGCAATGTCACTCACATTTTTTTTAGCGGGTCTTGCAATAGGGCAGTTAATTTATGGCCCGTTAGTGGAACGTTTTGGCAAACGAAACTCGCTTATCTTTGGAATGGTAGTTTTCACATTAGCCAGCTTAGTTATTGCATATAGTGAATCAATATGGGTGTTTAATAGTGCTCGTTTTATGCAAGCGATTGGTGCATGTGCAGCGGGTGTGATTTGGCAGGCGATTGTGATTGAAAAATACGATGCTATTAAAGCACAAAGTGTATTCGCCAACATTATGCCTTTAGTGGCACTGTCGCCCGCTGTGGCGCCGATTGTTGGGGCATTTATTCTGGAGCTTTTTGGGTGGCAAAGCATTTTTGTTACCCTAGTTGCACTCGCGATAGCAATGATAGTGATGACGGTGTGCTTTGTGCCCGCTGAAACTCGCTCAGTTACAGAGTCAAAAACTAACATCAATTATTTATCGATTTTGAAGAACAGTACCTATTTAGGGAATGTTGTTATTTTTGGTGCTTGTTCAGGGGCTTTTTTCTCGTACCTCACCGTTTGGCCAATGGTAATGGAGCAACACGGGTTTGACGCAAAAGCGATTGGTCTGAGCTTTATACCGCAAACCGTTATGTTTATTGTAGGCGGCTACGCCAGCAAGTTATTAACCCGTAAGGTCGGTACAGAAAAAGCGTTACAACTGCTATTAGCCATGCTTACGCTATGTGCTAGCACCATTGTAACGGTAACCATACTCATTACTGGATTACCGATCTATCCATTATTAGCTGCATTCTCGGTACTAGCGGCCTGTAATGGCGCAATCTATCCGATCGTGGTCAATGGTGCATTACAACAGTTTCCTCAAAATTCAGCCAAAGCCGCTGGTTTGCAAAACTTCTTGCAAATAGGTCTCTCATTTTTGGCATCGAGCTCAGTGGCGGTGTGGGCCAGTACTGGTGAGTTAGCCATAGGATGTGGGATCTTGGTGTGTACGATAATTGTTTTTGTTGGTTTTAAACTCCGTAACCTCAAAAGCCAAAACCCTAAATAAAGTAAGCTTGGGCGTACTTTTATGGCAAAAAGTAAACGGTTAACGCTAAAAAACACACAAGGTGGAGCCAAATTAATCAGTTGGATGTGAAACATAACATTATCGCTTTACAAGATTAATTTGGCGCTATATTATTCGCGTCGTTCGGAGAGATGGCAGAGTGGTCGAATGCACCGGTCTTGAAAACCGGCATGGGTTTGTAGCCCATCTAGGGTTCAAATCCCTATCTCTCCGCCATATTAGAAAAGCCCGCTATTTATAGCGGGCTTTTTGCCGTTTGTAGTTTGTAGTTTGTAGTTTAGAAAGTTTATTCGAACTCAAGTGTTTCTTCTGTTCAATGTTTGCTACTAAGGTTTTTTAGATGAAGATATCGCCACATTGGAGCATTTGAGTTTTTAAATCAACATTGGACTATGTTGTTAGCTCAAAGGGTTTGCAGTTGTGCGCGCATCATAAAAATGGATAAAATTGGAGTTTCATGAATGATAATAAGGCAATAGCTTGATTATTTATTTGTGCACGAATTTGAAAATAAGGTTTGTTAACAATAACACCCATCATCATGGTCAATATTTAAGGTTATGTAGGGAAACAGAAAAGCATGGTTCTTTTAAGCGCAGTGTTTTCTTTGCTGATTAGGAACGGATAGGGACGATATTAACAAACTCATTTTTGCTCATTAAGAGTTAGGATTAGATTTCTTTAGCTCTGGATTCATAGCCTTTGACATAGCAAAACTAATTAAATTATGAATGACAAACCAACACCAATTTAACCAAGACTTATCAAGCAAACTTAGCCTGAGGTTTTAACTCCTGGCATTAATAAAGAGAGATGGGTTGTTGATGGTTTTAAGCTGCTCAAAAAGCGGTTTAGCTTGCTATCATGGAAGCATCAAAGAAATGGCGATGCCAATGTGGAGCAGGGAGACGGCCTTGAATCGTTTTATGATAGCGTTCGAAGACCGTCTTCAAGCTTATGTTTAAATACCGCAGTCACACAGCACCATTTGCAGGATCTAATTAAGGTTTAAATTCTAAATTCTTTAACTAATACCGATAGGCGTTGCGCCATGCCTAGTAAATTTTTACTTTCTAAAGAACTTGTTTGTGACCCTTGAGCAGTTTCTTCTGCCGCATGATTAATATTAACAATGTTAACGTTAATCTCTTCTGATACCGCGGTTTGTTCTTCTGCGGCGGTCGCAATTTGCGTGTTCATGTCAGTAATGGTTGCTATCGCTTTGACAATATTTTGCAATGCATCACCAGCGCTGCGAGCGTGGTTGACACTATCATCAACATATTGGCGGCTATCTGTCATAGCATTTGCTGCGAGCTTGGCACCACTTTGTAGCTTTTCAATCATGGTTTGAATTTCTTCTACTGATGACTGTGTCCGGCTCGCTAGAGTTCTTACCTCATCAGCTACTACCGCAAAACCTCGGCCTTGCTCGCCAGCTCTGGCAGCCTCAATTGCTGCATTTAGTGCTAACAAATTGGTTTGCTCTGCAATCCCTTTAATGACATCTAAAATGGATCCAATTTGGTGACTATCATTTTCAAGATCTTTTACGACGGCAGAAGCGTGCTCTATTCCAGTCGCCAAGCTATCAATGACTTCGATAGTATTATTCACAACGGCTAAACCAGTCTGGGTTTGCTCGTCTGTCTGCACAGCGGCATCTGCAGCATCATTGGCATTTCTAGCCACTTCAACCACTGTTGTGGTCATTTCATTCATTGCAGTTGCAACCATTTCTAACTCATTATGCTGTGTTTGCATTAAGTTAGCCGCTTTTGCTGTGACTAAGGTGATCCCTTCAGACGACTGGGTTAATAATGAAGATGTATCAGCCACGCCTTGTAGGTTAGTTTGAAATTTACCTAACATTAAATTAAAAGAGTGCGCCAATTCACCAAATTCATCTTTAGAGGTAATGTTTATCCGGCTTGTTAGATCTGAGCTAGCCTCAATGGCGGTAATCGATTTCCGCATGGTTTCGACTGATTGAATAATCGAACGTGAAACCAGAAAGATTAACAGGCCTGTAATACTAAAACCGACCAGTATGATGCAAATTAGTTGCAGGCGCATATTCGCCATTGATGTAAAGGCTGTACTGTGCACTTGTTGCTTTTTGTTTTCTACTGCTTCAGATAAGGATTTAAATGTAACTCTGGCTTCGTTTGCAAATGGGCTTGCTCCGACGTGATAAGCTTGCCAAGCCGCTTGTAATACTTCAGGTGAGCGGTTAACTGATTTTAGAGCTTGCATGCGTGCTCGACCGTCCTCTAAAAAAGCCGAAGTTGCTTGCTTTGAGTTACTTGCTAATTGCTTCAATTTTTGTTTATCAGATGAATCACTGATTTTATTTAACGCAGTATCTAAATCATCAAAATGGTTGTAGATATCTTGGATGCGGGTTTCTAGAAGATTAAAATTTTTGTCAAAATTATCACCGAGCATAATACTGCGAGAGAGGCGCGATACATAATTCATATCACGATTAATCGACAGCAAATACTCTTGGCCATTTACCGCAGCTTGATCGTATTCATTAAAACGCTGTTCAACTTCAGTCGTGTTAATCACCACATCAGTTAAAATAATGGCTCCTGCTATACCAAAAACTACTATTAGCCCTAACAATTTTCGTTTGATACTTATAGAACCGAATAGACCCATTTTGACTCCTAACATATTTATTGGAACAGCTACAATCGTTGGAGATTAGTTCATTTGTATGCGTGAAAATGTATTGTCTATCCAGTTATTTTAAATAACGATTAGCTAATGTTTAAAAGTATGATCTTGATAAAATTAATATCATAAATATTTCGCGTAGTTGTTTTATGAGCGGGTATCTGACATGTATCAAGAAAAGAGATTGTAATTAGCAAGTTTTAGTGAAGCCAGTTATACCAGAGGTCAATAGGTATAAAATGCTTTGCTGCTAGTTATTAATGTAAATTGCCAATATTGTTAGTACTATGGAATGAAGCAGTTCAAACTATTATCTGATAGCGGCATAGTAGTTATTTGAGTACATTTTTAAGTTTTTTAATAGAGATTTAACTCAAGTTACAGCTATTAACTTTATTGTAGCTAAGCAAAATGTTGGTTCTATATAATTAGCTGCGGGTTATTTAGCGAGGTATTGTTTATGCAAGAGATTGCTAGTAATATTTGGGTTTTTGAAGGTGAATATGTTCCATTTTTACGCTTTCCATTTACTACTAGGATGACGGTTATTCGTCTTTCAAGCGGTGACTTATGGGTACACAGCCCTATAAAAATAACTTCCACACTACAAAAACAAATTGATCAACTTGGTTTGGTTAAATACCTCATAGCGCCAAATCAGTTGCATCACTTATTTATGTCTGAATGGCAGTTAGCATACCCAAATGCCATTAGTTATGGTACTGATGGCGTGATTAAAAAGAGAACAGATCTTAAATTTGAGTACTCTTTTAATCAGCCTCGTCACAGTGTGTGGTCTGCTGACGTTGAAGAACTGCTATTTACTGGATCTGCATTAATGCAAGAGTGTGTATTTTTTCACAAGCACTCTGGTGTATTGATTGTTACTGATTTAATTGAAAATTTTACCGGAGATGATTTTAATTGTTGCCAGCGGCTGGTTGCAAAAGGGGTAGGAATATTAGCACCAAACGGGAAAATGCCATTAGATTGGCGGTTAAGCTTCATATTCAACCTTGGTGAAGCCCGTAGGCACTTATCAGTTATTTTAAGTTGGCAGCCAAAGATTATTGTGATGTCTCACGGGCAGATCATTGAACAAGATGCTGAGTCGTTTCTTAAACGGTCGTTCAGTTGGTTACTTTAGCTGAGCATTGTTTATTTAATTGATAGTTTTCTGCTGACCTACTTTATTTACTTCAATATTGAGATAAACAGCGCCTGCATTTAAAGAAAATAGCGCTACATTGTGCATGAGTTCGAGGAGTTTGTTTAAATCTCTTGTATTAACTCAAGTACTTGCTCTTAAATTGTATTAGCCACTTTGTCATCACCTTACTTGTAGCCTGTACCTGCTGCACGAATAAGCATATTAGCATTTTCAATTTGTATGCCTTCATGGTTGCACCACAATACAGATCTGACTCGTCTTTGTTCTACTGGAGCTATAAGTCATTATCGGCCTATTATTAACCCCAAAGTCTACCGACAGCATTCTTTAGTACCAACAACAAATCAATATGGGTTAAATGAGTTGTAAAATATTTAGTTTAACACCTTTGTCAGTCATTCGAATATTTGAGTTATGACTGCTGAAACTACACTTAGAGTTAGCGGCTAAACATTGAAATACAGATAAATACATCATTACATTTTATCTGCATGTTTTGCTTTTGCATCTCAGTTTAATCAAATAGTATCAATGCAAATTCAACATATTGATCATTTCTATGTATAAACTATCTGCGTTGTTTTGTTGCTGCACCTTAATGTCATCTTTTACTGCTTTTGCGGGTGAGACTCCGTTTGCCATCGCTATTCACGGCGGCGCTGGAACGATTCAAAAAAGTAGTTTTACGCCTGAAAAAGAACAGGCTTATCGCTCTAAGCTAAAAGAGGCTGTTGATGCTGGTTATGTCATTTTAGACCAAGGTGGCACCAGTTTGGACGCCGTTACAGCTGCGATCAATGTACTTGAAAATTCTCCTTATTTTAACGCTGGCAAGGGAGCTGTTTACACCCATGATGAACAGCACGAAATGGACGCTTCTATTATGGATGGCCAAACCATGAATGCTGGCGCGGTAGCGGGCGTAAAGCACATTAAAAACCCGATTGATTTAGCGCGCTTGGTGATGAATGAGTCGGTGCATGTCATGTTATATGGTGAGGGAGCAGAAGAGTTTGCGCTCACGCAAGGGGTGCCACTGTTTGCAAATGAAACCTTTAATACTAAATCTCGCTACGATAGTTTATTACGTGCAAAAGCAAAATTAGCCGAAGCTTCAAAGGCAAAGATTGACTACCAAGCTGCCCATAGTCAATTAGAAACCGAGTATAAAGTTGGCACTGTTGGCGCAGTGGCACTGGATAAAAATGGCAATATTAGTGCGGGTACATCAACAGGCGGAATGACTAATAAGCGTTACGGACGAATTGGTGATGCGCCAATCATTGGTGCTGGTACCTATGCTGAAAATGGAGTGTGTGCTATATCAGCAACGGGTCACGGTGAGTATTTCATCCGCTACCAAGTCGCGGGTGACATTTGCGCTAAAGTAAAATATCAGCATGTTTCAATTAACCAGGCGGCAGATGATGTGATTAACAAACGTTTAGTGAATGCTGGTGGTACTGGTGGAGTCATCGCTATTGATGGGGAAGGTAATATCGCAACACCATTTAACACTGATGGAATGTATCGTGCAACTCGTCAACACGGAGAGCAAGCTAAAGTAATGATTTGGCATGATAAGTAGTGTGTTTAAGTGGCTCGCTGCCAGCTAATTGAGCATGAAGTTCGCATTACTTGCGAGCCTTTTATAAAAATGCTGAACATCTATATGGTTTCAATCAAAAATATTTCCCCTTACTAACCCTCAGTTTAATTTTGGCATTATTAAACTGAGGCCACGAATATGACCCGATTAAGGGCGAAAATTCATACAAAACAGCAAGGTTGAGCCAGCTAGAGCTTCAGTTATATTTTGGTTGGGAGCATTCTTTGTTTGTGCCTTACCCGTGCTTTTGTTTTTTCAGCGTGGATGACGAGTGGTTGTTTAATGCAAGAAGGGCTCCGCCATTGTATTGATGACCTCGCTTTGCTGCTATAAATCTGTACATGCTATTTATGATGTTAATGGCATCGTTCTAGAAATTACGTTGTAACAATGTCTACATTGGTTTCAGCAAGACCCTTACAACTATTGCACGGGCTTAAAATATGCTTGAAAAAGATGAATATTCATCGATCAAGCTTACACAAATGACAGCAGCTTAGGTGATATCCCAATTTTTTTCAAAAATAGCTTTAATGACTTGGTAGTCTTGAGTCCCAATTAGGGCTTCTAATTTGGCTTCTTTTTGTTGTTTTATGGCATTGAACTGCTTACTTAACAATAATCCCTTTTCCGTAGGGGTTACTATTTTATCGCGGCGGTTAGACTCTGATGTGGTCAGCTCGATATAGCCTAGGTTGATTAACTGTTTCACATGCTTATGTGCAGCTTGACGGCTAATTGCCATATAACGAGCTGTTTCACTGACACTCATGGGCTTAAAGGCAACAAGAGAGATCAGAAAAACCTCAATAGATGAAAAATGGTCGTCACATTGTTCATCTATCGTACTCATCATATTATGACGAAGCTGTTTATGTTTTTCACTGATTAAGTCAACAACACCAAGTGTTTTTAAGAAATCTACATTTATCATAGTAATCACCAATATTTTCTTACAATTTATATAATCCCGGTGTGATTGTCAATTTTGTTGACAATCAAAGTTGTAACCCATAAACTAATGTCAATAAAGTTGACAATAACTATGTTGTTGTACTTTAAGATCTTAACTAAGAGGGAAGTATGGGTAAGAATAGATTTGAAAATTTTGTATTTGCATCAATGGTTTGTTTTGCAATGGTTTTTGGTATGACCATTTATAATACAATTCTAACCACTCCAGCAGGTGGAAGCTTTGTAGAAGAATTTCAATTTGGTGCTTTTTTATGTGTGTTTGCATTAGCGTTAGTGCTCGAACTTATTTTTGTATCACCTATTGTTAGAGCGATTGTCAAAAAAGTCACAAATGAGAAAACACCTTTCATTCGTAAAATTATGACTATGTCGTTATTGATGATTTTTTTCATGTGCACAATGATGTCACTTATTGCGACCTTGTTTCAAGGTTATGAAGGGTCACTTTTAGACGCTTATACCCATATGTGGATGATGAATATTGTGGTTGCGTTACCATTACAGATATTTATTATTGGTCCGATTATTCGTAAAGTATTTTTCACGATTTTCCCAATCGTACCGCCACAGCCTGTTGAGCCATCAGTTCAGCAAGAAGACTGCTGTAACTAAACTTTATAAAGCTACTTTATAAAAAAAATGCCGATAAGTTAAACTTATCGGCATTTTTGTTTATGGTACTCATTAAAGTACGTGCTTGTTTTTTTACGGAGTAAAATTTTGTTGGTCGTAGCTCAGACATCTATAACTCAGCTTTGACATGAAATATTTATACATTTAGACATATCACATGAGTATTTCATTTAATGCAATATCGGCATGGCTCACCATCAATTTCTTAGAACATGTATGAGTATTTATTTTTGTCAACTTTGTTGACAAAAATGAGGGCTCACCCTAAACTACGTCAACAAAGTTGACAATAATTTTGTTGTTCAACTTTAATGTCTAAGAGGGAAGTATGGGGAAGAATAGATTTGAAAATTTAGTATTTGCATCAATGGTTTGTTTTGCAATGGTTTTTGGTATGACTATTTATAATGCAATTCTAACCACCCAAGCTGGCGGGAGCTTGATGGAAGCGTTGAATTTTGTTGCTTTTTTATGTGTATTCGCAGTGGCTTTAATACTAGAACTCATTATTATTGCACCAATTGTTAGAGCGATTGTAAAAAGAATTACTGATGAAAATACACCGTTTTTCAGAAAGATTATGACTATGTCATTATTAATGACCTTCTTTATGTGCACAATGATGTCATTTATTGCCACCTTGCTTCAAGGCTACGAAGGTTCACTTTTAAACGCTTATATTCATATGTGGATGATGAATGTGATCGTTGCTTATCCATTATCGATTTTTATTGTGGGGCCTGTTGTACGCAAGTTGTTCTTTATGATGTTCCCAATCGATAGACCTGTGCCTGCTGCTGGATAAATTTCTCATAACCTCTGCGGTAGCTGTACTTGTTTAAAAAGCCTGTCTCTAACATAGCGCGTTCAAATAAGCGTTACTGCTTATATTTAAGTGGGTAATGGCTAGGTTATAGAGCACTGAGCGTGGAAACGTTCAGTGCTTTTTTTATCTGGAAGCATAAAGATATGTATATCAGCTTACTTCAGTTTAGTCGGCAACTTCCAATCCATAGGTAACTCAAGCCAACTTAACTGTGTGTCTAACGAGGTTATTGTGGGGCACCGGATACGAGTTGTAGCACTTTAGCAGTCTTTGCTATCGCTACTATTTCTAAGCGAACTTGGTTGTAAGCTACTAGCAATAAATCCCATAGTTGCTGCCTTACATTATCAACAAATTCTTCTGCAGGGGAGTATGAACATCAACATCATTTCAATGGTTGTTGGTACCCATATAAGCTGCAATTTTAAAGTGATTATTAATTTGGCGATCTCAATCACCAGCACACAAAATGTAAATGGCTCAAGCAACGGCAGGTTAACCCAGGTACTGGGATTAATTTAATTATGTGAATAACAAATGCACCAGCACATTGTGCAATGATACCTTTTAGCGCTGTAAGTGCTGGTTGCTAGCTTCGGGCAGCTTTTGTAGTGGAGCCTCAAAACAATTTGAGAACATTGAGGCAGTAAACGTTATAGGCTCTAACTAAGTGCAGTGACTTTAAGAGCCTATATTTCAGCTGTTACAGGCTAGAATACCGTTGATTCGGCATTTTTTATAAACTTATCCGCAACACTTTTTAAATTTTTTATCACTACCACATGGGCAAGGCTCGTTACGGTTAGGCAACTTTTCAAACCGTGTCGTTTGTGGTTTGTTGAGGACGCCCATTAGATCAACAATATTTTCTTCAACAGTCGCATCGATAGTGATATTGCCTACCAGTTGGTGCTCTGCAAGTAACTGCGTGATCTCGGCTGAGCGTGCTTCGTTTGGCACTGTCAGTAATAGAGGATTGACATCAGTGCCGATTTTAGCGACTCGTTTAGTGTTGTAGCCATAGCTTTCATGTTTTGGCTTCGGAGTCTTTCGACCTTTAAAAAAGAATTTGTCTGACATCGGTACTCAGCTCTAGTGATAAAAATGTAATTGGACGCATGCTTATACAGTAAAATCGATTGATTGGATATCGACTTGGGTCAACTTTTACTTAAATTTGCTAAACAGCTCCGCTTTTTGACGTAAATAATGCGAGTACGTCATTTTTGCCTATTCTGTATTATGGTTATGTTACTTTTGCATTGCGCTAAATAGTGTGGTTTTTTTGTCACTCAGCGCTGTAGCAATAATGCTTGTTGATTAACTGCATATTAATCAAATGGAGAGACATTCGACTTTTTGCTATATCCGTTAGCCTAAAAAGTTTGTTAAAATTGAATAAAATTAAAGGAGAGCGTTATTTATGCCAGTTTATGTAGTGGGCCACAAAATCCCTGATTCTGATTCAATTTGTGGTGCAATCGCACTAGCACATCTTAGAAACCAAATTGGAGAAACATCTGTTGCTTCTCGTTTAGGTGATTTGTCACCTGAAACCGCATTTATTTTAGATAAATTTGGTTTTGATGCGCCAGAGCTTAAAATGAGCTATGCAGGTGAAGAAGTTTATATTGTTGATCATTCTGAAGTGACCCAAGCACCTGATGATATAGCCGAAGCTACGATTGTGGGTATTGTTGATCACCATAAACTTGGCGATCTAACAACTTCGACTCCGCTTGAATGCTGGATCCGTCCAGTCGGTTGTAGCAACACCATTATTAAAATGATGTATGACTTTTTTAATGTTGAAATTCCACAAGATATCGCTGGAATTATGCTATGTGCGATTTTGAGTGACACCGTGATTTTTAAATCACCAACTTGTACAACTGCCGACATAAAATGTGTTGAAGACTTAGCTAAGATTGCTGGTATTACAGACTTTAAAGCTTTAGGCATGGAGATGTTTAAAGTTAAATCAGCTGTTGAAGGTACACCAGCGCGCGATCTCGTTATGCGTGATTTTAAAGACTTTAATATGAACGATAACCTAGTTGGCATTGGTCAACTTGAAGTTATTGATTTATCAGTATTTGATGACATTAAAGCGGATCTTGTTGCTGATATTGCAGCACTTAAAGCGGAAGGCAATCGCCACAGCGTTTTACTGTTGTTGACTGATATCATGAAAGAAGGTTCTGAAGTACTTATCGTCAGTGACGATATTGCAATTATTGAATCTGCTTATGATAAGCAATCTGCAGACGGTAAAATGTGGTTAGATGGCGTACTGAGCCGTAAAAAGCAAGTTGTTCCGCCTCTACAAGCGGCATTTGCTTAATGTGACAGCGCAAAGTCATTAGCGCTACGTAAGTGTTAAAAATGCCGAACAAGTGTTCGGCATTTTATTTTTTAGCGTGTTGTGTGCATCATTATTGTATAGCGGCGCTTAATTTGGCTTAGTTTCTGTAGGTTGTTTTTTATCTTTTTGCAGTGATTGCAATTTAAGCTGCGCTTTACCCAGCAAGCTATTGGGGCTATAAAGCCCTTTGCTGTTAACTTTACCAACTTCAATACTCGTCAGTAGTTCAATCGCTTGGTTTACGTGCGTGATAGCCCAAATGTGGAACTTACCTTGTTTAACCGCGTCTACAATATCCGAGCGTAACATTAAGTTATGGATGTTAGACGCTGGAATAATCACACCTTGGCTATGTTTTCGCCCCTTAATTTTGCAGACGTCAAAGAAGCCTTCAATTTTTTCATTCACGCCGCCAATGGGTTGAGATTCGCCAAACTGGTTCATTGAGCCTGTAATTGCAATATCTTGACGTAGTGGTTGATCGGCAAATGACGACAACATCGCACAGAGTTCTGCCATCGTGGCACTGTCACCGTCTACGCCACCGTAAGATTGCTCAAAGGTGATATGAGTTGACAATGGGATCCGCGCTGTTTTGCCTAAAATTGACGCGATGTAGGCTGTTAAAATCAACACACCTTTTGAATGGATACTGCCGCTGAGCTCTACAGTACGTTCAATATCAAACACATGGCCGTCGCCAAATGATGTGGTTGCAGTAATACGACTAGGCGCACCAAATTGGTAGTCAGTTGTCGACATCACCGATAAAGCGTTTACTTGACCAACCTGTTTTCCTTCGGTGGTGATTAATGTTGTACCGTTAATAAAGGTCTGCATGTAGTCATCTTTAGCACGGCACATGCGCTTTTCTTTGTTGGCTAAAGCTTGCTCAACATGGCTGGTGCGGATCATATTGGAATTTACTGCGCGGGCGCAATAATTAGCTTCGCGTAGTAAGTTGGCAGTATCGACGGAGTGCAGTGATAACATATTTTGGTCATCAGCTTGTCGAGCACTAAACTCTATGACCCTGGCAATCGCTTTGCGATCGCAATGTAGCATCTTACTGGTATTGACAATGCTAGAGATAAATTGAGCGTAGTGTATTTCTGAGTCACTGGTTCGAGGCATTGAATCTTCAAAGTCGGCAGTTACTCTAAACAGCTCTGTAAATTCGGCATCATACTGTTGCAATAATTTATAGGTAGCATAATCACCAAATAAGATGATTTTCACATCTAGCGGGATCGCTTCGGGATCGAGTGAAATAGTACCAGACAAGGTAACTTCACGCTCAAGTGAGGTTAAACTCAGTTTTCGTGACCGTAGAGCCCGCTTTAAACCATCCCAAACATATGGGTGTTCTAAAACTTTGACGGCATCGATCATCAATACTCCGCCATTGGCCTTGTGCAAGCTACCGGGGCGAATATGCGAAAAGTCAGTAAACACTGTTCCTTTGTAAGTGGCTGTTTCAACATAGCCAAATATCGTATGGTAGTTAGGAGATTCTTCAACAATGATGGGTTGGTAAGCAGACTCTTGAGCAACCAAAACATTAATTTGATAACGCCTTGGTAGCTTTTTACTCATCGACGCATAGGCGAGGGCGGCTTGCTCCTCGTTTTCTTCAAGAAAAATGTCCAGGTTATCTAAAATGTCTTTGTGCATAGCCTTAATGTAGCTTTTTACATTGGCTTGATCTTTATAGCGTTCGTGTAATGGCGCGAGTGCATGCGACAACACCTCTTCAGCAACTTGTTCATCATGCTTTTGTTGTTTATCAGAATAATCATCTTCCCAAATGGTTATTTGGCGAACTATGCCTCGTAATTGACCTTCAAGATGACTAATTGCTGTTTGTAAGGTTTTTTGCTCTGTTGCCGACAATGCCAGGTAGCTTTCTTCTGAATGGGGTTGTTCGCCGTTCATTGCAACCAGTTCATAGTTGCCTTGTGCTGATATTGACAGCGCAATCCCCCGGCTTTTGGCTTCTTCCGTTAGAACTTTAAGCGCGTCTTCTTGTTTAGTAGCCAGTTGATTTTTAAGTTTGTCAGTACGAGAGAAATACATTTCGTTATCGAAGGCTAATGGCAAGCTTTTGGATAACTTTTTCATTAATTGTTCTATTGCTTTTTTAAACGCTAAGCCAGTACCCGCTGGCAGTTTTAATACTTTGGGGCTGCGGGTATCGTCAAAATTGACCACATAGCACCAATCATAAAGTGTGCGAGTATTCGGTTTGTCTTTTTGCCGACTTAGGTGACGCAATACCATGGTGCGCTTGCCCAAGCCATTACGGCCTAAGGCATAAATATTGTAGCCTTTTTCTTTCATAGACAGCGCAAACTCAACCGCTTGTTGAGCGCGTTCTTGGCCAACGATTTTATCTAGTGGTTCTAATTGCTTGGTGGACTTGCAACTGGCATCGAGTTGACTAAGGTCTGTAGCACGATAGAGTCGATCACTGCTAAGAGGGGGTACTGACATCGTCTGTCCTCTGACAAAGGTTAATAATTCCACTTTATACAGTTAGATAGTATTAATCCGCAAACTATTAACAAGAATTTACAAAAAGCTCATTATCCAAGCTTAACTGCTGTTAAAGTAGCCAAACTAGCACGGGATGGGCGAATAACTAAGGTTACGCTTAACTATTTTGGTTGAGTTTTGAAAGGAATGTTTGAAAATCACGTTAAAAGGTAATTTTTAATGGCAAATCTAAGTCCAAATATACATTTCAATAGCGCAGTGCTGACATGAAGGGCAACTCAAGGTCAAACAAGAAACGATTTAAACTTGGTAGGTGTTTGTATTTACACTACACCACAAAATGAGGTTCAGGTTTAGTGTTACATGTAGCGCGAAAATTGGTTGCAGGCCATAAATTTAGTGGCCTGCAACAAGATGTATATTGATTAGCTATGCGGGCTGTTAACGTTACAAGCCTTTTAAGTATTGGGCTCTAGTCGAGCTTGATAGAGCACTGTGCAATGCCGTTACGCGAGGGTCGATAACTTTATTACGTCTGTCACTTTGAGTCTTTATCGCTTCAGTCGGCTGTGAAACAAAAGGTTGTTCAAGCAGCGCTGTAAATTTGTTAATTAACTCAGCTTTAGTCCAAGTAAACTGGCTGTGGGTTTCAATGCCACGTAGATCTAACATTACGTGGTCAAATTGTTGTGGTAAGTCAGTGACGATTTCTGGATTAAAGAAATGTTCAGCGCCAATGAGGTTGTTATGTTCGCGGCGCTTTTTATCAATGATGAAATCAATGCCTTTAATATTGGTCATGCTAGCGTGTTTTTTACACACGGATAAGCACGCTTGATCCATGATGGTTTTATCGCAACCTGTGGTTTGTAAAAACAAACACTGACGGCTAGTCATTAGCAAAATAGGGTGCAGGGCACTGTAGTGTAAAGTGAAGTTTTCTGGCGGTTTAATCGCTTTTATTTGTTGTGAATTTAATTCATTAGAAAGGTAGGCGCCGACACAGCCTTGCTGCTGCAAACTGTCCAGAGCGAACGAGTTACTGGTGTTTAAATGCGGCCCTGCAATCCATTTTATGCCTTGTTTAAATGCAACAAAGCCAATGCCGGTATTGTTACTCACAATTAACTGTTGTGGTATGTGCTTTAGTAAGTTTTCAACTACCTCAAAATCTGGCTGCATTACAATCGCGCCAAACCAGGGGATGAGTTCGGGGTTGCTATTAAATAGTGTAACGAGTTTATCGGCTTCGGGTTCAATTGCGTCAGGTATCGCATAATAAAAACGCACATTTTTAAGTGCATTTGTTAGTTTAAGTTGTTGATATAGCACGAGGTCGCGGCGATTAGATATTAACACTGATAGCTGAGTTTTATTATCGGCATCAGTGCTTAATTCTGAAACGGACGTTGTTTGCGTACTCGCACTACTGGTTTTGACAGTATTACTGACTTGATTGGCTTGTCGTTGACGGCGAATATCAGCAAATTCAATCGGTTTTATAATTGTTTTGTTGCCATTTAAATAGGTCATGATGGCCAATTTCATGGTGGTTAATTCTTTAAAGGGCAAATAGATCGACTCAGCCAAAGTGTCACAATCAATGGTGCTTAAAGTGAAGTGACTTGAATTCATAGCAAAGCGTTGAGATAGCTCTTGTTTTGTCATCACGTACTTGTCTGGCGCCGTTAAGCTGCTGGTGGATGTTACGCTAAAGCTGGCGACATCACTGCCTGTCTTGTACACGTCGATGCGTAATGGTTGCAATAAATCGCCAGTTATCTTGAGTTCTATACTCGGTTTGCTGATATCAAGTGCAGCAATTTGCTGAGCAACCGTATTGATAATTACTGTTTTATCATCATAAAGGCGCTGCTTTACAGACTGAATTTGTGCGTCGTTTGGATTTTTTTGCCCGGCAGTTAACCGACTAAAGTGTTGCACGGCATTATCGCGTGGGTTATCAATATACATTGATTTGCCAACCGTGCCACTTAGGTAACCGTTGGTAAAATCGCGATTAAAAACGGTGTACAGTGCTGTTTTATCTGTTGATAAACGCTGCTGCTGTTGAAGGCTTGTTAGTTGTTGCCGCCAAGTATTAATCACACTATATACGTAATGCGATTTCTTAATTCGACCTTCAACTTTTAATGAATCAACGCCGGCATCGACTAAGGCTTCTAGATCATCAAATGCAGAATTATCTTTTAAGTTAAGCGGAAAATCTGCACCAACCTCAGTGCGTTGGTATTGATCTCGGCAAGGCTGGCTGCAACGGCCACGGTTGCCAGAATTGCCGCCATGAGCTGAACTAAAATAACATAAACCCGAAAAACCAATACAGTTAGAGCCATGCACGAACACTTCAGTGAGCATATTAAGTTCATGGGCTTTATTAGATAATTGCTTAATTTCAGTTAGATTAAGCTCTCTTGATAGGTTGGCTCGGGTGGCACCCATCTCATTTAAAAACGACAATTGCCCAGTGTTATGAGTGGTTAATTGGGTAGAGGCATGCACGTCTAAAGTAGGAAAATATCTCTTTATTATTTCAAATACACCCAAGTCTTGTACTATAACGCCGTCAATATCGGTATTAACTAATTGATTTAACAGTTTGAATAACGCAGGTAGCTCATGTTCAAGTACAATAATGTTTAAGGTAAGAAACAGTTGGCAGTCGTGTTGGTGCGCGACTCTTAGTAAGCCACAGAGTTGGTCAAAATTAAGGTTTTCTGCACGTTTACGCGCATTGAAATTATCTAGACCACAGTAGACGGCGTCAGCGCCAGCCACAATTGCAGCTTTTATTGACTCTATATCTCCGCCTGGGGCAAGTAATTCAATTTTTCTCACAATACATTCAACCTAATCTTCATTATTAACCAACAACCCATAGAGTTTAGTATGCTAGTGGGTTACTTTGAGGTGCGGATTTTAGTGGCTTGTTTAGCAAGTGGCTATGGCGCATGTTTAACTTATCGCTAAACTATGAAGTAGATCGACTTTAACGCATTTATGCAGCTATACATAAAGTGCTAATTAGTCGTTTTTTTGTACTTAACTCAGGGCCGTCAGCACAAAATGAATTAAAAAACGTAATTAAGCTATTTTAACGGATCGCTATAATTGTATTACAGTTAAAAACCTCCTAGGATCACACGCAATACCCCCAATTAAGACTAGAGTCATGACTAACAATACCCAACCTAAAGGCACACAGCTTGCGCTGTATTTTATTTACGACAGTCATTGTCCATGGAGCTATGCTACGACTCCGCTTGTTAATGCATTGAGCGAAGCCTTTCCAAAAATGGCGCTACATTTATTGCACTGTAGTCATTTTGATGGCTCTGATAGCGCGGGCCTTGATCAAGTTGATAGGATTAAAAACATAGCCAAGGTTAAGTTTGGACGTGAGCATATTCGTTATGCCAATAGCCCTAAAGACTCGAGTAAAGTGGCAAACTTAATGGCTTGGTTAGATACCAAACAGCCAAAAAAAATGCTCAATGTTTTGAATGAAGTCCAAAAGGCGCACTTTGTTGAAGGTAACCCGCTGACAAGTAAGCATGACTTTAGTGAACTACTCGATACCTTAAAGCTGTCACCTTCAAACAAAGTGTTTAAAGATGGGTTGATTAGCGATGCAGAACAAATACTGGCTGGTATTGCAGAAATTTATGATGTAATTGGTACCACTTCTTTCCCTGTGTTATTACTGACAGTTGATGAGCAAGGAATTTTTATCGATCACTCTCAGCATTTGTCGGCGCCAGAAACCGTGGTCGACACGGTATTAGAAGAGATGAAAAACCTAGATTAAGCTAAAACCAGCATAAAGTTTGTAGACTATTACAAGCTTTATGCTGTGCATCCCAGCTACCGTTTAACTCGGTTTTACCGAGCCATACACATCAATTGTTAAGCTTCTTTCATTCACATAGTTTGCCGGTGTTAAGCCAATCTGTTTTTTCAGTTGCCTGATCAAATGAGGCTGATCACTAAATCCAAATTTTAGAGCTACATCGACCCAATCAATACTCGCTGCGTCTTTTTGGTACAGGTAGGTTAGCATCGCTTCTAGTTTGGTCATTGATTGATATTGCTTCATGGTCAGCCCTGTTACTTTGGTAAAGCTGCGTTCGAGGGTTCTTTGTGAGCAGTGCAGTTTATCGCTAAGATTTGTAATGGGGCAGGTGTCTAATAAGGCTATTGCTTTACGGGCCATAGCGCTGTGCTGATCTTCCGTCGCCTTGTTGAGCCATGGTAATAATAGCCTATCAAGTTGCGCAACACACGAGTGTGGCTTGTCGCGCCCCGTTTGCAGTAGCGACTCAATACATAATAGGTTATCACTTGCTAAGTGTTCAACATTAGCGCTCTGTACGTTATCTAAAATCGGGTGGCAGTAGTGTGTTATTGGCAGCGAATATAATGCGCCAACTTTAAATTTAACCCCCAAATAGATAAAGGCCTCAGTATGATCAAGTTCAAATGTTTGCTGGTGGGGAAACAGCCAATGACTACCAATACCTTGGAGTATGTTGCTGCCATATTGGTACTGATAGCCTTGCAGCGCCGGCGTAATAATTAAATGTGCACTTGGATCTGGATTGAGTTTTGGGTAAGCGAAAGCCGCGTTTAAATCGAGTTTTTCAATAAGCCAATAGCATTCAATATACTTGGCCACCGCAGTACTTTTTGGAAAATGTATCCATTGCAACATGCTTAAAACCACCACGAAAATGTATGGCCGTATTATAGGTTAAACAGCCAAAGCAAGGCAGCTGTAATTTAGATTTATTGGGCGCTCACTAAATGCCAAATAGTTGTATTAATTCGATGAGCTTGTTGGTATGAATTTGCACTGAATTACCCGAATAGAAGCCGGTAATAAATAGATTATTCTGTTTAAAAAGTATATTAATGTAAGTTCTAATATTATTACCTATCAATTATTCCCACCGAGTAACAGAAAATTAAATTTCAGATTAATGATCTAGATCAGAACAAATCAATAAATTGCTTAGAAATCGACCTGCTCACAACATAGAATCAACATTAACCTAATGGTATTAACCGTTGCCAGCTTTACGTTATGCATGGCTATTGATGCGGGCTTTAAACATAAAGCTTGCATGTGATAACCATTTTTACGTGGGCAGTGCTAAAGGTTTGTCGTATAGCAGCAGTTTGATTATATCGAGCAAAAAACATATTTATAACAGGAGTGTTAATATGCTTTTTAATTGTTTCTTTTCTAAAAGTGTCTCCCACTATTTAAAAGTACTTAACCGTGCTAGGTCGACACTAGGCAAATTAGATAACTGCACTTTTGTAAGCAGACGACAAAAACGAAGCACTCCATTGTTAAAACATATGCGCTATTCTGCGCCGTTACTGGCTGTTTTCATCTCATCTCCGGTGCACAGCCTGAGTAGCTGCTTGGTGCCTTACGTTGAGACCAGAGACACTGAATCGATACTTATTTATGGGACTAACAATTATTTTACTGATCGATTTGGTACTGGAATCCATAGCATTTTAAGGGTGGGACTTGCTGATTCAATAGTGGTGGATGGATGGTCCCCTGAATTTGATAAATACCCTACTGGGACCTTGATTGAGGAAGGGGAGTATACCTTTGAAACAGGGGATGACTGCCCTGCGATTACAGCTCAATGGTCAGCAGATACTGGGTGGAGTACCTCTTTCATCAATACGGCACCGGAGGTTATTGATTTACCGAGTGAATATACAATATTAAAAAATAATACCAATACCTTAGCACTTAACAATACAGAGTTTTATGATGCTCAATATGATCACGCTAAAATCACCTTTACCGTAGGTAGTGGAGTGCTCATTGTTAATGAGATAGATGAGTCTCTTTATCCTTTATTTTATGATGGTTCAGGGTCATCAACTCTCGATATCAGCATCATGGGTTTTCAGAATATGTTTGCCCACGATTTTTTCGAGCATATATCGGTAACGCCTGAGGTAGATTCTGTTGAAGATATCATCTTATCCGTCACCATGACCGATGGCGATCTTACTAGTGAGGTGGTTACTAGTACTTTGCATGTAGTGCCCATTATTATCTCTGCCGTGGCAACTAAACCTACCTTTATTAAAAATGGCCCTGCGGTTAGCCTATTTAACGCAACCAGCATTACAATGTCAGCAGTCGAGCGTAATGTAACGGCTTTAACGGTGGCAGTCGCGGGGCTTGACAACACTACCAACGAAATTCTTACCTTTGATGGCAGCGACATTGCGCTGCAAGATGGTGCTAGTGGGATCACTGCAGGTAACAACTTTAGCTACTTAGTGAGCCTTAATACGGCAATTGATACGGCAACAACCACTGCCACAGTAACCCTTTCAAATGGCAGTATCACTAGCGAGTCCATGGCGGCCCTAATTGATAGTATGGGTTATCGGCATCTTGATGATAACCCTTCGAGCACCGAGCGAGTGATTACATTAACAGCGATCGCTGATGATGGTGGCACCGACAGCGATGTTGCCACTATTGCGATAAGTTCTACAGTGGTTATCCAACCTCGCTGCTTGGTGCCTTACGTTGTGACTTCAGACTCTGAATCGGTATTTTGGTATGGGTACGTCAATTATTTTACTGATGAGAGTCGATATTTGGAAACTAAAGGTTTAGCAGACATGTTCGTAGTATCACTTGCTGATTCAAAAGTGACAATTTCAGATTTTAGTGAATACCCTACTGGGACCTTGATTGAGGAAGGGGAGTATACCATTGAAACAGGTGATAGGATTGGAGCAGGGCATAACTGTGCGATTACAGCTCAATGGTCAGCAGATACTGGGTGGAGTACCTCCTTCATCAATACGGCGCCAGAGATTATTGATTTACCAAGTGAATATACAATATTAAAAAATAATACCAATACCTTAGCACTTAACAATACAGAGTTTTATGATGCTCAATATGATAACGCTAAAATCACCTTTACCGTAGGTAGTGGAGTGCTCAGTGCTGAGCCTGTTACTAATGATTTTGGGTTTTATGATGGTTTAGGCACTCCTACTCTCGATATCGGTATCGACGGTTATTATTATATGTTTGCCAGGGGGTTTTTCGAGAATATATCGGTAACGCCTGAGGTAGATTCTGTTGAAGATATCATCTTATCCGTCACCATGACCGATGGCGATCTTACTAGTGAGGTGGTTACTAGTACTTTGCATGTTGTGCCCATTATTATCTCTGCCGCGGCAACTGAACCTACCTATATTGAAAATGGCCCAGCGGTCAGCCTATACAACGCAACCAGCATTACAATGTCAGCAGTCGAGCGTAATGTAACGGCTTTAACCGTAGCAGTCGCGGGGCTTGACAACACCACTAACGAAATTCTTACCTTTGATGGCAGCGACATTGCGCTGCAAGACGGTGCGAGTGGGATCACTGCAGATAACAACTTTAGCTACTTAGTGAGCCTTAATACGGCAATTGATACGGCAACAACCACTGCCACAGTAACCCTTTCAAATGGCAGTATCACTAGCGAGTCCATGGCGGCCCTAATTGATAGTATGGGTTATCAGCATCTTGATGATAACCCTTCGAGCACCGAGCGAGTGATTACATTAACAGCTATCGCCGATGATGGTGGCACCGACAGCGATGTTGCCACTATTGCGATAAGTTCTACAGTGGTTATCCAACCTGTGAATGATGCTGCACTGTTCAGCGGTGATTTAAGTTTTACTATGGTAGAGGATGGTCCAGCCGTTACATCGAAAATCGATATAAACGATGTTGATGACGACCATCTTTTTGTTGTACAGGAGAACATTTCTACACAGTATGGCATTTTTGACCTCGATGTCGATGGTTATTGGGGTTATGAAATCAGTGAAACCAACACCACAGTACAAGCACTCCCCCAAGATGCAGTATTAACTGACATCATCACAATACAAGCAATTGATGGCACGTATGGACAAGTGGTTATCACTATTACTGGTGTTAACGGTATTGCGACTATCACCGGTGTCTCCATCGGTGCGGCGACTGAAGATAATGACGTGTTAATTACTGGCCAGTTGTTAATTGACGATGAAGACAGTAATCAAGCGGCCTTTGTGGTACAAGACGGCACAGCCGGAAGCTATGGCCAATTTAGCTTAACAGTAGCGGGTAACTGGAGTTATGACTTAGACAATGGGCTGGCAGCAGTGCAAGCACTGGCTGATGGCGCGACCGCAACCGACAGCTTTACCGCTATGTCAGTTGATGGTACAGGCTCACAAGTGGTGACGATTACCATTACTGGGGTGAATGGCATTGCGGTTATTACCGGCACATCTACCGGTGCGGCAACCGAAGATAATGACGTGTTAATTACTGGCCAGTTGTTAATTGATGATGAAGACAGTAATGAAGCGGCCTTTGTGGTACAAGACGGCACAGCCGGAAGCTATGGACAATTTAGCTTAACTCATGATGGTTGGTGGAATTATCAGTTAAAGAACTCTTGGGCTAGTGTGCAAGCACTGGCTGATGGCGCGACCGCAACCGACAGCTTTACCGCTATGGCAGTCGATGGTACAGGCTCGCAAGTGGTAACGGTAACCATTACCGGGGTGAATGGCATTGCGGTTATTACCGGCACTTCCACCGGTGCAGCAACCGAAGATAATGACGTGTTAATTACTGGCCAGTTGTCAATTGAGGATGAAGACAGTAATGAAGCGGCCTTTGTGGTACAAGACGGCACAGCCGGAAGCTATGGACAATTTAGCTTAACTCATGATGGTTGGTGGAATTATCAGTTAAAGAACTCTTGGGCTAGTGTGCAAGCACTGGCTGATGGCGCGACCGCAACCGACAGCTTTACCGCTATGGCAGTCGATGGTACAGGCTCGCAAGTGGTGACGATTACCATTACTGGGGTGAATGGGATCCCTACAATTACCGGCACTTCCATCGGGGCAGCAACCGAAGATAATGACGTGTTAATTACTGGGCAGTTGTCAATTGATGATGAAGACAGTAATGAAGCGGCCTTTGTGGTACAAGACGGCACAGCCGGAAGCTATGGACAATTTAGCTTAACTCATGATGGTTGGTGGAATTATCAGTTAAAGAACTCTTGGGCTAGTGTGCAAGCACTGGCTGATGGCGCGACCGCAACCGACAGCTTTACCGCTATGGCAGTCGATGGTACAGGCTCGCAAGTGGTAACGGTAACCATTACCGGGGTGAATGGCATTGCGGTTATTACCGGCACTTCCACCGGTGCAGCAACCGAAGATAATGACGTGTTAATTACTGGGCAGTTGTCAATTGATGATGAAGACAGTAATGAAGCGGCCTTTGTGGTACAAGACGGCACAGCCGGAACCTATGGCCAATTTAGCTTAACAGTAGCGGGTAACTGGAGTTATGACTTAGACAATGGGCTGGCAGCAGTGCAAGCACTGGCTGATGGCGCGACCTTAACCGACAGCTTTACCGCTATGTCAGTCGATGGTACAGGCTCGCAAGTGGTAACGGTAACCATTACTGGGGTGAACGGGATCCCTACGATCACCGGCACCTCCATCGGTGCGGCAACTGAAGATAATGACGTGTTAATTACTGGCCAGTTGTTAATTGACGATGAAGACAGTAATCAAGCAGAGTTCGTTGCACAAAACTTTACCGACGGAAGCTATGGCCAATTTAGCTTAACAGTAGCGGGTAACTGGAGTTATGACTTAGACAATGGGCTGGCAGCAGTGCAAGCACTGGCTGATGGCGCGACCTTAACCGACAGCTTTACCGCTATGTCAGTTGATGGTACAGGCTCACAAGTGGTGACGATTACCATTACTGGGGTGAATGGCATTGCGGTTATTACCGGCACATCTACCGGTGCGGCAACCGAAGATAATGACGTGTTAATTACTGGCCAGTTGTTAATTGATGATGAAGACAGCAATCAAGCGGCCTTTGTGGTACAAGACGGAACCGACGGAAGCTATGGCCAATTTAGCTTAACAGTAGCGGGTAACTGGAGTTATGACTTAGACAATGGCCTGGAAGCAGTGCAAGCATTGGCTGATGGCGCGACCTTAACCGACAGTTTTACCGCTATGTCAGTTGATGGTACAGGCTCGCAAGTGGTAACGGTAACCATTACTGGGGTGAACGGGATCCCTACGATCACCGGCACCTCCACCGGCGCAGCAACCGAAGATAATGACAGCTTAATTACTGGCCAGTTGTCAATTGACGATGAAGACAGCAATCAAGCTGAATTTGTTGTACAAGACGGCACAGCCGGAAGCTATGGCCAATTTAGCTTAACAGTGGCGGGGAACTGGAGTTATGACTTAGACAATGGGCTGGCAGCAGTGCAAGCACTGGCTGATGGCGTGACCTTAACCGACAGCTTTACCGCTATGTCAGTTGATGGTACAGGCTCACAAGTGGTGACGATTACCATTACTGGGGTGAATGGCATTGCGGTTATTACCGGCACATCTACCGGTGCGGCTACTGAAGATAATGACGTCTTAATTACTGGGCAGTTGTCAATTGATGATGAAGACAGTAATGAAGCAGAGTTCGTTGTACAAAACCTTACCGACGGAAGCTATGGCCAATTTAGCTTAACAGCCGCGGGTAACTGGAGTTATGACTTAGACAATGGTCTGGCAGCAGTGCAAGCACTGGCTGATGGCGCGACCTTAACTGACAGCTTTACCGCTATGTCAGTCGATGGTACAGGCTCGCAAGTGGTGACGGTAACCATTACTGGGGTGAATGGCATTGCAACGATCACCGGCACTTCCACCGGGGCAGCAACTGAAGATAATGACGTGTTAATTACTGGCCAGTTGTTAATTGATGATGAAGACAGCAATCAAGCTGAATTTGTTGTACAAAACTTTACCGACGGAAGCTATGGCCAATTTAGCTTAACAGTAGCGGGTAACTGGAGTTATGACTTAGACAATGGGCTGGCAGCAGTGCAAGCACTGGCTGATGGCGCGACCTTAACCGACAGCTTTACCGCTATGTCAGTCGATGGTACTGACTCGCAAGTGGTAACGGTAACCATTACTGGGGTGAATGGGATCCCTACGATCACCGGCACCTCCACCGGTGCAGCAACCGAAGATAATGACAGCTTAATTACTGGCCAGTTGTCAATTGACGATGAAGACAGTAATGAAGCGGCCTTTGTGGTACAAGACGGAACCGACGGAAGCTATGGCCAATTTAGCTTAACAGTGGCGGGTAACTGGAGTTATGACTTAGACAATGGGCTGGCAGCAGTGCAAGCACTGGCTGATGGCGCGACCTTAACCGACAGCTTTACCGCTATGTCAGTTGATGGTACAGGCTCGCAAGTGGTGACGGTAACCATTACCGGGGTGAATGGCATTGCGGTTATTACCGGCACTTCCACCGGTGCAGCAACCGAAGATAATGACGTGTTAATTACTGGGCAGTTGTCAATTGATGATGAAGACAGTAATGAAGCGGCCTTTGTGGTACAAGACGGCACAGCCGGAACCTATGGCCAATTTAGCTTAACAGTAGCGGGTAACTGGAGTTATGACTTAGACAATGGGCTGGCAGCAGTGCAAGCACTGGCTGATGGCGCGACCTTAACCGACAGTTTTACCGCTATGTCAGTTGATGGTACAGGCTCGCAAGTGGTAACGGTAACCATTACTGGGGTGAACGGGATCCCTACGATCACCGGCACTTCCACCGGCGCAGCAACCGAAGATAATGACGTGTTAATTACTGGGCAGTTGTTAATTAACGATGAAGACAGTAATGAAGCTGAATTTGTTGCACAGAACCTGACAGCCGGAAGCTATGGCCAATTTAGCTTAACAGTAGCGGGTAACTGGAGTTATGACTTAGACAATGGGCTGGCAGCAGTGCAAGCACTGGCTGATGGCGCGACCTTAACCGACAGCTTTACCGCTATGTCAGTCGATGGTACAGGCTCGCAAGTGGTAACGGTAACCATTACTGGGGTGAATGGCATTGCGGTTATTACCGGCACTTCCACCGGGGCAGCAACTGAAGATAATGACGTGTTAATTACTGGCCAGTTGTCAATTGACGATGAAGACAGCAATCAAGCAGAGTTCGTTGCACAGAACCTGACAGCCGGAAGCTATGGCCAATTTAGCTTAACAGTAGCGGGTAACTGGAGTTATGACTTAGACAATGGGCTGGAAGCAGTGCAAGCACTGGCTGATGGCGCGACCTTAACCGACAGCTTTACCGCTATGGCAGTCGATGGTACAGGCTCACAAGTAGTGACGGTAACCATTACCGGGGTGAATGGGATCCCTACGATCACCGGCACTTCCACCGGTGCAGCAACCGAAGATAATGACAGCTTAATTACTGGCCAGTTGTTAATTAACGATGAAGACAGTAATCAAGCTGAATTTGTTGTACAAGACGGAACCGACGGAAGCTATGGCCAATTTAGCTTAACAGTAGCGGGTAACTGGAGTTATGACTTAGACAATGGGCTGGCAGCAGTGCAAGCACTGGCTGATGGCGCGACCTTAACCGACAGTTTTACCGCTATGTCAGTTGATGGTACAGGCTCGCAAGTGGTAACGGTAACCATTACTGGGGTGAACGGGATCCCTACGATCACCGGCACCTCCACCGGCGCAGCAACCGAAGATAATGACAGCTTAATTACTGGGCAGTTGTCAATTGACGATGAAGACAGCAATCAAGCGGCCTTTGTGGTACAAGACGGAACCGACGGAAGCTATGGCCAATTTAGCTTAACAGTAGCGGGTAACTGGAGTTATGACTTAGACAATGGGCTGGAAGCAGTGCAAGCACTGGCTGATGGCGCGACCTTAACCGACAGCTTTACCGCTATGTCAGTTGATGGTACAGGCTCACAAGTGGTAACGGTAACCATTACTGGGGTGAACGGGATCCCTACGATCACCGGCACTTCCACCGGCGCAGCAACCGAAGATAATGACGTGTTAATTACTGGGCAGTTGTCAATTGAGGATGAAGACAGTAATGAAGCGGCCTTTGTGGTACAAGACGGCACAGCCGGAAGCTATGGACAATTTAGCTTAACTCATGATGGTTGGTGGAATTATCAGTTAAAGAACTCTTGGGCTAGTGTGCAAGCACTGGCTGATGGCGCGACCGCAACCGACAGCTTTACCGCTATGGCAGTCGATGGTACAGGCTCGCAAGTGGTGACGGTAACCATTACTGGGGTGAACGGGATCCCTACGATCACCGGCACCTCCACCGGCGCAGCAACCGAAGATAATGACAGCTTAATTACTGGGCTGTTGTCAATTGACGATGAAGACAGTAATGAAGCGGCCTTTGTGGTACAAGACGGAACCGACGGAAGCTATGGCCAATTTAGCTTAACTCATGATGGTTGGTGGAATTATCAGTTAAAGAACTCTTGGGCTAGTGTGCAAGCACTGGCTGATGGCGCGACCGCAACCGACAGCTTTACCGCTATGGCAGTCGATGGTACAGGCTCGCAAGTGGTGACGGTAACCATTACTGGGGTGAACGGGATCCCTACGATCACCGGCACCTCCACCGGCGCAGCAACCGAAGATAATGACAGCTTAATTACTGGGCTGTTGTCAATTGACGATGAAGACAGTAATGAAGCGGCCTTTGTGGTACAAGACGGAACCGACGGAAGCTATGGCCAATTTAGCTTAACAGTGGCGGGTAACTGGAGTTATGACTTAGACAATGGGCTGGCAGCAGTGCAAGCACTGGCTGATGGCGCGACCTTAACCGACAGCTTTACCGCTATGTCAGTTGATGGTACAGGCTCGCAAGTGGTGACGGTAACCATTACTGGGGTGAATGGCATTGCAACGATCACCGGTACCTCCACCGGTGCGGCAACTGAAGATAATGACAGTTTAATTACTGGCCAGTTGTTAATTGACGATGAAGACAGCAATCAAGCTGAATTTGTTGTACAAGACGGAACCGACGGAACCTATGGCCAATTTAGCTTAACAGTAGCGGGTAACTGGAGTTATGACTTAGACAATGGGCTGGCAGCAGTGCAAGCATTGGCTGATGGCGCGACCTTAACCGACAGCTTTACCGCTATGTCAGTCGATGGTACAGGCTCGCAAGTGGTAACGGTAACCATTACTGGGGTGAATGGCATTGCAACGATCACCGGCACCTCCACCGGTGCAGCAACCGAAGATAATGACAGCTTAATTACTGGCCAGTTGTCAATTGACGATGAAGACAGTAATGAAGCGGCCTTTGTGGTACAAGACGGAACCGACGGAAGCTATGGCCAATTTAGCTTAACAGTGGCGGGTAACTGGAGTTATGACTTAGACAATGGGCTGGCAGCAGTGCAAGCACTGGCTGATGGCGCGACCTTAACCGACAGCTTTACCGCTATGTCAGTTGATGGTACAGGCTCGCAAGTGGTGACGGTAACCATTACTGGGGTGAATGGCATTGCAACGATCACCGGCACTTCCACCGGGGCAGCAACTGAAGATAATGACGTGTTAATTACTGGCCAGTTGTTAATTGACGATGAAGACAGTAATCAAGCTGAATTTGTTGCACAGAACCTGACAGCCGGAAGCTATGGCCAATTTAGCTTAACAGTAGCGGGTAACTGGAGTTATGACTTAGACAATGGGCTGGCAGCAGTGCAAGCACTGGCTGATGGCGCGACCTTAACCGACAGCTTTACCGCTATGTCAGTTGATGGTACAGGCTCACAAGTGGTGACGGTAACCATTACCGGTGTGAATGGCATTGCGGTTATTACCGGCACCTCCACCGGTGCAGCAACTGAAGATAATGACGTGTTAATTACTGGCCAGTTGTTAATTGACGATGAAGATAGCAATCAAGCACTGTTCGTAGCACAAAACTTGACTGCCGGAACCTATGGCCAATTTAGCTTAACAGCCGCGGGTAACTGGAGTTATGACTTAGACAATGGGCTGGCTGCAGTGCAAGCACTGGCGGATGGCGCGACCTTAACTGACAGCTTTACCGCTATGGCAGTCGATGGTACAGGCTCGCAAGTGGTGACGGTAACCATTACTGGGGTGAATGGCATTGCAACGATCACCGGTACCTCCACCGGTGCGGCAACTGAAGATAATGACAGTTTAATTACTGGCCAGTTGTCAATTGACGATGAAGACAGCAATCAAGCTGAATTTGTTGTACAAGACGGCACAGCCGGAAGCTATGGACAATTTAGCTTAACAGTGGCGGGTAACTGGAGTTATGACTTAGACAATGGGCTGGCAGCAGTGCAAGCACTGGCTGATGGCGCGACCTTAACCGACAGCTTTACCGCTATGTCAGTTGATGGTACAGGCTCGCAAGTGGTGACGGTAACCATTACTGGGGTGAATGGCATTGCAACGATCACCGGTACCTCCACCGGTGCGGCAACTGAAGATAATGACAGTTTAATTACTGGCCAGTTGTTAATTGACGATGAAGACAGCAATCAAGCTGAATTTGTTGTACAAGACGGAACCGACGGAACCTATGGCCAATTTAGCTTAACAGTAGCGGGTAACTGGAGTTATGACTTAGACAATGGGCTGGCAGCAGTGCAAGCATTGGCTGATGGCGCGACCTTAACCGACAGCTTTACCGCTATGTCAGTCGATGGTACAGGCTCGCAAGTGGTAACGGTAACCATTACTGGGGTGAATGGCATTGCAACGATCACCGGCACCTCCACCGGTGCAGCAACCGAAGATAATGACAGCTTAATTACTGGCCAGTTGTCAATTGACGATGAAGACAGTAATGAAGCGGCCTTTGTGGTACAAGACGGAACCGACGGAAGCTATGGCCAATTTAGCTTAACAGTGGCGGGTAACTGGAGTTATGACTTAGACAATGGGCTGGCAGCAGTGCAAGCACTGGCTGATGGCGCGACCTTAACCGACAGCTTTACCGCTATGTCAGTTGATGGTACAGGCTCGCAAGTGGTGACGGTAACCATTACTGGGGTGAATGGCATTGCAACGATCACCGGCACTTCCACCGGGGCAGCAACTGAAGATAATGACGTGTTAATTACTGGCCAGTTGTTAATTGACGATGAAGACAGTAATCAAGCTGAATTTGTTGCACAGAACCTGACAGCCGGAAGCTATGGCCAATTTAGCTTAACAGTAGCGGGTAACTGGAGTTATGACTTAGACAATGGGCTGGCAGCAGTGCAAGCACTGGCTGATGGCGCGACCTTAACCGACAGCTTTACCGCTATGTCAGTCGATGGTACAGGCTCGCAAGTGGTGACGATTACCATTACCGGTGTGAATGGCATTGCGGTTATTACCGGCACTTCCACCGGAACTTTAACTGAGGACGATGTAACGACAGTAACGGGAGAACTTAAAATATCAGATGAAGATGCTGATCAAGCGGTGTTCATCAGTCAGGAAAATACGATTGGTGATTATGGATTTTTCTCTCTGACTTTCAGTGGTAGCTGGAGTTATCAAATTGATATTGCCAACTTGGCTGTGCAGCTATTACATGAAGGAGAAAGCTTAACAGATAGCTTTACGGTGAGCTCTATTGACGGTTCAGACACTCAAATAGTGACTGTAACTATTACTGGTGTTAACGGCATTGCGATAATTGCTGGTACGGCAGTGGCTGATCTTGATGAAGATAGTACAAAACTTATTACAGGTCAGTTGTTGATCACCGACGAGGATAGAGGTGAAAATATTTTTGTTGCGCAAACAGAGGTATTGGGTCAATACGGCGCGTTTAGCATTGATAGCTTAGGTCATTGGTCGTTTGATTTAGACACCGGAAACATAAATGTTCAAAAAATGACAGCGCTTGAATTACTTACCGATAGTTTTACCGTTGAGTCTATTGATGGTACTGGACAGCAAGTGGTCACGGTTACAATTTACGGTGTAAATGATGCTCCAATTGCTGTTAATGATACTGTCACCTTGGACTACAGTGTTGATAACCGTTATGTCATTGATGTATTAGCTAATGACAGTGATATTGATGGTGACACCTTAAGCGTGATTGCTGGTAGTGCAACGATCGGAGATGTGACGGTAGAAGACAATAAACTGGTGTATCAACCTCATATGGTTGTGCAAGGAAGTGTTCAGTTGACTTACGTCATTGATGACAACACACGCCAGGCTAATAGTACTGCTGAAGGAATGGTAGAACTTAATATTATTGTTGATGTTGACGCGCTAATGCCTGTTATTACGCCACCTGAAGACATAGTGATTAATGCCACTGGTTTATATACTAAGGCTGATTTAGGTGTTGCACAGGCTATTGATAAAGCTGGTGTTATTATTCCCGCGTCTTTGATTAATAGCAGTACGATGTTTAAACCAGGTCGTCACGTAGCTTATTGGCAAGCAATTGATAATGATGGTTTTGAAACAACGGCAACACAAAATGTAGTTGTAAATCCCATTATTTCAATTAGTAATGATATGGAAGTGGCTGAAGGTAATAATGTTGATATTACGGTACATTTAAATGGAGATGCACCGAGTTACCCAGTAACGGTGCCATACCATGTAAGTGGCACAGCCAATAATACTGACCACGACTTGACCAATGGCGAAGTGGTGATAAACGACGGTTTAGTCGGCCATATCAATTTTACCGTATTCGGTGATGAGCTCGATGAGGGTACTGAAAGTATTAAGATTACTTTAGATAGTGAACTCAATCTTGGTACACATTCAAGTGTTAATGTGTCAATTGTAGAGCGCAATATAGCACCTCAAGTCACTGTTAAAGTAATGCAAAATAACGAAACACGCTCGTTGGTTGAACGCAATCAGCAAGAGATTGTTTTTGTCGCTGATGTCAGTGATGCAAATAGTGTTGATTCGCACACTTACCAGTGGACATCTGCTGACGATCTGCAAATTAATTCTGCTGATGAAGAGGGACGCTTTACCCTGTCCAGTGCCGATTTACCACTGGGGGTTACCAAGCTGATATTAACGGTAACTGATAATGGTTCGCCGGCATTAATAACACAACAAGAGGTATATATAGAAGTCATTGAAGCTTTGGTTGAGTTAACAATGGCAGATACAGATGGAGATTTAATACCAGATGTTCAAGAAGGTTTTGGTGATGAAGATAGTGATGGTATTCCTGATTATTTAGATGTGGCAAGTGCGTGTAATGTGATGCCTGAAATTGTTACCGAGCCAGACTCTTTCTTAGTTGAGGGCGAGGCAGGTGTTTGTTTACGTAAAGGGTCAACCGTTGCCAGTAATAAGTCAGGTGCAATTCAGTTAGAGCCCGAAGAGCTGCTTGCAGATGAGAGCATGGTTAATAGTGGCGGTATATTTGACTTTATTGCTTATGGTTTACCAATGGTTGGTCAATCCTACAGTATTGTATTACCGCAGTTAGTGCCCATTCCTGAGGGGGCTGTTTACCGTAAATACTCTGGATCTAAAGGATGGTTTAACTTTGTTGTGGATAATTTAAACAATTATTCATCCAGTAAAGGGGAACTTGGTTTTTGCCCTCCACCTCAAAGCGAAGACTGGACTACAGGCCTGACTGCTGGGCATTGGTGTGTACAACTTACAATAGAAGATGGTGGTCCTAATGATGACGATGGAGTGGCAAATGGCAGTATTGTGGACCCCGGCGGTGTGGCTGTTAATGTCAGCACTAATCATGCCCCTACAGTAACTGGTGAAGAAGTCTTGATGGCATGGAACACAGTACAAGTGATAAACGTACTGGACAATGACAGCGATATTGATGGAGATAGCTTAAGCATCATGTCTGAAAGTGTGAGTGTTGACTTTGGCGAGGTTGATATTAGTGGTGATACATTGATTTATACTCCAGCCGAAGGCTATTTTGGCTCCGCGACTATCTATTATGGCGTTAGTGATGATAACGGTGGCAGTAGTTATGCCATGGTCAATGTCAACGTGATTGGTAACCAAGAGCCTATAGCAAATAATGACACAGCAAGTACTAATGACCGTACGCCGATTACAGTCAATGTATTAGCAAATGATACTGACTCAGATGTTGGGGATCTATTAACAGTGAGTCGAGCTGTAGCTGTGCAAGGGGCGGTGGTGATAAATGCCGACAGCACATTAACTTATACTCCCAAAGCAGGATTTGAAGGTGAGGATGTTATAACTTACATCATTGATGACGGCCATTATGGACAAGCCACTGCGCAGTTGAAAGTTAACATCAAAGCTTATGAAACTGTGGTGATATCGAATGGTTCGTCTGGTGGAGCTGTAGGCTTGTTATCATTATTGTTGAGTGGATTTATGTTGTTAATACGTAAGCTAAAATTACAAAAATTACCCGCTATGGTTGTTGCCGTTTTAGCATTAACTACGCTGAATACTAGTTGCTTGGCTGGTTGGCAAGTAAACGGCGCAGTTGGGTATGCAAATGCTAATAACAGTGAACTCACCTCATATTTTCGCAACGGCCAAGTCAGTTATTATAATGACACCGACCTCAGTTGGCAGTTAGGTGTTGCATATCGGCTTGATAATGATTTAATTTTTTCGGTCAGCTATCTAGACATGGGAGAGGGAAAAGCAACAATCACGGCTGACTCGTTAGATCCTGTGCAATATCATAAAGATATGGCACTAATTACTCCGGTACTTGCAAATGGTTATGACTTTGGTGTGAGTTATGAGTTTTGGCAATTGCAAGATGTTGGTTTTGCCATTCAAGGGGGATTTTTTGCTTGGCAAGCTGATTTGTTAAGTGAATATGAGCAGCAAACTATTCGTCACGAAAAAAATGGGTTTGATAGCTATTTTGGTCTTGAAGCGATTTATAGCTTGTCGCAACAATGGCAAATAAGCGTAGGGTTCAAGCGCTATCATTTAACTTATAATGATGTCGACAATTCTTACATTAGCTTGGGTTATAACTTTTAGTTTTACTTGAATAATACCTCAATAGCATTGTTTTATAAGATTATGATTCAATGCTATTTTTGTTGGATTAACCAATCGCTTCCAGTCTAGTTTTTAACTGTAAATCTAACGAGATCACGGTTCAATATTCTAGACTCTATTGCACCTTAATCACTAACTGATATACACATGGCTTGATTAAAATGGATAAGCACTCATTACTGATTTTTACTTCGCTCTAGTTTTTGTTCAATGAACCCAAATTTACGCCGGCAGCTTCAACTCGCGAATTATATATTGCAGTACACGAGAGTGTATATTTTGTAGCCAGCTTGACTAAATCAGCCTTTATTGGGTTTCTTTAATGGCATGCTTTCTAGTTAATGCAATTTAACCCGCTTATGGCGCACCAACTTGTGGCAACAGGTCATCTTTTTTGAATCTAAATGGTGCAGATTAGTTCGAAAACGATATCTTAATAGATAAATGTAAATTTTATGCGCACTTTTGTGGTTCAATTTTTGTGTTTTTTATTATTGTTCATCAGTGCTTTGCACCGTAATGGTACATTTGGTTTGTACATATTGTTAACATGGGAATATTTCTTGCTTGTTAATGCAATGAATTTCATAGAATAATAAATTTGAGGGATGATATGGACAATATTAGTGATGCTATTGGCGTCATTGCACAGAGCGCTGACACATTATTTATCTTGCTTGGTGCAATTTTGGTGCTCGCAATGCATGCCGGCTTTGCATTTTTAGAGGTGGGTACAGTTAGACATAAAAACCAAGTCAATGCATTGGTTAAAATTTTAACTGATTTTGCCTTTTCCGCCATTGCGTACTTTGTAATTGGCTATCAAGTGGCATACGGTAGCCATTTTTTCGTTAGCGCCGACTCATTAGCGGCAAATAATGGATATGATTTAGTTAAATTTTTCTTCCTTCTAACGTTTGCCGCTGCGATACCTGCCATTGTGTCTGGTGGTATTGCTGAACGTGGCAGTTTTAAGCCTTTCTTATTTGCTTCTGCATTAATTGTTGCGTTTGTTTACCCTTTCTTTGAGGGCATGATTTGGAATGGCAACTATGGCTTTCAAGCATGGCTAAATACCACCTTTGGGGCAGAGTTTCATGATTTTGCAGGCTCGGTTGTGGTTCATGCCATGGGCGGCTGGCTAGCACTGGTGGCCGTGTATTTATTAGGCGCCCGTCAAGGCCGCAAACCTGGAGTGGCATTTGCGCCATCAAATATTCCTTTTTTAGCTTTAGGTTCATGGGTGTTAATTGTGGGCTGGTTCGGCTTTAACGTGATGTCGGCACAAACCATTGACGGTATTAGCGGTTTAGTTGCCGTAAACAGTTTAATGGCAATGGTTGGTGGCACAATAGTAGCCCTTGTTGTTGGTAGAAATGACCCAGGATTTATTCATAACGGGCCACTTGCAGGCTTAGTGGCTGTTTGTGCCGGCTCAGACTTAATGCATCCGGTAGGAGCATTTATTGTTGGTGGTGTAGCGGGGGGCTTGTTTGTTGTGGTGTTTACGCAGCTACAACGTAATGCCAAAATTGATGATGTACTTGGTGTTTGGCCGTTGCACGGTTTATGTGGTGTTTGGGGCGGCGTAGCTGCCGGTATTTTTGGGCAACAAGCTTTTGGTGGCTTGGGGGGCGTGAGCTTGATGTCACAAGTTGTCGGTACTGTTGCTGGGGTGGCGGTGGCTGTAGTTGGTGGCTTTATTGTTTACGGTATCGTTAACAAATTTGCCAGCTTACGCTTAAGTCAAGAAGACGAGTTTATTGGTGCCGACTTAGCTATTCATAAAATAGGTTCGACTAATAGCGGTAAATAGCACGTTTTACTTATAAACTAACGTTCGGCGTTATGTTTATTAGGTTCAATGAGTCCGCAATATTCATTAAGCCTCTGCGAGTTTATTAAAAAAATGCCAGTCGTTGAATTAACCGACTGGCATTGTTCTTTAAGCAGCCTTAATGCGTTATTACTTATCGCTAGGCTCTGTAGTTAAGTCAATATTGTAAATCGCAAAGTCAAATTTATCGGTTAAGTCAGTACGCTTAGTTAATTTTCGTAATTGATTTTCCATAATAAACCTATCAGCGGTGGCACTGTTATTGGTTTCAAAACGTATGTCTAACGGCGTTGTGCTATTAATGGTGACAAAGTCCCAGTTGTTATCGGCTCTGGGGTCTACTTGACCATTGGTGTTGGTCTCACTTGCGATATATTGCGTTAGCGCTTCGCGGTTACTGTCAGGTAATTCCATTACCACATATTTTTCACCGGTACCGGCAAATTTGCCGCCAAAGGCGCGGTAGTTGTTGGTTGCTACAATAAACTCTTGCATCGCAAATTGTTCACCGCTAATCACGTTTTCACCATCAGTGTAGGTTAAGCCCACAATACGGTTTGCGTCTTTATTAACGAGTTTACAGTCGTCATTAAATTTAACTGGTTGGGTTACATCGATTTTATAAGTTACACCATCAATTACATCAAAGTTATAAGTTCGATGGGTATCCCAGTTGATCAAGTATTGTGGTTCACTGCTATTGGCTGAAATTTGATTAAATTGATTGGCGCTACATTCTAACCAATCTTTTAGCTCTGCCCCGGTGATTTTTACTGCCACCATTGAGTTAGGGTAAAGGTAAAGATCTGCAGCATTTTTATAAGTTAAATTTCCTGCGTTAACTTGCACATAGCTTTCAGCATCTGAGGTTGTATTGTGGCGGCCACCTGCTTTAAAAGGTGAAGCCGCCGATAATACCGGTAACCCCTTTAAGTCTGCGGTTAAGTTGGCTTTAACCTTAGCAATTTGCGCGTCAGCCACAATTTGAACCGACGGATCGTCCTGAACCAAGGTTAAAAAACTGAACATGTTTGCAGAGGCTTTACCTAAAGGTTGATCAACAAAATCCAGTGTTGCTTGGTGCTCGTCTGCCACAGCTTGCCTAACAATACTGTCGGCTTTCACCAAAGGGCCATCTTTAAAAATAGGGGCTGACTTCGCGCCACTGTCTTTAACTACCCAGGTGCCATTTTGCATTTGCAAAGTGAGGTCAATGACTCCTAAATGATCACCCCAACGGCCAGGCATTACAGATGCAACGCCATTAATGGTGCCTTTTTCAATATCGGCATTGGCAAGATCTTTAAACGTTGCTGACGGGAATATTGAATGGCTATGGCCAAATGCTATCGCATCGATCCCATCGACCAGTGATAATGCGTAGGTTGCATCTTCATCAGTCACATTTACTGGATTTGTTGGTGTACCAACGCCAGAGTGTGGAATGGCAACAATAATATCTGCGCCTTCAGCTTTCATTTGCGGTACAAACTTTTCAGCGGATTCTACAATCCCCATAACGGTTACTTTACCTGACAGATTTTGCTTATCCCAAATGGTAATTTGTGGCGGTACAAAACCAATGTAACCAATATTAATGGTTTGTTCATTCCCGTTACTGTCGATAACCTTTTTCGCTTCAATTAGGTAAGGAGTGAATAAATTGTCACCTTCCGCCTTACCGTTCCAACAATCGGTTTTACATAACACGTTAGCGTTAATGTAAGGAAAATGTGCGCCAGCGAGTGATTCAGCTAAAAAGTCGAGTCCATAATTAAACTCATGGTTACCAATATTACCGACTGAATAACCGAGTTTATTCATTGCTTTATAAACAGGGTGAGTATCGCCGATTGACTTATTTTGCTTAAAGTTATTGGCAACGTAATCGCCCATTGGGCTACCTTGTAAAAGATCGCCGTTATCGACTAATACAACATTGGGAACTTCGGCACCATGCTGCCTAATTAAACTCGCGGTTCTGGTTAGGCCAATAGTGGGGTCATACTGACTACGGTAATAGTCATAATCCATAATATTACTGTGCAGGTCGGATGTTTCTAATATGCGTAGCTCAACATAAACATCAGTGCTTTTATCATTAGTGGCACATCCTGTGATCCCTAAAGCCGATGCGATAACGATGGCTAATGTTTTAGTTTTCAACATATCTAATCTCTTATATTTATTTAGCGCCTAACGTAAAAATGACTGTTAGCACGACTGCAGTTTTAATTGTAAGTTTGATACCAAGCTTTAAAGTAATTGTGCTAAAGGTTTGATTTTGGTGCTGCCTGTTATCGGGGTTGGGATTATACACACCTTTTGAGTCACTTTTGTTGTGGTGATTCAAATTTAATGTATCGGCATGGTTGTAGTTTATTTGTTGATAATCAATAGTTAGTGCAAAATTACAGCGATAAAATGCAGTTCAGCTGGATTATTAGACTATAGGCATCAAAATAATTGATAGGATAAAACACAACGATTAACCGGTTGTATAGAGCTAGGTTTATGATTTAACATGTAAATGTACAGATTTTTGAGCAAGTAATGCCCGTTCTTAGGCAACAATACCACTGCCGGTATAGTGTAAGGGTGTTGATACCTGTGTTTGCTGTTTCATGCTCGTAAAGTACTCAATTACATATGGGCAAGCGCAAGTTTTAGATAGTGACGCCAATCGGCCGCTCGGTATCGACTAACGTCATCGGGAAAATGGCAACTTCCAACTCAAAGAACTGCCTACATATGGTGTTAATTCATCGGTCAAACAAAGTAACGTTACCACCGCAGGTTCAGTGCATCGTTTAGGTAAATTTAATGGTAAAGCTGTAACTTATGACGGTAGAGGTAACATTACTCGAGGTACTTATCATAACCATACAACGACCGCTCGAACTTATGCTGGGTTAAACCGTTTGTGTTATGTGGTAAACGGAAGCACTTATCAGTAGGGTTATGATCCTTGAGGCTACTGAGTTTCTAAGCGAGTCGGTTCTTCAATTTATCGATATTTTAATACTTTCTAGCAGATACGGCTTTAGAATACACAACCATATTAACAAGCAATTAAGCCACGTTACTAAGCCATATCGTTTGATAGGGTTCTAGCCAATATACCGCTGTAATGTCATGAATGACTCCACCATCGAGTAGATCAAACCATATTTCAGTGGCGATTAAATTCAGCTCAGCTAAAGGCAGTTCTATTGGTTGATCGGTTATGTTACTGATACAAAAAATGCTTTGCTTACGATCACGGCTTTGACGCCAAAATCCAAATAACTGTAGCCCTAAATGTAAAGTAAATTGGGTCGCATTAGGGTTAAATGCCTTTTGATTGGTGCGTATTCGAATGAGCTTGGTTAATGCTGCCAATACTTTACTGTGAATATTACGGTCATCTGCCAATAGGGCGCTAAGCTTTTGATAGTCCCAACGGTGGCGGTTAATTGAACGGTTATGGGCCGTGTTTTCTAGCTTTTCATAATCATTTTCAGTACCAAGAAGGCTATGAATATAAATACCTGGTATACCTTCAAGCCCCAGCATAATGGCGTGCGCACAGGTAAATCTTGCTAAGCCTAAATTATCCTTGCCGTTAATGGTTCCCTGTAAAGCATCAATTAGTGCAATATTTATTTCGTAAGGTTTTTGTTTGCCATTTTCACAGGTTCGACTCGAGATCTTGCCGCCAAACAACTTCATGGTTTTAACTAGAGTGTCTAGCTCATTTTCTTCTAATATACCTTCAACAGGTCGCAAGCCCACACCGTCATGAGATGCGATAAAGTTAAAGTATGTGGTGCCATCTTGCGCCGGTGGCATGCTCATTTGCCAACGTTTTAAGTATAAACAGTTGCCGGTGATTAACGTATTAATCAGTAATGGAGGCAATGAAAAGTTGTAAATACAATGGGCTTCATTGGCATTACCAAAGTAGGTGAGGTTTTGGGTATTGGGAATGTTGGTTTCTGTAATGACCACCGCGTCGTGTCGTGCATGCTCGATAAGCGTTCGTAGCAAGCGAATTATTTCATGGGTTTGTGGCAGGTTAATGCATTTAGTACCAACGATTTTCCATAAAAAAGCTACGGCATCTAACCGAAATATACAGACTCCAGCATCTAGGTACTGACGAATTATCCGTACAAACTCTATCAACACTTGTGGGTTTGTGAAGTCAAAATCAACTTGGTCGTGACTAAAAGTACACCAAACATACTGGCTACCTTTACTTGTTTTTGTAGGCCTGAGTAACTCGGATGTTCTAGGGCGCAACACGGCTGATAGATCTGCATCTATGTTGGCAGTAAAAAAATAATCGTGGCCGACGCCTTCACCTTTAATAAAGTTTTGAAACCATACACTGCGACTTGAGCAATGATTAATGACTAAATCCGACATTAACCTGCGTTTGGCTGAAATCGTCTTAATATCTGACCAGTTACCCAAGCCATCATTGACGCTAGAGTAGTCTATAACGGCGAAGCCATCATCTGAACTGAATGGAAAAAACGGCAATATATGCACCGAATTGATGCACTCAAGATGGTTGTCCATAAACTCTGACAGGGTTGCTAGTGGCTTTTGGTTAGCGCAAATAATGCTGTCGCCATAAGTTATAACGACCACGTCTTGTTCAGACCAATGGTTACTATGTGGCGTTGGGGTACATCCGCGTTCATCAATCCCCATGGTATTGATTAACACATTAGCGAGTTCGTTACTGTTAATGGCAAGCTCAACATTTTTATAGATAACATTAAGCTGTTGCACGAGTTTATGCTGTAAACTTTCAATTTCTGTCATAAGCTTTTCTTCTAACCTTAGTCATTGATATTTTGCTAAAAAAACTTAACTGAATGACATCTATTTTCAGCAAAATATTAGACCAAAAATGATTTTTCCCTTACATAAACTCGGCATTATCGGCCTCAACCGCTGCTTTTAGTTGCTCCAATACATCTGGCATGGCGCTAATGACACGGCTCCATGTTGGTATAAAGGGGGTTTCCATTGGGTTATCTAAAAAGCGCTGGCCAGCAGTAACGATGTTTTGAGTAAACATCTCAACAGCCTTTTCTTCAGTATGAATATCAGTCGTTAAGCCATTCATCAGGGCATCGTTGTGATAAGTTTCAACATAATCGAGGGCAATTCGGTAATAGGTTGCTTTTAATGTACGAAAGGATTCAGTGCTAAACGTTTCCCCTTGGGTGGCCAGCTTTCTAAAAAATGCTTTGGTTATGTCAATCGACATTTTAGACAGGCCTTCATCGCTATTATCTAATGATAAATCTTGATGCTTATGATCGTAATTGTCTGCAATATCCACCTGGCAAATACGGTTGTGAGCATAGTTACGATGCATTTCACTGAGCACGCCGATCTCAAGTCCCCAATCGCTTGGAATACGCAAATCGTTTAGTACGTCCCGGCGAAAAGAAAACTCGCCTGCCAATGGGTAGCGAAAGCTGTCCATGTATTCTAGGTATTCGTTATGCCCTAAAACTCTTTGTAAGGCTTTAATCAGTGGTGTAACCAACAAGCGAGACACACGGCCATTGATCTTGCCGTCAGACATTCGAGCATAATAGCCTTTACTAAACTCGTAATTAAACTGTGGATTGGCCACCGGGTATAGCAGGCGTGCAAGTAAGGATTTATCGTAAGTGACAATATCGCAATCATGCAGTGCTACCGACTCTGTTTTACTCGATGCTAAGGAATAGCCCATGCAATACCAAACATTACGACCTTTACCTGGTTCTTTGGGAGCCAAGCCTAGTTCGCTGAGTTTGGCGTCTAATGCTTTTAATCTTGGACCATCGTTCCAGAGCACTCTATGGTGTTGAGGTAATTGATTAAAAAATCGTAACGCCTGTTGGTACTGCTCTGTGTTAGCTCGATCTAGGCCAATGACTATTTCATTGAGGTAGGGGACTTCTTTTAATTGATCAACTATATGCGGTAGAGCTTTGCCTTCAAGTTCAGAAAATAAAGAAGGTAAAATTAACCCTAAAGGGCGTGTTTTAGAAAACTTAATCAGATCTTGTTCCATTTCATCATGGGGACGTTGAGTTAAGTTATGTAGCGTAGTCACAATACCATTTTGATAAAAGTCAGCCATTTTATAACTCCTCAAGCGAAAATGTAGATGAATTTAATAACAACGCCTGCAAACATTCAGCCCAACCTTTAGGGCCAAATTGCTGACTTTGTATAATTTTATTTTTGGTTATGATGTTGGGAAAACTATGGATGGGTGATTTAATTTGAATGGCGATATCGGCAGCTTCTAACATGGCGCTGTCGTTATCGCTGTCACCAAGGGCGACTGTTTGCACGCTTGTTTGGTACTCGTGGGCAAAAACTTGTGCTAGCCAGTTCATTGCGCGTCCTTTATCGGTATGGCCGCAAATATGTAAAAATCGACCACCTTGAAGTGTGTTTGCGCCAAGGCTGTGCATATGTTCAATAAATGCTTTTTTTCGTTTTTCATCAGCAGTCCACAACACTGGTTCTGAGTAGTGCCTTTGTTGCGCTAATTTTGCTTGTTCAATTGATAAATCTGTTAGTTCACATAACTGCTTAACTGAAAGCATTGAAAAACCAATGAAGTCTGTTGCGTAGTCGCTAGTCTTTGTTTCAAGAAGCTGCAGCCATTGCTTACGTGGCTCGCAAAACTCTTTTACCCAATAATTACCTTGGTTGAATGTACCTATTGGCTGACTGCTGAAATACCCTATAGGTATGTAAACTGCGGCGCCATTTTCGGATATAAACGGCGAGTTAAACCCTATTTTTTGTTGTAAATATTCCATCTCAGCAAACGTTTTACTGGTATTAGCAATAATAGGGATTTGTTTTTTTACCAATGCCTCAATGACTTTATTTGCGCTCGAAAAACAGTAATCGTAATGATCAAGTAAAGTGCCATCCATGTCGGTAAATATTAGCGGTCGTGTCATCATTTTAAGCGCCTTCCTTACCCAACAGTAATTGTCTTCGAGATATATAATTCAGGTTACATGCCAGTTGTTCTCTAATTTCACTTATTGGTTTAAATATAGGCGTTAAGTACTGAAATAGTTGATTAAAATCGTAAGCGGCATGTTTAGATGATGATTGATGCTTGGTGGTGTAAAAATAATTTTGCGGTATTTAATGGCTCTACGCGCACCATCTTGGTGCAAAGCTGTTTGTTGATAGAGCTGTGTGATGTTTATCATGCGTAAGCATTTACGATGTAGTATAAAAAGGCTGCGAATTAGAGTCGACAGTAACGCTATGTTCAACTTAATAGTTCATATTAAACTGGCTAGACTTGCAGTTGAGAACAGCAGTTGAGAACAGCAGTTGAGAACACGATTTTAGCTGAATGAATCAAAATAGTGTTCAGTATAGTGTTGATATAAACTCCAGTGCTTCGACTATGGATAGGTTTGTATTTTTATATAATTGCTTGCTATGGCTTAGTCTTAAGTGTGGCTTTTGCAAGTCTACAGGCAAGTAACAATACCATTTACTTAGACAAATTAACGGCGTTAATGGCAATTTCCTCTGCCGCCATAATTGAGCATCTCATAGCGCAAATAAAAATCGTATTGTACTCATTGGCGGCCACAACTGCACAGTTGGCCTCTGGCGCTTGTATTGATATTGTAAGCGCCATTGTATTAGCCGAAGAGTGAGCTAAGGATGTGGGGTTAGATATATAATGACTTTTTAAACTTGGCGGTGGGAACGCTGTCGTAGGGTTGTTCAAAACTCTGCTCGATTAGCTCGAATTGAAATCGAGGGCGGCGACAAACAAGAGCATACTCAAATTATGCATCAACCTAAGCTGTAGTTAGCGCAGCCTATATCGAAACTCGCATATTGCTTGTTACAATGAAAAAAGTTGCAGTATTACTCAGGCTATTTAAGCCTTTAAAGGCATTAAGTAATACTGCAACTTGTAGGTAGCTTGAATAAACAACAATTAGAACCATTGATTACATTGGCCTATGTTGGCTATTGCTAAACTCGCAACAATACACGCTGTGTTTTTAAATATGTTTTGTACTTACACCTTTTATATTCCCGCTTTAGTGTAGAAAACCATTGTTTAGACGCAAAGTTATGAACTCTAGGTTTTTTCAAAGATAAATTCCGGATCGGCAATTGCCTGTGCGGGGGTTCTGCATAATTTAAAATCAGGATATAACTCGGTAGCTCTTAATGTTTCGTCAGTAAAACTGGCCAGCTTACCAATTACATAATTAACATAGTTAATACCCCAACGCTCTTGATCGGTTTCAGCCCCTTTTTTAGCGGAAATACCATTATTGTTCACCAGGCGTTGTTCTGTGATGAACTGTTCTGAAAAGTATTCATATTCAAATTGAGTATCTGGGTGGTACTGTTTTAATAACGCCAGCATTTCATTTTGGGTCAGTGCATTATAGTCCAATTGTACACAGCGATTTAAAGTCCGTTCATCAGTTACGGCTAACGCGGCAAGGCGACCAATGTCATTTATGTCGTGTACATAAATGGGAATGTCCATATTGCCTAATGTGGTGATCTTTCTGAAATAGCGCAAGTTGGGTAAGAAATAGTCAAAAATGCCACCCGTATAGATCATGGTCCAGCCGATCCCAGATCCTAAAATTTTCTTATGCAGGTCTTTTTTGTAGTCAAATAAAACCCCGTCGCCATATTCAAGGCCACGGGTATGACAGCCAAACTCAGTGGGCACAAAACGTTTAACACCGGCTGCAATTGCTGCCTCTAACCAGATAGGTTCTAACTCGGTAATAATAGCTTTAGCGCCCGGTACGCAGCTCACTAATGTATCAGCACCTTGTAAGGCTACAATCATGCTTGCTTTATTGCTCATATCGGTAATTTCAATAATTTGAGCACCATTGGCTTTAAATTCTGACAGTTTACCTGCACCTTCATTTTGTAAGCCGCGGGTAAGGACAATCACTTTATGCCCTAGGGCCAATAGGGCTTGCGTAAGGGGGTAGCCAACTTGCCCTGTAGCCCCAATCACGGCGACGGTTTGCTGCTTAGAAGTGGACATATTACTCTCTCTTTTTAATGAATATAAATTGCATTTGTACTAAATAACCAGGGTGAATATGATTAATTATTTACGGTCATGTCACAGCCAAATAACTCATAAAAGCTAAAGTTGCGATACAAAAAGTAATGGGGATTTGAGTGCTAAAATGGCTGTCTGGAGTGCAACCGGCAGCTGATGCTGCAACAATGACCGAGTCTGATATTGGCGAGCTTTGGTCGCCAAAAACGGCTCCTGATATACCGGCACCAATAACAATAGGTAAGGGCAAAGCCATCCCTTCAGCCATAGGCAGAGCGATTGGGATTAAAATACTGACCGTGGCACCTGAGCTACCTGTGGCAAATGAAATGATGATGGCAACGACAAATACAATGGCTGGAAATAGAGTTTGAGGTGCATGATCTACCATTAATGCTGCAACATAATTAGCGGTGCCGAGTTGGCCAATAACATGACTTAAGCTAAATGCTAAAGTTAGAATCATCACTGCGGGTAAAATTCGCAACATGCCTTGTAAAGTCCACTTTAACGTTGGTTTTAACGTTAACCCGTGCGATGTATAAATTAACACGCTACCAAAAACTGCAACGTAGCCGCTGTAGAATATTGCGCTGCTTATGTCACCATCAATAGGGTTACCGTTTCCTGTCACGGTTGCGATTAATATCATGCTCAGTAGCAACAAGTAGAGCGGTGCCATAACAACCCATAATGAATAAGGGGAACGGGAGTCAACATCGATAGCACTATTGCTACATTTGTTGTTACTGGTTGAAGCGGTCGTTTTATTAAAATCGAAAGGAGTAACTGCAACTAGCAGCACGGTGATTAGAATGAATAAGGTATAAAACTGATACGGCACAGAAGCAAAAACCAGTTGAGCTGCTTTTCCTGAGATCAGCCCTTGATCAACTTGTACCTGGATCAACGCAGTTAAAAAAATGCCTGCACTACTAAAAGGTAATAACCAGGCTAACGGGGCTCCAGTGCCATTGGCAACAAACGCCAGCTTTTGTTTAGACACGTGATAGCGCTTAAACAAGGGCCGACCAAAAACGCCGACCATCATCATGGATCCAATACCTTCAAGGCACATTAAAAAACCAGCTGCAAAAGTAATTAACTGCGCCTGAACCCGATTTTTAACCCAATTATTGTTAGTGATTAGTTGTAGTGCGTTGTTAATTGCACCGCTATTTTGCAAGAGCTGAATAATGGCGCCGACCATTAAAATAAATATTAAACTATTAAGGGCACTGGAGGTTTGGAGTGTTTGAGATATCGCATTTAAACTGCCCATTAAACCGACGGGAATTGTCGGCGCGATCAGTATGGAACCTAATACTATGCCAGACAAAATAGCTAAATAAGCTTTACGGGTTGTGATGGCCAATACAATCGCTAAAAGTGGTGGTAACAAAGATATCCAAGTGTTCATAACAACCTCAAAATACAGAATGTATATTTTAACGTTGCAGGTATTTGTTACATGGTGCACTCGAGTCTATAAATGGTAAATATCGAACCTGATCACGCGTGCCAATGATTTGGTTTGTCCGTAACAATTAAATCATGCATTGATATATGTATTTATTTGCAAAGGGTTAAACAAGGCGATTATTACAATGTTAATCGCGCCGTTAACCACTAAATTGAGATAAATAATGAACAGAGTCTTATGTCGCTATCAAGAAATGTATTCAGAGAATATGTTGTCATCGTAAATTAGGTGACAGCGTGGTACGCAAATGCATGTGGTATGTTTTTACAAAATACTCATTAACATGGGAGACAGTTTCAGTTTCAGTTTCAGCTTCAGTTTCAGTTTAACTTTTAGCTGTTTTAAAGCGTTTTCTATTGAGTAACATGACCCCCCAAAGCTTAATAAACCGCATTACACATCTACTTCTTGATTGCGCGGTACTGACTGGCAGTATTGTATCGAGGTAGGCTAAAATTTCAGTGCGTTTAAACATGATTGCCCAAGCTCGAACATCCATATTGGTTTTATTGACCAATGTGACGTCTGCTCCATAACTTAATAGCATTGCTAGAGTGTTTACATCCCCTTTATACGCTACGGCCATTAGCACAGTATTGCCAGCATAATCGCATGAGTTTACATCGGCGCCACACTTTAATAGCGCTTCACAAAAATCATGCTGACCGTTATATGCCGCCAGCATTAATGCACAATAACCGCGATTATTAACGGCATTAAAATCGAAGTCAGGGGTGTCGGTAATGATATTGGCCAAGCCTCTAAAATCACCAGCTCTAGCAAAATCGTAAATATCAGGCTCGCTACGGTAGGTTTTCTGGTAGGTCGTCCAGTTTTTCATATACGCCTTAATTTAATGATTGTGCAGCTCAATAACAACAGAGCTGCACAGGTGTATTTAGACTTTATTTAACAATATCATTGATGTTGAGCCCTAATGCGGCAGCAACACCTTCGCCATAAGCTTGTGAGGCTTTAGTGCAATTTAAAATATGTCGATGTTGAACCGTTAACGAGGCTCCACCAACACTTCTTGCCGTGTTTTCAAACAAGGCCTGTTGTTGAGCTGGTGTCATTAAATTAAATAATTTGCCGGGTTGGCTGTAATAGTCACTATCATCTTCGCGAAAATCCCAATTATAAGCATCACCACTGAGTTGTAATGGTGGCTCTGCAGCTTGAGGTTGGTCTTGCCATAACCCTAAGCTGTTAGGCTCATACCCTTTAGTGCTGCCATAATTGCCGTCAACGCGCATTGCACCATCACGATGATACGAATTAACCGGGCATTTAGGTTGATTAACGGGAATATGTACGTGATTTACCCCGAGGCGGTAACGCTGTGCATCACCATATGAAAATAGGCGACCTTGCAACATTTTGTCTGGTGAAAACCCTATGCCAGGTACAATGCTGGCCGGGTTAAATGCAGCTTGTTCAACCTCGGCAAAGTAATTGTCGGGGTTACGGTTTAGCTCCAGTACACCAACATCAATTAACGGGTAGTCGGCGTGGGGCCACACTTTGGTTAAATCAAATGGATGTACACTAGAAGTTGTAGCTTCTTTTTCTGGCATGATTTGTACTTGTAAATTCCAGCGTGGAAATGCTTTATTCTCAATTGCTTCATATAAATCTTGCTGGTGGCTTTCACGGTTTTTACCTACTATCGCTTCAGCTTCTTCATCCGTTAAGTTTTCAATTCCTTGCTGGGTTCTTAAGTGGAATTTAACCCAAAAACGTTCGTTATCGGCATTAATAAAGCTAAAGGTATGGCTACCAAACCCGTGCATATGGCGGTAAGAGCGCGGGATCCCACGGTCGCTCATCACAACCGTTACTTGGTGCAAGGCTTCTGGTAATAATGTCCAAAAATCCCAATTAGTATTGGCGTTACGCAAGTTTGTTCTCGGATCACGCTTAACCGCATGATTTAAATCAGGGAACTTGAGTGGATCACGCAAAAAGAATACCGGAGTATTATTGCCAACTAAATCCCAGTTACCTTCATCAGTGTAGAATTTAATGGCAAAACCACGGATATCGCGCTCAGCATCTGCTGCGCCGCGTTCACCAGCTACAGTTGAGAAGCGTACAAATAAATCGGTTTGTTTGCCAACAGTAGAGAAAATACTGGCTTTGGTATAGTTGGATATATCATGGGTAACGGTAAATGTACCGTACGCACCAGAGCCTTTTGCATGCATGCGCCTTTCAGGAATAACCTCACGATCAAAATGAGCTAACTTTTCAAGAAACCAGGCATCTTGTAACAACATTGGCCCACGAGGACCTGCCGTTTGCACATTTTGGTTGTCGGCAACCGGACAACCGTTGGTAGTGGTTAATTTTTCTTTGTAAGTCATTTTCATCTCCAGAGCTGATAATTTTGCAATGTAAATTCAAACGGATTAATCATCGATATCATTGACGATAGGGACAATTAACTGACAGAATGCCTCTCAAGAAAGGCTAATTAATAATAGCTCCCTAGAAAGGTAACTAGCAACAAATACAAGGTGTTTTTATGTCACAAAGTGTAATGAAGTTTGATGACTTTTTAAAACAAGCTAAAAACAACTGGTCAGAGTCTTACTATGACGGAACGTCACTGGTATTTCCTCGAATTGACAGAGTATCGGCCCGTACAACTGATCAAATTACGAAGATAATGAAAGATAGAGAATTACAGTACAGTGATTTTCATCTACTTGCCTCACTCAGACGCAGTAATCACCAGCCACCTTTTGAGTTAATGCCGTCCGAGTTGTGCAATTATATGTTGTTTAGTTGGGGTGGATTGACAAAAAATATGAAACGGCTTCAACAGAAGGGCATTATTACACGGGTTAATTGCGTTAAAGACAAACGTGTACGCTCTATTAGGTTGACTGAGCAAGGGGTAGAGCTAATTGAGGACGTTTATGCAGAGTTCAAAAAATCTAATAAAGCATTTCTTAAAGGTTTTAGTGCAAAAGAAGTACAGTCACTAAATCGGTTGTTAGACAAGATTATAAATAACATAGAAAAGGGCTAAACTGAGAGTGTAGTTTTCAGCTTTATCTCACACCATTAATGTCAAAGATTAAGTATATTTATGTGGTTATTTTGTTATTAATATTCATAGAGGTGTAAATGTTTAGTCACGTAATGATTGGTGCGGATGATGTACAAGAGTCAAAACGGTTTTATGACGCTATTCTCGGGGCTATGGGTTATGACGCAGGTGTAATTGATGACAAAGGCCGTTGCTTTTATTTTACCAACACCGGTGTATTTGCCATATCTAAACCCATAAATGGTGAGTCAGCTTGTCATGGTAATGGCTCTACAATTGGCTTTTCCGCTGACACCCCTGCAACAGTTGATGCTTGGCATTTAGCAGGCACAAAAAATGGTGGCGTAACGTGCGAAAACCCGCCGGGTGTTAGAGAATTGCCGCTGGGTAATTTATATGCAGCGTATTTACGTGATCCAGCAGGCAACAAAATTTGTGCTATTCATCGCTATGATTAATATTAATCATAAGTGATAGCGTCGATTCAAGTGGGTTCATACTAGGTCGTTGAGCCCGCTATACCTGCCAAAATCACTTATAACTTCTCGCTGGCTTCAGTACTATTGATTAAAACCTGTTCTATTTGGGTTCTTAGCCATTGGTTAAATGGTGAGTTAGCCTGACTTTTAGGAAATAACAATGAATGATTTGGTAGTGTTCTAGTCAGCTCTACCGGAGGTTCAAGTAACACAAGCTTATCTGCATATTTGTCTAAACTAATTTTTGCAGAATAAAAAGTTGAATTACTATCCAAGAGCAGCTCAACCATCGCCGGTAAATAATTACATCTAGCAGCAACTTGGTATGTTAATCCATGCTCTATACAGATTTTCTCAATAAAATTTGGACATGGCGTAGCGTGATGAACATCTGAAAGTAACATTGGATATTGGCATATATCTTTGAAATTGTAATTTTTGTGAGACGCCAACGGATGATGTTTTCTGCACGCAATGACTCTTAAGGCCGGGATAATACTCTGCGTTTCTATTAAATAATTATCGTCAATAACATTAACATGAATCGCAACGTCGATTTCCCCGCGAACGAGTTGCATTGGGCTATCGGTGCTCCAAATATTAAATGTCAAGGTGATGTTAGGGCATTGCTTAGTGATTATTTTATATAAAATAGGGATTAAACCAAGCGCGAGTGGTTCTATAATCGCTATCGTGACGCTTCCTTGATAGTCACCTGGTGAAAAATGTTCAGTCGTATTATATAAGTTTTCTAGTTCACAGAGTAAATCTGGTATTTTTTGGTATATATTTGTCACGCGACTATTTGCAATTAGCCCGTCTCCACCTTTTATAAATAATGGGTCATTAAAAAGTTCTCTTAGTTTTTTCAGTTCATAACTCACGTTAGACTGTGACATATTCAAGCGTTTAGCCGCTTTTAGAGTAGAGCCTTCCTCATATAATGTTTTTATTAAAATCAGTGAGTTAACGCTCAAGTTATTAAATTTATTCATATGTTTATCACATAATTTCTTAACATATTGCTCTATGCTTGAGCATATTTCTGTTGTGTAACTCTCATTCCCAGACTTTATCGCACATTTCGTGATTAATACGCATATTGAGCCTGTATATTAGCTAATCAAGATGTTTGGTATAGCTAGTGTAAAAATTGACTTTAGCAGCCTAAATAACCTAAGTATTCAAATAATTGAAACTCAAAAAATTGAATATTATTAAATAATGATATTCGTCACATTTTTTTAACTTAGCTCAGCCGATATTGCATACATATTAAACAGATAATCGTGGTTTTGGTTGTTAATTTGTTTGTAATTAAACATATATAATGAGGTTGATATGAAAAATGTATATTGGCAGCAGTTATTGTAAGTAGTTTATATAATTTAAACGTAAATGCAGCAGGTTATCCACCAGCTCCAGGGGTAGGAGAGTTAGGTGCCGTTATTGTTAACCCTTACGATAACGCACCTTTAACGGCTGTTATTTTGCATGATGGTTATGACCTTAAAGATGTAAAGGTTACGGTACTGGGTAAAGGTAAAAATGGGGTCGATATATCTTACAAAGTAGGTAATCAATCAATTTTAACCCATAATGGTATTCCTGTATGGGGAATGTATCCTGAGTATAAAAATAAAGTAATTGTGGAATTCACAAAAGAGGGTAAAAAGTATAAAGAAAGCTACGATATTCTAACAGGCGCACTGACTAATCATTATATTGATAATCGGACATTGACCGCTATGCAGCCCGTTGATGTTAAAAAAGTAAGTAAAGGCTTTGAAGATAGATTGTATTTAGTCAATTCATCCACTGCGACGTTTAAAGGCTCAGATATACATTGGTCGGGTCAAAAACCACAAAATTCACATCCGCTTGACCCTTCACCTGCCACCGGTTCTGCTACTTTCGAAGCTGCTCCAATGACCTATATGATCGATACTCAAGGAGAATACCGTTGGTGGCTAAACCAAGATACAACTTATAATGGCTATGATCGCAATATGGATACCCGCGGTTATTTAATGGGATTAAGCCAAACTAAAGATGGAACCTACGTATTTGTTCAGGGACAAAGCTGGGGTGAGATTGACATGATGGGTCGAGTTATCACTTTCAAACGGTTACCTGGTGGATATGTGGACGGCTCCCACGAAGCACGTTATACCGCTAATGATACTATTCTTATCCGCGCTGGTAAGGCTAATTATCGTCGTGAAGATGGGCAATATGTCCATACTGTGCGCGATCAAGTTATTGAAATTGATCGTTTAGGCAACCTAATCGATGTTTGGGATTTGAACAAAATCATTGATCCTTTACGTGATGATCTACTCGGCGCTTTAGATTCTGGTGCGGTTTGTTTGAATGTGGATTTAGATCATGTCGGAGAGCAGGCGAAATTAGAACCTGATACTCCATTTGGAGATGCGTTAGGCGTCGGTCCTGGCCGTAACTGGGCCCATATCAACTCGGCCGATTATGATCCTTCAGATGATTCCATCATTATTTCAGCCCGCCACCAAGGGGTAATGAAAATTGGTAGAGATAAAAAAATTAAGTGGATCCAAGCACCTAATGTAGGTTGGGGGGATTTATCCGATAAAGTACTAACCCCAGTCGATAGCAAAGGTAATAAATTAAATTGTAAAGGCAGTAAATGTACAGGCACTGATTTTGACTGGACTTACACTCAACATACTGCGTGGTTATCGAGTAAAGGAACTTTAACCGTCTTTGATAATGGTGATGGTCGAAACTTAGAGCAACCTGCATTACCAACAATGAAATATTCACGTTTTGTAGAATATAAAATTGATGAAGATAAGGGAACGATTGAGCAGAGCTGGGAGTACGGTAAAAATCAAGGTTATGATTGGTACAGTCCGGTTACATCTATCACAGAATACCGTGCAGATAAAAACACTATGTTTAGTTTCTCTGGTTCAATTAATTTATTCAAACCTGGACCAACTCCAACATTGGGTAAGATTACTGAAGTAGATTATGATAATAAGAAATTATTAGTTGAGATTGATGTGTTAACCGACAAACCACATAAGCCACATTATCGCGCGTTAATTGTGAAGCCTAATAGTTTGTTTGTTAAATAAAGAATAGTTGTTTTAAGTAGCTTAAATAATTAACTATTATTAGCACTATGCATAAATATAAAAGCTGTTGATAAAAATAAAATATCAACAGCTTTTTTAGGCTATATTATAAAATATCCTATTGAACTAGCCGCCTTAGAATTTATAAGACACTGCAACGTCAACCATTTGACCGTCTTTATTGTAGCCGCCGTAAGATATAAAGCTGTGGTACGACAAACTCATAGAAACGTTTTTGGTATGCTTATACTTAGTACCTAAAATAATGTGGTGACCGTGTTTTTCTTCCCACTGGTAAGTATCCATAAACTCTCTGTCACGATCCCAGCGAGAATCAAACATACCATAAGCAAGGAAGCTTTTATTAACAGGATATAATACGTTTACGCGAGTACCTATATAGCTTGCACCATGAAATGCAGGGGTATAAGGAACGTGGCCTGAAGAATATGCAGCACCAGCACCGACTTTAATATTTAGCTTGCCAAGGCTAGCTTTGTAAGAAAAACCGGCTAGAGTGCTTAACTCATGTAATTTAGTGTTACTAAATGATGATTCATCTAACCAAAATTGAAAATTGGTTTTACCAAGATTTAAATATAAATCACCAAATGTTTGAAAATTTAGCGTAGCTTCTTTATTTTGCCAAGCTGTATCTTTGATCCCAAATGGATTTTCTAATCGGCCTCTAAAATATACTTGCCCCCAGTCTGCAAAGACCTGGTGTGTAGCACTTATTACAACTTTATTTGGTACATTCGACGCTTGTGCATCGTCACCGATATGTATTCTGCCACCAACAGCGACTGAAGTGTCTGCTTTCAGTACTTTTGCGTGGGCGGTTCCACAAGTTAAGGCAGCTAGAACTGCTACAGTCGATACTTTTAATAATACGTTCATTTTTACATCACCCGAAAAAGAATAAGTTTTTTATTGGTATAATATTTCGGGCTGTAATTTATAGCTTGGTGTGTTTTGTGTTTGTGACTTGCTCGACATTTACGTTCTATTGAGGTTTCATTAATGTTTTATTTGTAGCTTTGTTGATACCAGCCTCATCTACATCGTTGACTTTTAAAATTCCGAAAAAGCTTTTTGAAAAATTATCGGTTACTTTGTGAACAGGTGCTGATTCTTTTTTGAACTGGGTCATGTAGCTAGCGGATAATGAGATGCGAGTCTCGTTAAATTGCGGTCAGTCGCATGCTATTACTGTCGGTTTTGTCGTTGTTTGACTGTGTGTTTTGATGGGAGGTAAATAATTAATTAGCTTGGAGTTTATTAGTAAAATCCTCTTTTGTTAGTTGTCAATTCTTCGGGTTATACAATCCACAATTTATTGTAACTATTACTATGATGTCTCGTAAAAACATAAAAGCTGTTGATAGTCATCAGTTATCAACAGCTTTCGGTATTTACATCTTTACAAGTAAGAGTGCCTTAGCTAGTGCAAACTTATTTAAAATTTGTAAGTTAACGCAACATCGTATGTTTGGCCATCGCGGTCATACCCACCAAAATCCATAAAGTTATGGTATGACACAGACAATGATACATTTTGGTTATAGTTATACTTACCACCTAAAATTAAGTGATGGCCGTCATCTTCAATCCAACCGTAAGTACTCGTGTACTGTTCATCACGATCCCAGCGAGAGTCCATCATACCAAAAGCTAAGAACTTTTTATTAATTGGGTATACAAAGTTTACACGCGTACCAATAAAGCCTGGGCCATGATAAGCAGGGGTGTAAGGCACATGACCAAAAGCGTAAGCAACACCAGAACCCACTTTGACATTTAACTTACCAAATTGCATTTTGTAAGCAACACCAGCAAGTAGGCTCATTTCATGAATCGCAGTGTTACTGAATGACGATTCATCTAACCAAAATTGGAAGTTACTTTTACCAAGATTTAAATATAAATCACCAAATGTTTGGTAATTGAGTGGTGCATCTTTTCCTTCCCACGCGGTATCTTTAAGTCCAAATGGGTTTTCTAATCTGCCTCTAAAAAAGACTTGGCCCCAATCGGCAAATACTTGATGAGTGGCCATAAGAAAAGTTCTGTTAGCTATGCCAGAAGCTTTAGAGTTATCACCAACATTCATTCGGCCACCTACAGTGACCGTGGTGTCGGCTTTAAATACCTTTGCTTGTGCACTACCACATGCTAATGCGCCAAAAACAGCTACAGCAGTTAATTTTAATAATAAGTTAGTACGTTTCATATCATCACCCTATATATAAATAATTTGTTATTTGTTATTTGTTGTTGCCTTGCTTCTGGGTAGTAATTTATAGGTTGTAAGGTGTTGATATTGTGACGTAATCGACAATTGTTCTCGTTCTGTAGATCAATTGCTTTAATGTTTGATAGTGTACGCAACTATAAGTGTAACTTTAATAAAGTGTTAAAGTTGTTTTTAATTATTTTAAATTGCTCGGTATTAATGTTTTATTTAGTAACTTTAGTTTAAGGGCTGCAATCCAAACTTTATTAACGGTTATTAAAGTTGAAGAATATTAACAAGCTATTGTAAATACGATAAGTGTTAAACAAAGGGATGTATTGTTGTTTCGTTTGGTTTTTAGCTAAGCAGGGCTTAAGTGAGGTTTGTTAATTGGGCAAAACTGTCGTTTTAGTTTGAGGTGTGTTTAATTAACATTATGATTATTTATTGCAATCTAAAGTTATGTAAGCTTGAAGTGTTATTTAGCTCAAAAAATTAGGTGTAGTTTATTCAGTTTAATGTGGTACTTCTATAAATAAAAAAAACTACTGATAGTCATCACTTATCAGTAGCTTTAATATCGGAACAGCTATTTAATTTTAACTTATCAACTGTATTCTAATGGTTTTAGAATTTGTAAGTTAATGTAAAGTCAACAGTTTGGCCGTCGTGGTTGTAACCACCAAATTGCTTAAAGTTATGGTATGCAACACCAAATGCCATGTGCTTATCATGATTATACTTAACGCCCGCTATTGCATGATGGCCGTCTTTCTCTTCAAAACTAAATGTTTGATAGTAATCTTCAGGGCGATCCCAGCGAGAATCAAACATACCAAAGAGCACAAATTGTTTATTGATAGGGTACAATACGTTAATTCGAGTACCGATATAACCATTACCATGGTAAGCAGGTGTATAAGGTACATGACCAAAGGCGTAAGCAACACCAGCACCCACTTTTACATTTAGTTTACCAAACTGCATTTTGTAAGCTGCACCAGCTAGAGTCGTCATCTCGTGAATGGCTGTGTTACTAAATGATGATTCATCTAACCAGAATTGGAAATTACTATCGCCGATATTTAAATACAGATCACCCAGTGTTTGGTAGCTTATAGCTGCATCTTTACCAAAATATGCAGTATCTTTTAATCCAAATGGGTTTTCTAATCTACCTTTAACAAATAATTGGCCCCAGTCAGCAAATACTTGGTGCGTTGCTGATAAAAAGAAGTAGTTAGATACGTTAGAATCTTTAGAGTTTTGGTCAAGGTGGGCACGTCCACCGACACTGATTAATGTGTCAGCTTTAAAAACTTTTGCTTGTGCTGAACCACAAGTTAATGCACCCATTACAGCAATTGCAGATACTTTTAATAGTAATTTTGTATTCATTATTTCATCACCCTATATATAACAATCTAGTTGTTTATTATGTTTTTGTTTCTGGGTGTAATTTAAAGGCTGGGGCGTTTTAATTTTGTGATGGAATCGACAATTGTTTTTTGCATGTTTTTTATTTGTTTTTTTTCTTGAGGTTTGGCACAACAAAAATGGTTATTTCTAAAAATATGAAAAAACTCTTTCGATCTATACTGTTCAGCAGTAATGGCGTGGCCATTAGGGGATTGAAAAATGCAGTGTGCTAGCTCTCATATTCCGTTGTTGTGGGCTGTTTATTTACAAATAGTATGATTAAGTACAGAAAAAATCTAACATGGTGATTTAAGTCACGCTAGCGTTACTATTGTGATGTATAAATATAAAGTATTATTTTTCATTGGTTTAAATGAGCTAACAAGCTGGGGCACACGGTGGTTTTTAACTAAAAGCTAATGGTCGAATCTAGTTTTGCTTGTATTAAACGCTTAGCCAGTATTGACACCGCAATGGTGACCAACCTGATTTTTGCGAATGTACCTGTGTGGAGCTCAATAGAGAATAGAGTCGTGTTTTAGTAGGTTGCAACAAACCTAAATGTTGTAAACATGTATACAACGTTTGTTAACAGTGGCCAAAGGCAGACCACTGTAATGTTATAACGCTAGTTGATGTTACAGCTCATAATTGTATGAAAAGCTGACTTTGTTATCTGTACGGTAATTATCGTCAGAATATGAGCCCATTAATCTTACACTGTGTTTACTCGTGATCTTGTAACTGGCGCCAGCACCTAGCCAAAGGCTTGAGTAACTATTTGAACCTATTGATCCACCAGCGTAAGTAACTGCTGACCATTGTGCATTGATAGGGCGAATAGCGAATGCACCTAAATATGCGCCGGTACTATTGTCATTGCCTTTTTTACCATCGACAAAAGTGACTCCCGCCATTGGGAACACCATCCATTTGCCAGTATCAACGCCCATCAATGACAGCGACACATAAGTACCAAGATTGTAGGTATTACGCTGTTCGTGACCATTTAAGTAAGCATTTAATATTCCTTTATCAAACAACCAAGAGCCCCCTAGTTGCCACTCGCTACCATCTGCATTGATCTGGCCACGCAGCATGCGAGTTTCGTCTAAACCGATTGAACCGTTAAAGGTTAACTCACCGTCATAACCTGCGCCGACCTTAGTCATGATCCGCGTTGGATCGTCTAAATGCTTTTCGGTAGTTTTATCTGCTGCAACAACGGCGGTTGATGCTAGCAAAGTAGTAAAGAGGACAAAACGAGTTGATTGTGTGAGTTTCATGTATTTCCTGAAGTGTGTATTAACGTAAGAGGCATTCACAACGTAAAATTTTTCTAATGCAGGTTAAGGGGGGGAATGACATCTAGCAACTCGTAAAAGTAACAGTTTGAGCAGTAATCATGATGTAAATAACCTGCAATTGCTGACATTTTTCTACAAAAGAGCAGTATTTTAGGGCAGGTGACTTGCCAATTGTATTGGCGGTTTATTGTTTAAGCGCAATAAGTTGGCTTGCATATTATTGAATCTGTTGTGTGAGGTTTTAAGCTCAAAAAGTAAGAAAAAGCTTTCTTTTTTATCTACATCTGATAACTTTAAACAACTGTTTTAATCCATCGTTTAAGAGCCCATTATGAACCCATACAATGCTCCATTAGCCGAAATGCGCTTTCTTCTTGAAAAAGTATTTGATGCACCTAAAACCTGGTCAGAATTGCCGGCTATGGCTGAATCTGTCGATATGGACACTGCTGCAGCGATTTTGGATGAAGCAGACAAAATTAGTCGCGAATTAATACATCCTATTAACCGTAGCGGCGATGAGCAAGGTGTTCGTCATCAGGCTGATAAGGTGATCACACCAGATGGCTATAAAGCCGTTTATGACCAATACGCAGAAGGTGGTTGGGTCGGTTTATGTGGTGATCCTGAGCATGGTGGTATGGGCATGCCAAAAATGCTTGGCGTTTTAGTTGATGAAATGGCGTATAGCGCGTGTAATGCTTTTACTTTATATGGCTCACTTACTGCCGGCGCAGCACTTGCTATTCACGCGCATGGTACTGAAGAGCTAAAACAACGTTACTTGCCGAAAATGTACAGCGGTGAATGGTCTGGCGCTATGGATATGACCGAGCCTCAAGCGGGGTCAGATTTGCGTGGTATTCGCACCAAAGCTGTGCCAAATGATAATGGTAGCTATAACATCACCGGCAGCAAAATATTTATCACTGGTGGCGATCATGACTTAACAGAAAATGTCATTCATCTAGTATTAGCTAAGTTACCAAACAGTCATGGTATTTCGCTATTTTTAGTTCCAAAAATTAAGGTTAATGCTGATGAAAGCCTCGGTGATGCAAATGGCGTTACTGTTGGGTCTATTGAGCATAAAATGGGGCTTAAGGGTTCTGCTACTTGTGTAATGAACTACGATGGCGCAGAAGGTTACCTTATTGGCCGACCTAATCGTGGTTTAGTGTGTATGTTCACTATGATGAATTACGAGCGACTCGCAATAGGTATTCAGGGTTTAGGTACATCACAAGCGGCTTACCAAATGGCAACTGATTATGCTAAAGACCGTGTTCAGGGCGTTGCTGCTGGAGGCTCACCTACAGGTGCCACCAGCGACCCTATCTTAGTACACGGTGATGTAAGACGTATGCTATTAACAGTTCGAACCTTAACTGAAGCAGGGCGTGCATTGTCGGTATACACCGGGCAGCAATTAGATCTAGCCAAATTTTCAGACGATGCTGAAACTAAAGCTAAAGCTAGCCGTTATGTTGGTTTACTTACCCCAGTGTCAAAAGCATTTTTAAGTGATCGAGGCTTAGATGCAGCCATTATGGCGCAACAAGTTTTTGGTGGTCATGGTTATATCCGTGAAACCGGTATTGAACAACTGGTGCGTGACACCCGAATTGCTCAAATTTACGAAGGGACCAACGGCATTCAAGCTATCGATTTCTTGGGCCGTAAGGTAACCGGAGACAACCTCACCGCGCTAAAGGAATTTATTGCTGAACATGTGAGTAATATCAATCAATTTGAACATGTTTCAACTGACGATAAAATAAAAGTACTGTCACTGTTTGAGCAGTTACTGGTCATAGCGGCAGACGTGAATGAGAACAAGCTTACAAAGCCAGCGTTAATCAATGCTTGTGCTGTGGACTTCCTCGATGCCTTTGGTTACAGCTTATATGGCTACTTCTGGTTAGCGATGACCAATGCCGCGAATGACCATGTAGACAGTAGCTTTAAGCAACAAAAACAAAAGTTAAGCCGTTTTTACTTCGATAAGCTATTAGCAAAAGCGGATTATCATTTGTCACAGGTTGCGATGGGTGACGCCGCAATAATGGATATGGACGAAGCATTATTTTAATCATTAATGATTGAACGTTGATACTCTATACATCTGTTCAACTAGAATTAAAAAAGGATCCAACGCGGATCCTTTTTTGTTTTCGGGGGGAAACTTTGATTTATATGTTAACCCCTGTTGTGACTCGTTTATTTATAGCTGCTAAATGTTTATTAGATAGTATTTGTTAGCATTGCTTTTTCTTGGCGCCACTGCTTTGGAGATTTACCAAACATCCGCTTGAACTCCCGACTAAATTGAGATGAGCTTGTATAGCCAACTTCCATTGCGGCGACATTAACGTTGACTCCTTCGGCAACTTTCATGGCGGCGCTGTTAAGTCTCATCGACTTAACAAACTGAATCGGCGACATATTAGTAGCATGCTTGAATTTCCGGTGAAATACAGCTCGGCTCATACCCAGTTTACTGGCCATATCTTCAATTGTCACAGCCTCGGTTAGGTTTGAAGATAGCTGCTCTATAGCGCGAGCCATGTCATTGCCAACACCAAATGCCCGTCTAAAGGCATATCCTGCTTCGCCTTTTAAGACTGCGTAGTAAAGCTCACGCAACCGGCTTTTTGCTAGTATTGCGCTATCGGCCGGGTTCTCGCTCAATAGCAGAAGTCGGTATAGTGCATCGCAAAACTCTTCACTCCAACTTGCCGTTTGTAATGCTGGTGTACCTGAGGCATTTTTTCGGGCATGTATTGAATTTATCGAGCTGTCAATTTGCAGCGATAGCTCTGTCATCAACTGAGTGTCTAATGAGATATAGGCCCCTATTAATGGGTTTGCTGGAGATGAGTCTGGTGTTCCGGCTTCAATGGGGATAGACATCGGGCAACATATGTATCGGTTACTGCTATAAGTGTGTTTGTCGCCTTCTAAAATGGCTTCTTTACCACCACAAACGATTGCTGTTATTGAAGGTTCATAAACGGCAGGTGCACAGCTGATTGGATCAGTTATTTTAAATATTTGAACACCTTCTATACCGGTTTCAATCATCCCGCTGTTATTTATTCTGCGTTCGATGAGTTGTTTGAGTTTTGCCTTGCTCATAGCGGCGATCCCTCTTTACTAATACTCTGTATAAATTAGCATCTTGAGCCTGCCAACTCAATCGCATGATACAAATAGGCATGTTTAAGCGAGTAAATCGCCTATTTTTGTCTCAAAATGGATCTTATAGTGTGCACATCTAATCAAGATTGCTCCGCTGAGTTATCAACAAACACAAGCAGGTATACTATGACAATCAAAAATACTTTTGGCGCAAAAGGCTGGACTCCTGAGCAGCTAAACTCGTTAGAAGGTAAAACCTTCGCTATTACCGGTGCCAATACGGGAGCTGGATTTCAAGCAACCCGTATATTGTTGTCTAAAGGCGCCGAGGTGGTGATGCTCAATCGTAACCCTGCTAGATCTGAAGCTGCGATCGCACAGCTAACTGACGAGTTTGGTAATAATGCCAAAGTCAGTTATGTCACCTTAGATTTAGCTAAGCTTGCTTCAGTTCGACAAGCTGCTAGCGAGTTATTAAGGCAAGTTCCTAAACTTGATGCGCTGATCTGTAATGGCGCTATCGCACAAGTTGCGACTCAACAACTCACAGCCGATGGTTTTGAAAGCCAGCTAGGCGTTAATCATTATGGTCATTTTTTATTGTGTGGATTGCTTTTTGAGCGTATTGAAGCGTCACAAGGGCGGATTGTTGTTGTGTCGAGTGAAGGCCATAAATTAGGGCTAAGAAAAATTCAATTTGACGATATGAACTGGGACAACAACTACCACGCAAACAAGGTCTATAGCCAAAGCAAACTGGCACAAACTATGTTTGCCTATCAATTACAAAACAAAATTAAAGCGGCAGGCAAGCAAGTGCAGGTTTATGTTTGCCATCCAGGCGCGTCAAATACCTCACTTATCCGCGAAAGTGCCAATTTAGCAACCAGACTCTCTTGGTCATTGATGGTCAAAATTGGGCTTGCCCAGACGGCTGAAAAAGGTGCGTATCCAGAAGTGATGTGTGCAACGCAAGCTGATTTGAAACAGCGTGCCTATTACGGTCCAACAGGCTTAATGAATTTTGGTGGTCCAGTTGGTGAATGTAAGCTCGAGCCATTTGTTCTAGATCCCCTCTCACTAAAAAAACTATGGCAACTTTCCGAAAAAGAAACGGGGTATATTTGGGCAATTTAGCGCTTATATCAGTGCGAATATTCGAGGTAAATAAATGAAAATACTAACTTTGATCATGGGGCTTTTTATGTTTACAACAGCTAATACATCAGCGAACAACACTGACACCGTTCAAGATAGTGACGGAAACATATACCGAACTGTGCAAATTGGCGAGCAAGTTTGGCTAGCAGAAAACTTACGTACAACCACTTTTCAAACTGGCAGCAAAGTAAACACTGGTTATATTCCAGATGATGATGCAAGTCTTCTCTTACGCTATGGCAGGCTTTACGATTGGCATGATGTAGCCGATCAGCGCAACATTTGTCCTGTCGGTTGGCGTGTTGCTTCTGATGATGACTGGAAAGCCCTGGAGACAGCGATTGGGATCTCTGACAAAGAGGTAAATGAAGAGGGTTGGCGAGGTAAGAATGACATAGCCATTACGCTTAAAGCTGAGCAGCCAAACACGTTTTTTAAACGTTTTAAGCAAGCTGAGGTCAATACAACGCATTTTTCTGCAACCCCAGCAGGTGTCAAGCTAGGCAACTGGTATATCACACAGGGTATGTATAGTGAATTTTGGACGAGTAGCACCGCGACAGACAAAAAGGCCTATGCTAGAACACTGGCTTACGCTTGGTGGAACTCCCATAAAGGAGAAATTCGCCGCGCTAAATTACAAAAGAGCCATATGTTTTCGGTTCGGTGTGTAAAAATTCAACCGAAATAGCCACAAGGTAGACCATCATGCAAACTTCATACTTTACCGCGGCGCTAATCGTGTTGTTATTGCAAATAACAGGCTGCTCTCACACAGAAGCGTATTCTTCCACAGAGCAGCTTGATAAAGAACTCGTTGTACTGGCTCATGGTTTGGGGAGAAGTGATACCGCGATGTGGCGGTTGGCAACGAGGCTTGAGCAAGCCGGCTATAAAGTTTGCCGGTTAGATTATGCCAGTATTGGTGAAAGCGTTGAGGCTGTATTGGCACAAACAAGTAAGCAGATTGATGCTTGCATACAGTATGCGCCAAAAGTGCACTATGTTGGGCACTCACTTGGTGGTCTGGTTATAAGGGCATACCTACAAAATAATCATGTATTACCAAAAGAAAGTATAGGAGAGGTGGTATTAATAGGGACACCAAACAAAGGCAGTGAGCTAGCAGATCATTTAAGTGATTCATGGCTGATGCAGCTCGGTGGTGGTATAAGCCGAGCGCTAATGACTGGGAGCAACAGCTTAGGTAATCGTCTTGAGGAGCTGGACCTAAATATTGGCATTATTGCTGGAACAAAGTCATCGAGCTTAACCAATGACAAATTTACAGGGGCGAATGATGGTTTAGTCTCTGTCGAGTCGGCCAAGCTTAAAAACATGAGCGACTTTATTGCGATTGACGTTAATCATTCTCAGATGCGAAACAATCAAGAAGTTGCTTTGCAAACGATACATTTTTTACAAAAAACAACATTCAAACATTAACATCATTGTCTTTGCGGTATGAACTTAACGCTTTAAGTTACTGAACCTAATACAATATAATCAAATGTGTACCTGGTAAGCTTTAGCAGCACATTATTTAAGTAACTGTTTTAACACTGCAGCATCGTACGGCATAGTCTGGTGGCTTTGTTTATTTGGGCTAACTCCGTTTTGTAAAATAACAAAGATATAGGCAATGTTATTATTTTGCTTTATCACTCCTGCAACATTGTATACCCCTAGCATTGAACCTGTCTTCGCCATAACGTGTTCTTTCAATGGTGCTTGTTGGTATCCACGGCGGTATTTTAACGTACCAGTGCTGCCGGCAACCGGCAGTGCATCGATAAGAAAAGCAAAGTTATGATCATTAACAATTAGCGCCATTACTTGAGCTAAATGATTTGCGCTTAGTAAGTTGTAACGTGATAGCCCAGAGCCATCGACAATATTGGCGCTGCTTAAATCTATGCCTAAATGTGTGAGTATTTGAGTCATTGCCAGACTGCCATTAGCAAAGGTCCCATTAGTGCCAAACACGTTGTGGCCAACGCGTTTTAGTAAGCTATCAGCAATCAAGTTATCGGACTTCAATAACATGGTCGTGAGTAACTTTGTTAGTGGCGCAGATTGATGCTGAGCTATCTGTAACGCATCTGCTGGCAGGCTTTGAGATAACTTGATGTTTCCACGTACTGTAACACTGGATGCCGCCATGATTTGAGACAGGTTATCAATGGCGTACTGAACGGGATCGGTCACCGCGATAGACAAATTTAAAGCTTGATTGCCTTTATGGCAGCCATCTAATCGATAACGGTTATTCTCAAACCTAGCCAGAGATAGCGAGCACAATGGCCGCTGACCTTGTTTATCAAACACTGCTCGACTGTTAATGATAATAGGTGCTTGGCTTGTTAACTCCACAATGCCGGTATTATCAGCCAACCGGGGTTTAAATATGGCGCTAACGCAGTTTTTATCGAGGATAAAGTTTGATACGGGAGCAGCATAGCAGATCCCTAAATCATCCCATACTCGCCCTGGAGCGTGCTGGATCTCGTACTGATCACCGACTAAAAACACACTGCCGGTCACTGTACGTAAACCTTGGTTTGATAATTGAGCTATAAGCTGGCGTAAATCGTCGCGGGTTAAACTGGGATCGCCATTAAAAGAGACATAAATATTGCCGTGAATCACCCCATTAATAATTGGGCTACTACTATAGATATGGGTTTGAAACTTAAAGTCTTTACCTAAAGATGCCGTGGCGGCCACAGCCGTTAATAATTTCATGGTGCTAGCGGGCACAAAAAGCCTGTCGGCCTCTTTGCTAACATCGTGGCCGTCAGTTGTGGTCGCAATAATTTTGAGTGCCGTTAACGACGTTTTAGGTGCGATGACAGTCTCAACAGCTGCCTGACTGACATAGCTTTGAGTAAACAAAAGAGCAGCAAGTAGCACGTGACTAAATTTCAAAGTTATGTCCTTTATGGTTACCCGAAAGCTTAATCGTACGAGTCGCTGTCATCTTTTTCCATTAAACGGTATAACTTAAAGGTGATAAACAATACCAAGCCAAAAAACAGTGGTAATACTAATATACCTAATTGCACTTTAAAATTAAAAATAGCCCATGCAGCAAGTAATACCACGATTAAAATCAGCAGCGACTTAAAATTCATTCGGGTTCCAATTGAAAAAATAAGCATTAATATTATCAAAGCTCACTCAGAGATACAGTGACCACTTGCTAGTTTACCTCGCTCACATCGATAAAAGTTCGCCGTTTAATTTAGGCTTCTTGTCTAATTAATTAGCAATTAGTGACCGTTATAGCTGTTTTATGCCCAGAACACGCTGAAACAGTAAAAAGAACTTGCCGAAAGCCGCTTAAATCGGTAATTTCATGCTCCTATCTATGAGGATTTAGATGCTATATTTTAAAATGAAGAGCATCGGCAACATCAGTCATGCTTGATTACGTAAATTACCCTGACATCATCGCCATATAGGCAGGTGTCATTACGTTCGAATCGAGATGTTTGACATTGTTTAAAGCCCTGAACACACCATCGTGCAAAAAGGCGATCCGTGAAGCAGTATTATCGCTTATCCGGAGCTAACATAGTATTTTTATGTTGAGTCAACGACAGCCTAGCAATGAATTTGATGGTTAGACTATTAAGGAGAGAACCTTGCTGAGCAAGCTAGGTGGAATACCGCTACAGCCAGACTCAATACAATGGTTATTAACGGCTAAAGCGTTAAAAACAGAACTGTTAACGCGTATTGAAAATGCCACACATTCAATCTATTTTGCTGCCCTTTATCTAGAAGATGATGAAGCGGGCAGGGAAGTGATCGCGGCATTAATGGCAGCCAAACAACGCAACCCAAAACTAGATATCAAAGTATTAGTCGACTTTCACCGTGCAAGACGAGGGCTAATTGGCCATAAAGGTGACAGTGGCAACTACTTGATGTACCGAGAAGTGAACGCTGCCGTTGAGCACAAAATCGATATTCTAGGTGTGCCTGTAAAATCACGTGAGTTTATGGGGGTACTGCATTTAAAAGGTTTTGTGATTGACGATGCCGTCATTTTTAGTGGCGCAAGTTTGAACAACATCTACTTGCATGAAAATAACAAGTATCGGTTTGATCGTTACCATGTTATTGAATCTGTTGAACTTGCTCGCAGCATGCGCGAAATGATCCAACAATATTTAGTTAATGATGTTGCCGTTAGTTCGTTAACCCAGGCTAAAGATACTGAACGTTTACCGACAAAAAACGAAGTTAGCAGCTTAAAAAACCGTTTAACAAAAGCGCAATATCAGTTTACGGGTACTCAAGTTGGCAACCGAATTACGCCGATTGTTGGGCTTGGCCGAAAGAAAAACAAACTAAATAAAGTCATCGTTGCAATGGTGGAGGAATCAGAAGAAGCTTTATTTATCTGCACTCCGTACTTTAATCCTCCCTATGTTTTGGCTCGTGCACTTGCAAAGCACTTACGTAAAGGCAAACGAATTGACATTGTGGTGGGTGATAAAACTTCCAATGATTTTTATATTCCACCAGAAAAGCCATTTTCTACTATTGGCGCTTTGCCTTACATGTATGAGCAATCATTACGTAAGTTTGTAAAACGGCAACAATGGGCGATAGACCGTGGATTATTGAATGTTCACTTGTGGAAAGACGGTAACAACAGCTTTCATTTAAAGGGTGTGAGCGCAGACGGTAAACGTCACCTCATTACTGGTAGTAATTTAAACCCTAGAGCTTGGGCATTAGATCTCGAAAACGGCTTATTACTGCAAGATGATAATGAAACATGGAAGCAGCAATTTGAAGAAGAGCAAACGCATATTCTCGAACATGCTGAACGTTTATATCATTATAGCCAAATAGAGACATTGCATAATTATCCAGCGCCGGTGCGTAAGATTTTAAAGCGTATAAAACGGTTACGAGCAGATTTTTTATTAAGACGTATACTGTAAATCTGAGTTCTGTATTGTAAAAAAGCCTGCTACTTAGTAGGCTTTTTTATTTGTTTAATAGTACGTATAGTACTGAATAAATAGGTTTTATTTATAATGAGCTTACCAAAACACGCGGTTAATCATTTGTATGATTATCGAAAAGCTATCTCTTCAAAGCCGTTTTCTGCGCGTGGAAAAAACGTGGTTCGATGTCAATGCTGTTTACTTGCTGAGCAGTTTTGTACTTGCGCTGATCGTACCCAGGTAAACAGTGAGTTGGCATTTTTACTCATAATGTATGATGACGAAGTACTTAAGCCTAGTAACAGTGGTCGACTTATTGCTGATATTATTCCCGATACGCATGCGTATATTTGGTCACGTAATGAGCCAAATCGAAAAATGCTGTCGATAATAAATGACCCTCAATATCAAGCCTATTTAATTTTTCCGGCTGAATATGCCATCGCAAATCAAACTGTTGTGAGTCATGTTGATCCAGCAGAGTTACCTGTTGGTAAAAAACCACTGTTTATTGTCCTAGATGGAAGTTGGCGTGAAGCGATAAAAATGTTTCGTAAAAGTGAGTATTTGCATCATTTACCTATGTTTTCATTTTCACCTGAATCTGCTGCTTCTTACGCTTTGCGAAAAGGGGCGCGAGATTTTCAACTTGGCACGGCTGAAGTTGCCTCTTTGGCATTGTTTGCTGCGGGGGAGCCTGAAAATGCTGCAGTGCTGCAGGCATGGTTTGCTCTTTTTGTTGAATCTTCTTTGCACGGTCGCAGTCGCAATAAGCGTGAGGAATTGGTTGTACTTGAAGAACTTAAAGGCCAATACTTAGCGACATTAGCCGTTAAAAAATAATGGCAGTATTTTGGTTTTTAATCTTGCGTAACGGTGCGCTGAATTAGTTAAGCTTGTTTTTCATGCAGCTAGATCATTGGCAGTTAACATTTTATTTGCCGGCTTTGCAGTCTATTTTTATTAGCAGTTTTGGCCAACTCGTTTTCTACGCCTTGGTTGCGGACTTGCATACACAAGCCTGTTATTGGTGTTAATGAGTAACAAACCGTTTTTAAGAAAGCTTGTTGGCAGTATTTTTGGCCTGACCGTGATCTAATTGCGGGTGAGCATGTATTTATCTAGTGTTTGTGTTGCATAAATCAGATTAAATATGCAGGTTGGTTAAAAATATCTCGGGGTTATACTTTTGTTTTTGCATGCTTATTCATTTTTGCCGTTAAAGTGATTTTTCAACCTTATCAGCGAATATCAACTTGTAGATTGGTTAGCTCTTTTTTGTGTTTCACCATTTGGGTCGATAACGACCTGTAATTTATTGTCGTCATTCTTATTGTTAGCGTTTTTATCAATAACTTCTATTTTCAGGCAGCTCAATATGCAACCCATAGTCGATACTTTTATCGCTCCTCCTTGTCACGAACAAATTGTGATTATTGCTGATAACGAACATTTTTTATTAATTAATAAACCTTCTGGTTTACTGTCACTGTCGGGTAAGCATCCCGCTAATCTAGACTCAGTACATCATCGTTTAGTTAAACAGTATCCAGAATGTACTTTAGTGCATCGACTCGATTTAGGCACTTCAGGCATTATGGTTGTTGCCAAAAACAAAACTATTAACGCGTTATTATGCAAACAGTTTAGTGAAAGAAAGGTGTTAAAAAGATATACGGCATTGCTTGCTGGAGATGTTCTAAAAGAGAGCGGTGAAATAGTTTTGCCTATCGCTAAAGATAAACCCAATTTTCCATTAATGAAAATTTGCCAACAAGAGGGCAAACCTGCACATTCAATTTACCAGGTTTTATCGCGAGAACATTACAGTAATACTCTTGAGCAAGACGCTGTAAAATACTCAACTGAATCATCAAACTTGCAGCATGATTGCAATCGTTCAACCATGGCTCAAATTGGAAGTCCGGCGGTTTCAAGTCAGGTTACACGAGTTGAGCTAACCCCAAAAACCGGCAGGACACATCAACTGCGTATTCACTGTCAACAAATAGGCCATCCCATTATCGGTTGTGATCTGTATGGCACTGAATTTTCTCACCAATTAGCACCGCGTTTAATGCTGCACGCAACGAGATTAGAGTTTGACCATCCGATTACTGGCGAAAGGGTATTAGGTTTTAGTGCATGTCCGTTCTAGTGTTGCTGCTTTTGCATTGAACTTTTGTAAACTGACATGAGCATAGCGAAAAGATAAAAGCGTTGGACTATATATTAAATGAGTGACGTAAATATGATAGCCACTCATTTCACTAAATATATATCATGCAAAATTAATCGGTTGGTTTTAGGTAGTGGTTCAATGAGCGCGGATCAGTATGGCCGGTTCGACCCATAATATATAAAAGATCTTTTTTGTTTTCATGTAACTGAGTCACGCAGCCACTTCGCAAACTGTGAGCACCATAATACTGTGGATCGAGTCCTGCTTTATGGCAGTACTTTTTTATTAACTGGTATATATCATCACCACGTAAAAAACCTCTACCAGAATTGTTTTGTTCAACATGGTACTCTCGTATCGAATTGCAATCCCTTGATAGCGATCTGAATACATGACCTTCTTTAATTCCCGCGGCTGTGATCCATTCTTTGACGGCATCAAACGCTGAAAATGGCTCTGACTTGGGAAGAACTTTCCATTCACGCTGTCCTTGTTGGTTACTTTTAGAGTAGGGCAGACGTACTTTTAGCTTATCGCGCAAAAAGCTTAAATGGTTAATTTTAATATTGGCCAGCTCCGATCGTCTAAAGCCACCCTGAAACCCAAGTTGGATAATCGCTTTGTCTCGTTTTTTGGCTAAAAGCTGTGGTTTGCTGTCGATTGCTTGTAGTAATAATTCGAGCTCGTCATACATAATAGGTTGTTGATCATAATCAGTAACGAGTCGATTATGATTACGCATTAAGCCCCGCATCACTCGGATCACTAGCGGGTGCTCTGTTGGTGAGGTCGCCCCCGCTTGAATATGATAAAACCGAATTGCAGCTAATCGACTATTAATCGTTTGCGTTGATAACTGATGACCGTTCTTTGCTTGGTAGACATCTTTTTGATGACCGATAAAAGAAATTACTGTTCTCGGATCTGCTGGCAACGGACTTAAACCATGTTGCTCGCAATAGCTGTTAAATATACTGAATGAGGCTTTGTAAACCCGGCGGGTATTGGCCGAGATCTCAAATTCTGTTTCACTGGCAGCACTTTCAAAGTCATTCAAAATTGAAAGAGGCAAAGTCTGCTCTTGATAGAAACCATCGTCATTAACTGTCGCAACTGCTTTATTAGCCATGTTACTTAAACGGCTATTATTCATATATTTAGTATTCTCGACGGTGGCATAAAATGCTTTTAAGCAGCAGGGTATTGGCAATATTTTAACTATTAAGGCCTATCACTACCAGTGATAATCGTCATTATCACTGGTAGCGCACCATTTTGGTGTTAGATGCTAGTTATTTGAACAATATATGATTAACTCATAAATTTTGCTATTTAAGTGGCTTTTGTGTGGTTAAAATTTAGGCTTTAAAGATTGGCTCGACAACGATTTAGTAAACCAAGTTATCAGTAAAGCTTGATAATATAATTCTATGGTTGCACCATACTAACAGTTGTTCAGCTCGCTAAACAGAGAGCGAAACTGTGTTAGCTAAGCATAACTTTTAATGTTATATTTGCCCTTATTGTATGGTGTAACCATAGTTTTATTTTAAGGGTTTATCACATGCCAAGTAGCAAACAAGAATGGCAATCTCACGACTTAAAACCAAAAGCTGGCAGGAAGTTAGCTTTACTTGCTGAAGAAGAGTTAGTCTTTGCGTTACCGCTAATTTTTAGATTGATCCCAATTGAAGAAACTAAAAAGCGAAAAGATTGGTTTGTTAGTTTTGACACTGAGCAACAGCAACTAACACACTATTTGGCACTAGCTAAATTACTCACGCAGTTAACAAAAAAGAGAAGGGCGGCGCAAGGGATCAGTAATGAATTGCTCACTGCCAATACTTGCCTTAACCAGTATTTCAGTGATCATGGTTGGCGTATGGTACGAAAGGAGCTATCACAAATAAAGAAGCGAAAAAAAAAGTCACACATTGAGCTGAGTAATGATCTTATCTTTAGGTTAAAAGCCTATATTTCTCTGAAGCAATTAGACAGTTTTGACCAAGCTATCGATAACTTACTGTCAGAGTCAGAAGCACACTTAAACGAGCTAGAATAATAATCCGTCAGTAATTCAAAGTGTTGTTGAGCGATTCAGGTAAAAGGTTAAGCAGTTAAACTAACTTAACCTTTTGCATATATGAATTATATTTGCTTAAAAGCTAGCGATTACTAAGACTGGCCAATGCTTTAAGTGTAAGTTGGTGGCTAAAATGGGTACGCTTGACGTGTGTTGGTGCCCAACCGGCTAGAAAGCGCTCAAAGTCAGCCCATGCAATACAAACTAGTGGTCGCCATTCTTGTTCAACATGGTTTATGTGCTTCGCCATTTTTGTCTTGCTTAATGCTGAGTTGAGTTCAGTAAAATAGTAATCAATGAGTTGATCAAATTCTTGTGACAATACGGCTTCATTTAAACAGCTACCAAGAAAGTAAATTACGTCTTTAACACCGCAACCGCCACCAACATATTGAAAATCAACTGCGGCGACTTTTGTAAGATCTGTAGAAAAACAAAAATTAGCAATTTTGGCATCGCCGTGAACTAATGTCTTGAAATTTATAGAATTTAACTTTTCATCAAGTATTGCTGCGGCTTGTTTTAAGGGGCTATCTTGCATCGACTTATGCTCAGCCTCTCTAGTTGATAGGTGCCAATAACTGCCAATGGGCCATAAATCCTGTGGCCAGGTAGCGTCTGGCTGATACTGTAAATTGATCGCGTGAAATTGGGCTAACCAGCGTAAACAAACTTTGGCTTGCTCAACCGAAGCGGTAGCTAAGCGTCGCGGAAACCCTTCATAGTCTAAATCGGACATCACAATCATTTTTGCAAAGGATGATTTTGATAAATTGGCCTGGCCAATATACTGCGGCAGTGCACATTTGGGTTTGATGTTATTGGCCCAATATTGATAAAAATGAGCCTCGACATTATATGAGCTAATTTTTCTTTGGTGTGATGTTTCACCCGACCAGCCGCGAGGGTGGTTTTCGACTTTTGGTGGTTGAATATGTTTAACCACAAAAGCACCTTTACGCCCTGTTAGCGGTGGGCGGATCTGATAGCGCGCAATTTCACCATAGCCTGACCATAGTGACTGAATAACTTCTGTTTTTTGGTAGTTTTCGGTACTGACTATTTCAGCCAATAATGTGTCAAAAGACGAGTTTGTGTTATTCAATGTTGTACACCTTTAATGAGAGTTCGGTTGCCTATTCATACAAACTAGTAATTTTACCTGTATACAACACGAGTCAATAAAAATATTGTTCAGAGCCTATATTGATAGTTTAACTGGTTTGAATAAGGCAATTGGCAATGGCTAAAAGATTATTTTTATTAATGATGCTATGTGTATCGTCGAATGCTATGGCGAACATTATTGTAGACAAAGCGGGCGTAGATGAAAAAGATTATATTTATGATCTACACCAATGTACCGAGCTTTCGACTCAAGTGCAGCAAAATCAATCAGGTGAAAGTGCATTAGGCACTGCGGCAAAAGGAGCTGCGATTGGCTCAGCGGGTAAAGCTATTGCTGGCGGTTCTGGAACCGATGGAGCAAAACAGGGGGCTGCTATAGGTCTTGGTTTGGGGATTTTGTCGAATGGTCGAGAGCGTCGTTTAAATGCGGAAAAGTTTGAAGCAGAAAAGCAGATGGTTAAGCGTAATTGTATGATTAATAGAGGTTATGTCGTTCTTAATTAATTTGTCATACCTGTAAAAATATAAGCTAAGCCACTTGTTTTAACGTTGAGTGACTTAGCATTATATGCCGTTTAGTTGATTACCTTTGTTGCGGTAATGATATTGTCAGCACATCGTCACTGCTATCAAATAGCAGTGACTGGATCTCCCCTCGGCCTTCAATATTGACTAAATTTACTTGCGATGGCCATAAATCTTGCAGTGAACCATTTGAAATAGACAGACCATTTAAGTTTTCTGGAATGCTCATTTCTTGGTAAATCCACAAGTATTTTCCATCAAGCTCAATGCCAACAAATGATAATGGTAGTTGCTCACCATTACTTTTTTGTATGCCAAATTGCTGCTGAACATACTCTGCAAAAGTATTTTGTGTTGCCTTGTTGCTGAGTATATCTGCGCTAGGATCAAACAGATCTTTAACGGCGTGTTCTGCATCATGCAAATAAAACTTATGCATAACCTCAATATTATTAACACGGTGATTAAAGCTAATTGTGGTTATTGCCGTTTTCTGCTGATGTGCACTGACGACAGTGTTCATCAGCAAGCTGATCACGATGGCCAATATGACTCTGATATACATAGAGTTAAGCAGCCTTACCAGCTTCAGACTCTAGGTCTTCGTCTGATTTCAGTTTAGTTTTAATATCTTGCATAATATCGCGCTTCAAATGGCTCTTGTCTTTTTCCTTCTTATACGCTTCGATTCTTGACTCAATGATCCGGCGTGGGAAGTTGTTATTGTTTAAATCAACATCAGCAGTTTGCCAGTGTGGGTCAATTTCTACCTGGGTTAGTGTCTTGTCCGAAACGATCAGTTTATTAACTGACTTCGCATTTCGACGCCAGATTTCAGCTGGAATGTTGAGCGATTCAACGGTGCCATCTTTATAGGTAAGCTGTAGTAAAATAGGCATAGGTAATCCGCCTAAGTTAGAAAACTCCAGTACATAGTAGTTTTTGTCTTCTTTTACTGCGCGCTCAATAACCTCTAGTTCCCATGGTTCTAGTTTTTTAAGCAACTTATTGTATTTGTTACGCTCTTTGTTGGTGACAGTGAATTTATCATTTTCTTCATAAAAATCTGTCACATCTTTATTTAGCTCAACCCAACTTTTCAAGCCTTCTTCTTTGTTTCGTATAATCGACATAGGCACAGGTTTGTCTTGTTCTATTTGTCTTTCACGAGCAAAATCGATATCGGGGTTTTTAGTGTTCATTCTTAATTTGTAGACTTTATCGATTGAGATATCGACATGATCGGTACTGTAAAACCAACCACGCCAGAACCAATCTAAATCTACCCCAGATGCTTCTTCCATCGTTCTGAAAAAGTCTGATGGAGTAGGGCGTTTATACTTCCAGCGAGTGGCGTATTCTTTAAAGGCAAAATCAAATAACTCACGACCTAAAACCACTTCACGTAAAATATTTAGTGCTACAGCGGGTTTGGTATAAGCATTTGGTCCTAGTTTTAACACACTATCTGACTGAGTCATTACAGGCACTTGGACTGTAGATTTCATGTACTCAACAATATCACTGGCTTCTCTTGCCCAAGGCGTTTCGGTTTCCCACTCTCTTTTGGCTAATGAATCTAAAAAGCTGTTTAGCCCTTCATCCATCCATGTCCACTGACGTTCGTCAGAGTTAACAATCATCGGAAAGTAAATATGGCCAATTTCATGGATCACTACGCCGATTAAAAAGCGTTTTTCAGACAATGTATATGTTCGAGTACCATCATCTTGTAGCTCTGTTCGAGGGCCGTTAAACGTGATCATAGGGTATTCCATACCACCAACAGGTCCGTTAATAGACTGCGCCGTTGGATATGGGTAATCAAATGAGTACTTTGAATACACCTGCATGGTATGAATGATGCTTTCGGTAGAGTATTTCTTCCACAAATCACCACCTTCTTTCGGGTAGAATGACATTGCCATTACCAAAGGTCGTTCAGAAGATGTTTGTTGGTAACCCTTTGCGTCCCACATAAATTTACGTGAAGACGACCAAGCAAAATCTCTGACATTTTCAGCTTCAAAATGCCATGTTTTGGTTTTGTTTGTTGCAGCTAATTCATTATCTAATGCTTCGGCTTCAGTAACAATGAACACTGGGCGTTTGCTGTTTTTAGCTTTTTCAAACCGTTGACGTTGAACTTTTGTCAGTACTGAATTGGCATTTTGTAGCTCGCCGGTTGCCGCTACAATATGGTCAGCAGGGACAGTAAGTTCAACATCGTAATCACCAAATTCGAGAGTGAATTCACCACTGCCTAAAAAGGCTTTATTGGTCCAAGCTTCATAATCGGTATAGGCATGTAAACGCGGAAACCATTGGGCTAATTGGAAAATATCATTTCCGCCTTCACGGTCATCCTTAGGGAAGTGCTCATAGCCAGAACGCCCACCGACGGCTTTTTGCTCCGTGATATTGAATGCATAATCCAGTGTGAATTCGGTGGTTTTACCCGGCTTTAATGGCTTTAACAGGTCAATACGCATGTTCGTGCCCACGATTGTGGCGCGTAATTTTTTGCCGTTGATACTGACATCACCGATTTCATAACCCACTTCATTGTCGGCTAAAAACTGTTGTGAACGTAGTGTGTTGAGTCCAATTTTAGTTGGCTTACCATTAACACTTTTTGCAAGTTCTGATGCGGTTGAAAAGGTCCGGGTGCGGCTTGCAATCGAATCGGCTTTATAATAATTCTGATCCAGTTGTAACCACAAATATTTAAGGGTATCGGGCGAATTATTGGTATAAGTGACAGTTTGGGTTGCTTCTAAACGGCGTTTATCTTCAATCAAGGTTGCTTTGATTTGGTAGTCAACTTGCTGCTGCCAATACTCGTGTCCAGGTTCTCCGGCTGCATTACGGTAGACGTTAGGCGTTGGTAAGTCTTCATCTAACTGACGAAAGACATCTTCATAGTCGCCTTTTGATTGTTTTATTGCTGAAGCTTGCACGGGAAGCACTAAGCTTGAACACATCGTTATTGTTACGATTGAGGTGGTTAATAGTCTATTCACTTAGTTACATCTCTTGTTTTGAGTAGTGATAGTACATCATCACTTGTTGTTATAATGTTTAGGAATATCTTTATACTGTTTTAACATAGTTAAGGATTATACAATGGACAACCGCCCTTACGTCAATGGGTTAAATACTTTGTAACGATTTAAAGCTGCTAATTTAAGCTCTAATTGTATAAAGGCTAAGCACATGGCTATTTACAATGGATATTGAGTGTTAACGGCTTGAGGGTTATGGCAGTAGTTGGTTTACATTGCTGTTTAGTGGGCAAATTTAGCAGTTCAGTATTGTAGCTATTTAGATTGGTTTTTCATGTTCGTTAGCATTTTATAAGCGGAATATCGTGCCAACATGAGGTGTACTGCGGCGTGAGCATTTCTCGGCGCATGCTCCATTTTTGCGAGATCCCTTGTGCGGCAATGAACAGTGAGTCCGTGCCGTATTGAGCATTGATTTTATCGAGTACGGTCATCATGGCTGGATTTTTAGTGTTCTCAAATAGATCCCCTTGTAGGTGTGCTGCAGAGGATAAGTTAATAAGGCCTATGCCGATTTTATAGTAGCGAATATCGGCCCTAAACCGAGTAAATGCGATTTGCGTCGCGGCCTCAATCAGTTCGCAGCTGTCATTGGTGGGCGAGGCAAAGTGATGGATATATTTAAATCCGCCGGGGCGTTCATCAAAAGGTGAGTTGGTGGCAAATATCATCATGCTTTTACACAGTGACCCCTGTGCTCTGGCTTTAGCGGCAGCTATGGCTGCATGCTTACTTAATGCTTGGCATAAGGAGCTTACCTCAACGATTCGATTACCGACGCTACGCGTTGAAAATATTTGCTTTTTATCTGCTCGTGCTTCGTCCCATCCTTTACACTCTTCGCCATTAAGTTCACGCACTGTACGCTCTAGTTCAATACTAAAATGCTTTTTGGCTAGGCCTGTTTTCATTTGTGAAAGTGCATAGGCATTAGTGATGTTCATATCGTTAAGCCGCTTTGATATACGCTTACCCACGCCCCAAACGTCGCTGGTTTGCATCGATTTTAGTATGTTGTTGCGCTGTGATACTGAATCAATAGCGCAAACACCGTTATAGCCGGCGATTTTTTTAGCTGCATGATTCGCCACTTTAGCGAGCGTTAGAGTGGCTCCGATCCCGACACAAACCGGCAGACGAGTTTCTTTCCATACTGCTCGCCTGATCTTTGTTGCATGTGTAGCTAAGCAAGGAATTGCCGGGTAACAATGTTTAAAAGATAGGAATGACTCGTCAATTGAGTAGATGTGTTGCTCGGGCGCAAAGCGACCAATAACCTCCATCATCGCTGATGAGAGAGAACCGTACAGTTCATAGTTGGACGAAAGCGCTATCACGCCTTTTTGCTCGCACAGTTTTTTTGCCTCAAAATAGGGGCCAAATTTTTGGATCCCTAACGCTTTAGCCTGTTTATTAGCCGCCACAATACAACCATCGTTGTTACTGAGTACCACAATCGGCCGGTTACGCCATTCAGGCCTGAAGACTTGCTCAGCGCTGCAATAGAAAGCATTGGCGTCAACAAGGGCGTACATGCTTAGGCTATCTCTAATATGGGGCTTTTTCGGTGACAACGTATCGAGCGAATAACGACCCCTTCGACGCTAAATGTGTCGTGCTCAAGAATGGGTGTACTCATGTGTGATTCATTGGCAGATAAGAGTTGTCGATTAATTTTATCAATAATTTTACACACAAATGCGCCGTTGTAATTAGCAACAATAACGTCATTATTTCTGACGCTTACATGCCTGTCTACGACTAAAATATCGCCATCAAAAATCCCCACACCTTGCATAGAATCGCCATGAGCTTGGCCTATGAAGGTGGCACTGGGGTGTTCAATCAATAACTCGTCAAGGCTTAATGGTAGTTGTTGATAATCGCTAGCGGGTGACTCAAAGCCGGTTATCCCGGCACTGGCATAAATAGAGATAACATTCATTTTTTACACTCAACTGTACATATATACAGTATTGTAGTGCTTGTAGGATTTTATTCAATACTCTTTGTTAAATAGCGTGATAACAACAGGGCATATTTAAACCTCAACCTAGCAAGTTGCTGATATTTGATGGTTTGCAATGATGACTCATATAGGCAAATGGGAGGGTTAAGCGTTCTATTTAGTAACAAGAGGCATGGTGATTTCACTTATACATGCTGGCCATTATTTCCGTGATCAAGCTTATAAACTCGAAGTAAAAATCGTACTGACGCCCTGTGATTAACGATGCTAAAGACTATCTCTGAACCTGTCATTCTATTTGCGACGAAACATATTCATATAATAGATCGAGGTAATGATGAAACTATCGCGTATAGCAATGACTTTGGTGTTGATGGGGTTAAGCAGTCAAGCAACTGCAAGTAGTGTGGATGGGTTATTAATGAAGCCGGCAAGAGGAACGCCGCTGGGGGTTGTGATCAATAACCCATATGAGAATGCTCCGCTTACGGCATTAGTGTCACTGCATGGGCACAATATTAATGATGTCACGGTAAAAGTACATGCCCGAAATAATGGTGTACCAATTGAGTATCCGGTTTCCGATACCAAGGTAATGGAAGATGGTGGGGTGCCGATTTTTGGTTTATATCCAGATCACTTAAATACCGTAACAATTGACTGGACCGAGGCTGGCGAGAAAAAAACTTTTGACTATAAAATTTTAACTCCCGATATCGATATGGGCTTTGGTCAAGGGATGTGGGCGAAAGCACCAATTACTGACGTACACTATGTGGCAGATGACTTTAAAGACCGCCTGTACTTTTTATCTTGGAACAGTAAAGACGCTAAAAATGCGCAAATAGCGCACAACAACAATACCGCTCCTGGTGCATTAGCATGGGATGCAACTCCAGGTTTTTTCATTATCGATACCGCCGGTGAAATTCGTTGGTATTTAAACCCTTATACGACTCATGATCCAGAATACTTAAATGGAGCGGGCTACCCAATGGGGATGAACGTAACCAAAGACGGTGACATGATTTGGGTTCAAGGCCAAGGCTGGAAACATATGTCGATTATGGGCAAAATGCTCGGTGACCGATTATTACCAGGTGATTTCCAAGATGGCTCTCATGAAGCAATTGAAGCGGCCAATGGTAATTACTTTATCCGAGCTGCGCGTAAAAATTACCGAAATGATAAAGGGTTATTAGTAAACTCAGTTCGTGACCATATCATTGAGCTAGATAAAAATGGCAAATTGGTTGATTTCTGGGACTTAAACCAAATCCTTGATAATCAGCGTGATGCAGCATTATTATCACTAGATTCTGGTGCTGTTTGTTTAAATGTCGATTTAGACAAAGCAGGCCACAAAGTGAGCGCTGAAGATCTAGCGGATGCCCCTTACGGTGATATCCCCGGAGTTGGTGCCGGTCGCAACTGGGCACACGTTAATTCGGTTGATTATGACGCTAAAGATGACTCTATCGTGCTCAGTTCGCGTCACCAGTCTGCAGTGATAAAAATAGGGCGCGACAAAAAAGTAAAATGGATTTTATCTGCATCTGAAGGTTGGAGCGAAAAATACCAAGACAAACTGCTGACCCCCGTTGACGCTAAAGGTAACAAGCTCAATTGTAGTAGCAAGGGTGAATGTAAAGATACAAACTTTGACTTTACTTGGACCCAGCATACCGCTTATGTCGTACCGCAAAAAGGAACCATAACGGTATTTGATAACGGCGATGGTCGTTACCTAGAACAACCAGCCATACCGATGGCTAAGTATTCTCGTTCAGTAGAATACAAAGTGAACGATAAAGACATGACCGTACAGCAAGTATGGGAGTATGGTAAAGAAGAACTCGGTTATGAGGGCTATAGCCCAATTACATCAATCGTTAAATATCAAGAAGATAAAGACTCTATGATGAGTTATTACGCCTCTTCAGGGTTGTTTGGTGCAGGCGGTGGATTAGGTAACGTTAAGTGGGATGACACGACGGGTAAAACGAAATCGATTTTAGTTGAGCATCGTTATGGTGAGACTAAACCTGCTGTGCGAATTGATGTTGACTCAAACCAAATCTTTAAAACCGGTTACCGAGCACAAGTCATTAAAATCGCTGACATGATGAAATAATAGTGCCATGTCGTTAACCCTAAAAAGCCACTCACAGTCTGTTGAGTGGCTTTTGATTTTCTACTACTGCACTTCATCAGCAGCGATCATATTTGAAAAATCTGCATCGGCTTGCTTGGTGATCACCAATGTCACTTCGGCCATCGTGAGCCCAAATTTAATAATGTCGCTGCGATTAATCATGGTGTTTTCATCGACGAGAAACATCCAATCATCAAATCTAACTTGATATTGTGTATCACCAACAGGCAGTACCATGTCATATTGCCACTGTAATGCCATACCCACAGCACGCCCGGTAGCTACATCTAAAATATCATTAGCCCGACCAGAATAGTTGCCGCCCCCAAGGTTAACGATGTTCCATACTCGGGTCTGCTTTTCACCATCATCATAGATAAACCATTCTGATATTTTGCCGTTATTTCCTTCCCAGCTAGCAAACATTTTAACGGTAAAGCGTCTGACGACTTGGCCACTAAAGTCTTGCACCATACCGTGTGCGGTCAGCGAGCCATTAAAAAACTGCTTTAAGTCCAGGTGAGGGCTACTGCCTTGGTAATCTTCAATATCATGACTAGTACAGGCATTAAGCAGCAATGCTGTAGATACAATCAACCCTACTTTAAACAACCTTTTCAGTGGCATAGAAATGGTTTTGATTGTATTCAGCAGTCGCATTTAATTTCTCCTAATAACTGTTCTCTAAGCTGTGGACGACTGGTTTTGTCTGACAGCCAAATCGCTAAAAAATCGTGACTAAAGCCAGCAGGCATCGATTGAGACAGAGGGGTTCCGTTGAAATAAAACTGACTATTTTGCTCACTATTAACTTTAAGACTAAGGGTGTCGCCTTCTGCCACATCTGGCCAGAGCGAGCTGATTTTGGCATGCCAATTTTGTTGGCGCTCATCATCTAGTCCTAAATGTTGCCATTGATCTAAGGTCGCCTCGACTAAACGCTCGCTTGGGATCGCTTGGTAATATTTAATTTCTAAAATTAATGGATAAGTGTTAAGTGAGGGGGTGGATTGATAATCACCATTCGGGCTAAGAAGTCTGGCACGATATAGCGTCAACCACCACCATTGCATTTCAGTGCGGCCCACTTCAGTAAGCGATTCTAAGAGGCTGGGAAAAGTGTTCACCGCCGCTGCATCTACATTGTTGAGCGGTTTATCGGACGGTTGTATATCAAGCTGCGCGCTTTGCGCCGCGTTGGCAGAGCCCAGTAACACAGAAATGAGCAAGAGAGTGTAGTTGACCCATGAGTAACTCATATATTGACCTTTTATGCTGATTTGCCAGTAGCCACTGCGGCTGTATGCCTAGTGTATTCGCCTACTGGCGGTAACGAACATAGGAAATATTACGAACCAGATGGCAAAGAGGATCATGACTGAGGTGAAATACGCCAGCGGCAAGTGCACAACATTAAAACGTGCTCCTGCTAAATAACTCAAGCAGCCGAACACGCCCCCAATGATAGCGTTGGTATACCATGGCAGCTTCTGGGTAAATCCCATACTATAGCGAAGGCTAATGGCAAAGTGACACCAAAGCAGTAATAACCAGTAGGGAGGCTCACTAAATACAAACACCCCAACATATATAAGTAGAGGATCAATAACGGCACCGACAGCAGTAACGGTAAACATTAGGGCTAAATCAGACTGCCTTCGGCTTGAGAGCATAAAGTGGATCAGCAATAGAGCAAAGCTCAGGCTGATAAAGCGATTTTGGTACAAAATAGACATCCACCACACCGACTGGAACATCACCAAATTGACGATAGTCAAATGTTGCGCGGCGAGTTTATATATTTGGGTTAACAAGAGCACAGCCTTCTACTGATTGAGACGGTATAGTGGCCTCACCGCTACTAACTGAACCGCGCTAGTGGTGCGTTCTAGAAAGCCACCTTCACAATAACTTAAGTAGAACTTCCACATACGTATGAAATCATCACCATAGCCAAGCTGCTTAATTTGTGGCTGAGCGGCGTCAAAATTATCCTGCCAGTCTTTAACTGTTTTCGCGTAATCCAAACCCATATCATCCACCGACCAAGTGACAAAATCGGTATGCTGGGTTAGCGCATTGGTCACACGGGTAATAGAGGGTAAACAGCCTCCAGGAAAAATGTAACGCTGGATAAAATCCACACTTTTGCGGTAGCTGTTATAGCGCTGGTCGGCAATCGTTATTGCTTGTATGAGCAAACGACCGTTAGGCTTTAACAGACTTGCTAGCTTTTTCAAAAACACAGGTAAAAACTCATGCCCGACCGCTTCAATCATCTCAATTGACACGACACGGTCGTACTCACCGGTTAATAAACGGTAGTCGTCCTTCAATAATGTTACCCGGTCGTTTAGCCCTTCAGCAGACACTCGCGCGATCGCATAGTCAAACTGAGCGTCAGAGATGGTCGTGGTAGTAACCTTAACCCCATAGTGCTTGGCGGCGTAAATCGCCAACGCCCCCCAACCGGTACCAACCTCAAGCAGTGTTTGGCCCGCGGTTAAGTCTAGCCGCTCACAAATCGTTTTGAGCTTATGCTGCTGCGCCTCCTCAAGTGACGCTGCGGTATGGGGATATAAGGCACTTGAATACAGCATCTCTTTATCAAGAAATGTCTGGTACATATCGTTACCTAAATCATAATGGGCTAAAATATTTTGCTTGGAGCCTGCTTGAGTATTGCGGTTGAACAGATGACCTATGCGACTAAAAGCATGTGTCAGCCATGAGAACTTTTTTTCTAACTTATCTAATAATGGCAAGTTTCTAGCAAAAATCTGTATCACCTTGGTTAGATCTGGGCTACTCCAATGCTGTTGAATATAAGCTTCACCTGCACCAATAGAGCCCGACAACATGATTTGACGGTAGAAACGCGGATGTTCAACCACCAGCGTGGCATGCAGATCAGAGTCTTTGTTACCAAACTCGTAACTGTTATCGCCATCAATCAAACTTAAATGACCATCGGCTAAATTTGGCAAGGCGGTAAGTAACATTTTTCTGGCTAAGTTATCGGGTGATCCTGCACGTGCTAGGCTTTTCTTGGTGGCAATATTGTCCATTATAATTTCTCCACTGATTTCCCCGGATGCCCAATAAAAGGCACACGCTTGATGAATAGCTTCAACGCTTGCCAATATATCCCTTGCACAATTTTAAGTGTCATTAGCGGGTATTGCAGAAGCATTTTCCGTAAATTAATATGACTCATCTCTCGTCGAGATAAACATAAATTGGCGTCAAACAGCTTTTGTGGATTGCGACTTTCAATCCCGATTTTGACCGATGATGATGGCGGGGTGATCCGCCATATATACTGCATGTTTAGATCCATAAAAGGCGACACATGAAACGCTTTATCTGTTGGTTTTGGGTCATTAAGGTCGACGAGATAATAATGACGCTGGTTCCAAGGGGTATTACTGACTTCCGCTAGCATGTATTGAACAGCTGTGCCTTGGTAACAAAAGAAGCAATTAATCGGGCTAAAGTAAATGCCAAAGTGACGCACTTGTCCAACAAATACCACTCTATTGCACTCCGTCTTCCCCCCTAACTTAGCCACTTCATTGAGCACTCTGCCTTTTAGGTTACTGGGCATTACAGGTGAACCTGAATTATTATCTGTTGGGTCTAACCCGCTGAGGTAATCTGCTTGCTTAAAAGAGAGTGGGGCAACCCCCGAGGTGCTAAATAACCAGCTTAATTGCTCAACCAAGTAGAGTTCGTCAAGATCAAGCACCAACATGGCCATTTGATAGTCAAAACTATGTTGATGCGGATGGTAACGTCGATGCTTTACATCACCTTGGTATACGCCACTATTGAGCAAGACTGTCATAAACTAAGTCCAAAGGCGTTGCACACATCAAAAGCACTGTGTACACCATCTTCATGAAAGCCGTTATACCAATATGCACCGGCAAAATGGGTTTTGTTAACCCCTGATATTAATGACTTTTGCGATTGAGCTAACAATGTCTGCTCGTTAAATACCGGGTGCGCATAATTGAAAGTGCGCACTATTTTATTGCTATCAATCAGCTCTGATTGATTTAACGTGACGCAAAAAGTTGGCGCATTACTGGGTAAATTCTGCAAAATATTCATGTTATAGGTGACAGACGCTTTCTTTTTAGTATCACCGTCTAAACGGTAGTTCCAACTTGCCCAAGCGGCCTTGCTTTTAGGTAATATTGACTCATCACAATGTAAAACGACCTCATTGTCTCTGTAAGCCAATTGACCCAATACTTGTTGTTCATCGTCAGTGGCGTCACTGAGCATGGCTAAAGCTTGATCGCTATGGCAAGCGAGCACCACTTCATCAAACGCTACCCATTGATCATGAATCTTAAGCTCGACGCCTTGATCATGACGTACAACAGCGCTCACAGGGCTGTTGAGATGAATATTGGATTGAAACGGAGCGATAAGTTCAGGAATATAACGGCGAGACCCCCCTTCGATGACGTACCATTGCGGTCTGTCCGTAATATTGAGTAAACCGTGGTTGTGAAAAAACTGAATAAAAAAACGTAATGAGAAGGCTTTCATATCGTCGATGCTCGACGACCAAATGGCTGCGCCCATCGGCAATATATAATGCAAGCTAAAGAATTCACTAAAGCGCTCTTGTGTGAGTAAATCACCTAACGTTTGATAGCGGTAATGGTTGTCGACAAAAGCTTGCTTACACATTTTGTTAAAGCGTAATATTTCTCGAATAAATAACCAAAAGCGAGGGCTAAAGATATTGCGCTTTTGGGCAAAAAGACTCGAGAGGGTATTACCGTTATATTCAAGTTGAGTGACCGAGTTATGAACACTAAAGCTCATTTCCGTCGGAAGGGATTTGACCTTGAGTTTGGCAAGTAGTTGTTCAAACCTTGGATAGGTACGGTCATTGAATACGATAAAACCACTATCAATAGCATAATGCTTACCGTCCTTTTCTACATCAATAGTGGCGGTGTGCCCACCGAGGTAGTCATTCGCTTCATAAACGGTAATATCATGCTTTTGTGATAAAATATGTCCGCAAGTTAGCCCCGATATGCCTGAGCCAACAATGGCGATTCTTTTACGTTTTTGACTGGTTGTGGCAGGATCCATTAGCGTATATTCCTTGTCGTTACCGATAAAACTGAACGAGGTAAACTCGTGATATGTCAGACTGATATAGATTGTTGATTTACTTAGCCGAACGACTCCTTGTGTTGATTAAAATTGGATATGGAAAACGTAACGCCGATTGCCAATGTAATCATTAATGAATAACTTCAAACCGATAATGTGGCTTGTACCTATTGCAGTACTGGTAAAGATTAATGAAGCTATAAAAAATAAAATCAATGTTCACTTGAGTATGGCAGCAACGGGGGGATTACGCCGTATAACTGGCTGAAAAAAACTTGAAAAAACAACCGAGGCGTTATTAATGAGTGAGGCTAAACAGGCTTAGCTCAATGCAAAGCGATAGCCGGAATGGCAGCGACCTACCAACATTGTAAGCACAGATTGTCACACAGTACCGTTTAAATCAGACGCAAGCTCGGCTTAATCAACACGCCACGTAAACGCTGTTAGCGAACAATTGCATAGCGCCTCAACTCAGTGGCATGTAATAAAACTGTGTTGCAGTTATCAACCCGTCAATCAAACGTTAGATAAAATACCGCTAATTAGCTTACGAGTAGTATTGATATGTCATTGACTGATACACAGAAATTAATTTTAGATAAAGCCTTAAAACTAATTGAAAAACAAGGTCTTGCTTCATTTAAATTTTCAGAACTAGCACTGTTAGCTAATTGTTCTAAAACAACTTTGTATGAATCTTTTAAAAATAAAGAAGATATACTTTGCTGGGTATTCAAATTAAACCTGGAAAAAATTGAGCGGTTTCATAGTGAACTGCTTAATATGACACACTTGTCGCATAGGGAAAGGTTGTTGTGCCGCTATATGTTTGAAGTGATTCGAGCATGGTGCTGTGAAGATCCAGCGTTAGGGGTCAATTTTATAACCGCCAACCGTTATATTTGGCAACACGCATCGGCTGACACCATTGGTTATATCTCGAAATCTTTCGAACGGTTTAGATTGAATAAACAAGCAATGTGGCAAACAGCGTTAGATTCTGGTGAGTTACAAGCTGAGCAGGATGAAATTCGAGATTGCCACAAAACATTAGTCATATTACAGCGCGGAGCCGTTGCCGTCGCTAATAATCAAATATTACGTCACAATGGCCATCATAATGATTGCCAACACATAGCAGCTGAGATGGATCAAATATTGAACCGTTTAGACTGGAATGAAACTCAATCAAACTGCAACATTGATCGCTGTTTACAGTTTATTAATGAATACCTACATATTGACGGTACACTTAACGGTGTTGTGGATCTTGATCCACTACGCTGTGAAGATCTTGAGTTATCGACCAAAGCAAATATCTAAGCGGCTGACCATTTCTGTTCACATTTGCTAATAGCGGCGGGTTGAGTTAACCGATGAAGGCCGCCAGCTTGTTGATGCCACTCGGGTTGGTTTGCAACAAATACAGCAAGCAGAAGCCGATCTGGTTTCTCGAGGTCAGTTACCCAAAGGGCGATTACGCGTAGATGCTGCCAGTCCATTTGTATTCCTCCAACTAGTACCATTAATTAAGGGCTTTCAAAGCCAATATCTGGACATTAAGCTAAGCCTGTCCTCAAATGAGGGCTTTGTTGATTTGTTAGCTAAAAAACGGATTTAGCTATTCGTATTGGTTCATTGCCGGACTCCAGTTTAAATGCACGCCCGTTGGGCTGAAGTGAATTATTTATTGTTGCATCACCGCAGTATCTATCTCGTCGTGGCGTTGTGCAGCAAACTCATGAGTTAGCAAACCACAACATTGTCGGGTTCTCAGGCGCTAAAGTGTTAAATGACTGGCCATTAAAAGGCGGCTACACTGTAAAACCCACATTAAGTTCTAGTAATGGCGAAACAGTTCGGCAGTTAACATTAGCAGGGAATGGCATTGCCTGTTTATCGGGCTTTATGGTTAAAAATAACATAGAAAACGGTAGCTTAGTAACGTTACTGCAAACAGAAAAAATCAATAAATCGGAGCGGGAGCTCATTAACGCGGTATATTATAAATCTTCGTCTGTTGCTAAACGTATTTCGGCATTTATCGACTATATTCAACCTAAGCTAGTGCTGTAATTAAAGATAGTGTGGCGGTTTAATAAATAGCATCTTAAATTGTTAAAATTGATTCTTATACTTAAAAAAAGTAAAACTTGTTTATTGCTGCATGTATTACCAGCAACCTTAATCTTGAATGTGTTCCATTAAACTGCGTAATAATAGAATACGCTACTTAACTATATCGTTTTAGGGTTTGACACCGCCATAATCATTTTATTACGCAGCCACTTATTTGCCGGTTCTTTATCCACATTAGCGTGCCAATATAAATGCACATCAATACCAGGTAACTCAACAGGCATAGGGTAAATGGTAATATCGAGCATTGCGCTATACATTTCGGCGGCGGTTTTTGGCAAGGTCAGTAGCATATCATTGGTTAATATTACCCTGCAGGCAGACAAGGCATTTTGGCAACGTAATGAGATTTTACGATGCAGCCCAATACGAGATAGTTCAAAATCTTCAATTCCCGGCCCAGTCGATCGCGAAGACACTAATACATGTTCTAAATCTAAATAAGACGCTAAATCTAAACCTTGATTAATTAGAGGGTGGTCTTTGCGAGCGAGTACCACCAGCTGATCCAGTTCTAAGCGGGTATGTAAGATATTACTGCTAACTGGGATTAACGCATCGATGGCTAAATCAATATCGCCACTAGCCAATTTATTTTCAAGTTCACTGCGCCTGACCCGCTTATTACTACTGAGGTTTATCGCGGGGGACTCAATAGATAAGGTTTGTTGCAAAGTAGGCAAGTAGTAGGGCTCTAGAGAACCATGTAAAGATAAAGAAAAGCTTTTGCGAGATGTAAGCGGTTCAAACTGACGAGACTGCACTAAACATACTTGCAGTTGGTGTAGTGCCTCACGCACATCCGCTATCACATTTTTTGCTACTGGAGTCGGCCGCATCTCATTTCCTTGGCGGATAAATAACGCGTCGTCAAAATATAATCGTAACTTACCTAATGAGTGACTTACTGCCGGTTGCGATAAATTGAGCACTGAGGCTGCTTTGGTTATATTCCCTTCGCAATAGATGGCATCAAAGACAACAAATAAGTTTAAATCAATTTTCATACCTACTCCAAAGCACTCAATCGTCCGTATATGAGTGCTACACCAGATCCATTTTAATTAAAACACTATAGAAAATATAAATAGTAGGGTATTAGAACTATTCATTTGTTTAATTTAGAGCCTAGAATTAACATAGTCAAGTACATTTGGTTAACATTCGCAGCGTGCTAGATAATATGAATAAAGGGATCAATGTGGCGATATATCTATTTAATTCATTATGCCAAACCAATTCAAGCCTTCACTTGCTGACTTTAGCATTGGTATCGCACAGCTTTAATAAGGTAGAACAATAATATGGCCGCAATATATTTAATACGTCATGGACAAGCTTCCTTTGGCAGTGCTGAATACGACCAACTATCAGACAAAGGGAGCCTGCAAGCGCAACGATTGGGTGAATATTGGCGGTCTAGAGCCGTCCCTAGCAAGTTCTATTGCGGTGATTTGCTACGACATGGGCAAACGTTAGCCAGCTTTAAAACCGGATATAACGCTAACGAAACTCCAACTGTTATCCACTCAGGGTTCAATGAATTCGACCATGTCGATATTCTTCAAAACTACAATTCAGACTGGCAAAACTTTGCCAAAATGAGCGCTGCAATAACCAATCAAAGCGATGCCAATAAAACGTTTCAAAAAGAATTTTCACAGGCATTAAATCGTTGGTTATCAAGCAGTAATGACTCTGACTATAAAGAAACTTGGACTCAGTTTAAAGAACGCTGCATTCGTGCATTACACAATATTATTGAACAAGAGTTAGCACTAAAGCGCCAGTTTAACGGAAATACAAAAGCCCAAAAACAAGCAAAAGATATTTTGGTATTTACCTCTGGTGGCACGATTTCGGTCATCGTACAGCACATCTTAAAATTGAGTGATCAGCAAGCAATAGACATCAACCAACAAACCCGAAATACCAGTGTCACAAAGCTGCTTTTCTCAGAAAACAAATTAAGCATTGATTACTTAAATAACTACAGTCATTTAGAACAAGCTGGTGATGGCTGGGTCACATTTAGATAGTCACCAATGAAGATATAACAACCAACAATATATTACTAACGCAGGATGCATTATGAATAATAGCAATCTATTTGATTTGTCAGGAAAAATCGCATTGGTAACCGGTGCTAGCCGTGGTATTGGTGAGGGGATCGCTAAGCTACTTGCACAACATGGTGCTCACGTCATTGTATCAAGTCGCAAAATTGAGGGTTGCCAAGCTGTCGTAGACGACATACTGACCAATGGCGGCAGTGCAGAGGCTATTGCTTGCCATATAGGAGAAATGGAACAAATTGAATCAATCTTTGCCAAGATTGAACAGCAACATGGCAAGTTAGACATTTTGGTCAACAATGCCGCCGCCAACCCTTACTTTGGTCATATTTTAGAAACCGATCTTAGAGCATTTGAAAAAACGGTAGATGTAAATATTCGTGGCTACTTTTTTATGTCAACGCTGGGTGCCAAATTAATGAAACACAATAATGGCGGCTCAATTGTCAATGTTTCCTCTATTAATGGTGTGACTCCTGGTGATTTCCAAGGGATCTATTCAATAACCAAAGCCGCTGTTATTTCTATGACAAAAGCGTTTGCCAAAGAGTGCGCTCAATTCAATATTCGTGTTAACGCATTATTACCTGGTGCCACAGATACTAAATTTGCATCTACATTGGTAAACAACCCCAAAATTTTAGAGCTGGCAATGGCACACGTACCAATGAAACGGGTTGCACAACCTGATGAAATGGCCGGAACAGTGCTGTATTTGGTCTCTGATGCAGCAAGTTACACCACTGGTACATCTATCAATGTTGATGGTGGTTACCTCATCGGTTAGGTAAATAGGTAACGGTTAAAGTTGCCGCAGATAGTTGCGCAAGCATTGTTGTTCCACAAACAAATTGAGATTAAGCCATGAGCACTAATATAGAAAAATTATTTAAACCGTTTGCCGTTAAGTCATTATCTCTAAAAAACAAAACGGTAATGGCACCAATGACACGTGCGTTTTCGCCAAATTATGTTCCATCAAAAGAGGTGGCTGCATATTACCGTCGCCGCGCTGAAGGTAATGTTGGATTAATCATTACTGAAGGTACTTTTATCTCACATAAAGGTGCAAACGGTTACGAAAATGTTCCTGCGATATACGGTGCAGAAGCACTAGCGGGTTGGAAACATGTGGTTGAAGAAGTACACGCTGCTGGTGGTCAAATTGCGCCGCAGTTATGGCATGTTGGCTCGGTTCGTAAAGTGGGTATTGGACCCAACAAAGACGTGCCTGCTTATAGCCCTTCAGGGTTATTCAAGCCTGGTGCAGAAAATGGTGTCGCCATGACCCAAGATGACATTAATGAGGTGGTTGAATCATTTGCCCAAGCAGCACTCGATGCCAAGAATATCGGTTTCGATGCTATTGAAGTGCACGGCGCACACGGATACCTGGTTGACCAATTCTTTTGGGAAGGAACAAACCAGCGCGATGATAAATACGGTGGTTCTCTTGAAAAACGCACTCGTTTTGGCGTTGAAATTGTAGAAGCAATTAGAGCGAAAGTCGGTGCAGACTTCACTATTATCTTTAGATTTTCTCAGTGGAAACAACAAGATTACACAGCCAAGCTTTGTCAAACTCCTGCCGAACTCGCCACCTTTTTAGGCTTACTCAGTGATGCGGGTGTCGACGTGTTCCATGCCAGTACGCGACGTTTTTGGGTTAGTGAATTTGAAGGTTCAGACTTAAACCTTGCTGGTTGGACTAAAAAGCTGACTAACAAACCCGTGATCACCGTGGGTAACGTGGGCTTAGACGCTGACTTTATCGGCGAGGGCAATAAAGATTTATCCGGTACTTCAAACCCGACAGGGATTGATGAGTTACTTGAGCGTTTAGGTAATGATGAGTTCGATCTCGTCGCCATTGGACGTGCGTTATTAGTTGATCCTGATTGGGTTAATAAAATCGGTGTTAATGCACTTGAACAGATAAAACCTTTTACTAAAAAATCATTAATGTCGTTAAGTTAATTAGCCCAATGATAAGGATATAACCATGAATTTTGAGTATAGCGACAAAGTACAAAAGCTAATGAAGCAAGTGTCTGACTTTATGGATGCTCATATTTATCCTGTTGAGCAAGAGATGCATGATCTGGTTGCCAAAGAGCAATGGTCTACTCCTGCGTTAATGGAAGAGCTCAAAGCTAAGGCCAAGGCTGCGGGATTATGGAACTTGTTTCTACCGGTTGCCTACGGGAAGTACAGCGCAGGTTTAACAAATTTAGAATATGCGCCGCTAGCCGAAATCATGGGTAAAGTTATGTGGGCGCCAGAGGTGTTTAACTGTGCAGCCCCCGATACTGGCAATATGGAAGTATTGGCAAAATACGGTAACGAAGCGCAAAAGAAGCAATGGTTAGAGCCATTACTGGAAGGCAAAATTCGCTCAGCATTTGCAATGACAGAACCTGAGGTAGCCTCTAGCGACGCCACCAACATTGAGCTACGCATTGAGCGCGATGGCAGCGAATATGTCATTAACGGCCGTAAGTTTTACATCAGTGGTGCGTGCCGCAAACAATGCGAAGTCATGATTGTTATGGGTAAAACAGATCCCGGCAACACCAACCGCTATGTGCAGCAATCACAAGTGTTAGTCCCTATGAAAACTCCAGGTGTTACGGTTGTTCGACCAATGCAGGTCTTTGGCTATAACGACGCACCAGAAGGACATGCAGAAGTGACTTTTGACAACGTTCGCGTTCCCATTGATAACATCATCGTTGCCGAAGGCAAAGGTTTTGAAATTGCTCAAGGTCGTCTTGGCCCTGGTCGTATTCATCACTGTATGCGCTCAATTGGTGTCGCCCAGCGCGCTTTAGACCTAATGTGCAAACGCGTCAACGAGCGCATTGTATTTGGTCGTCCAATGATAAAACAACAATCAGTGCGTGAGGATATCGCCATATCGGCTTGCCAAATCGAACAGGCCCGTTTGATGACGTTAAAAGCGGCACAAAAAATGGATATGGAAGGCAATAAAGCTGCTAAAGACCTAATTGCAATGATAAAAATCGTGGCTCCGAACATGTCGCTTGATGTCATTGACCGTGCCATTCAATGTCACGGCGCTGTTGGCGTTAGCCAAGATACATTTTTGGCACATGCGTGGGCTGGACAAAGAACCTTGCGTCTAGCTGACGGACCTGACCAAGTGCATATGATGCAACTTGGGCGTGATTTAGTAAAACAAAAAGCAGATTAAGTTCTGTTTGCAATTATGCCGTCAGGGCGGTGAGCCAACAAGCTAACCGTTTAGTCAATTATCACTATGAGTACCAGCCAATGTCAAAAGACTTACCCATTGATGTTTATGCTTTAGCTGATTATCTAGAGCAACATATTAAAGGTTTTATAGGGCCAATGACCTTAGAAAAATTTATTGGTGGTCAGTCTAACCCAACATATAAAGTCGTAGCTCAGTCGGGCACATACGTATTACGCAGACAACCACAAGGCAAACTTTTAAAGTCAGCCCATGCAGTTGACCGTGAATATAGAGTCTTAGAAGCATTAAAAGGTAGCGATGTGCCCGTTGCCAAGGTTTATCACCTCTGTGAAGACACTAGCATTATCGGCTCTATGTTTTACATCATGGAGTTTTGTGATGGCGACATCTATTGGAATGCCGCGCTAACAGAAGTCAGTAGCAATGAGAAACGTAGCGCCATTTACGATTCAATGAACAAAGCGTTAGTTGCACTGCATAGTGTGGATATTGAGGCGGTGGGGCTAAAAGATTATGGTCAAGCCGGAAACTATTTCGAGCGGCAACTTGGCCGCTGGGTTGCGCAATATCAGGCATCTGAAACACAACATATTGCAGCAATGGACGAGCTGAGCTTCTGGTTGCAAGCAAACTTACCTGACGATGATGGCCGAGTATGTTTGGTGCATGGAGATTACCGGTTAGACAACATGATCTTTAGCAAAGAGCAATCACAGATAGTGGCAGTTTTAGATTGGGAGCTGTCAACCCTAGGGCATCCATTTGCTGATCTAGCTTACCAGTGTATGGGGTTAAGAATGCCACAAGGCTTAGGCAGCATTGACGGCTTAAAAGGAATAGACCGCCGTAGTTTAGGGATCCCAACAGAAAAAGAGTACGTAGCAAAATACTGCCAACGTATGCATATCGATACGATAGAGCATTGGACTTTTTACCTAACTTTTAGCTTCTTTAGATTGGCGGCCATTGTACAAGGGGTAGCAAAAAGAGCTGCACAAGGTAATGCCTCTAATGCTAATGCCAAAGATCTTGGCGCCTTTGTTGAGCCTTTGGCTCAAATGGCGCTCGACATTATTGCGACTGAACACCATTAACAGCAAACATAAAGCGTTCGAACATAAAAGTTAAATCAATTTACCCATTTTATTTACAGGAGTTTTTACATGGATCCCTTATTAGATTTTACCGGCAAAGTTGCTGTTATTACGGGCGCGGCACAAGGTTTTGGCCAATTATTAGCACAAGAGCTGGCTAAGCGCGGTGCAAAATTGGTGATCAGTGATATTAATGAAGCTGGAGTGCTCAATGTTGCAGACCAAATCGCATCAACTGGCGCTGAAGTGATCGCGATGAAATGTGATGTCTCTAAAAATGAGCAATGTAAAGCCATGGTAGATGTGGCAGTCGAGTCCTTTGGTCGGGTCGATATTGGAGTTAATAATGCCGGTTTAGCCCATGAGTTTATGCCTTTACACAATATTGAAGAATCAGTTATGGACAGTCAGTTTGCCGTCAATGTTAAGGGTGTGCAGTTTGGTATGCGTCATCAAATCGAGCAAATGCTACAGCAAGGAGAAGGCGCTATTTTGAATGTTAGCTCCATGGCTGGTATTGGTGGTGCGCCGCGAGGTAGTGCCTATTCCATGGCTAAACATGCGGTTATCGGACTGACTAAAACGGGGGCTGTGGAGTACGGTCGCCATAATATTCGTATCAACGCCATCTGCCCATTTTTTACGTTAACAGCAATGGTGACCAATTTTGCCGATGAAGAAAAACAAGGAAAAATGGGCTTAAGTGCACCAATGAAACGTCTTGGTGAACCCAAAGAAATAGTGGCGATGATGCTAATGATGCTGTCACCGTTAAACACCTATATGACAGGGCAATGCATAGCCATTGATGGCGGCGTTTCAGCAGCTTAACACGGCTGATAGGCATTTAATTTAAAAAGAAAAGAGAACCGTATGGCTGCAGCAATGATAAATGAGCGTGACCTTGATTTCATGCTTTATGAACTATTTAAAAGCGAGCAGTTGCTCAAACGAGCACGCTATCAAGATCATGACCGTATGACATTTAACGAGGTCATTAGTACGGCGAAAGTCATAGCAGAAAAACATTTTTTGCCTATCCGTCAAAAGTTAGATACCGACCAACCAACATTTGATGGGGAGAAAGTACATTTAATTCCAGAACTTAAACCAGCTATAGACGCAGTTAACGGATCTGGAATTGGCGCTGCAACTGCTGACTACGAATTAGGTGGCATGCAATTACCACCGATTATCGCCAGTGCCGCAGGTACTTACCTGTCGATTGCTGGTGGCGTAGGTATGGGCTACAACATGCTTACAACAGCTAATGCCAACTTGTTAGAAGCCCATGGCACAAAAGAGCTCATTGATAAATGGGTTAAGCCAATGCGAGAAGGGCGGTTTATGGGTACCATGGCCATGACCGAACCTGGCAGCGGTTCTGGGTTAGGAGATCTAAACACCAAAGCAATAAAGCAGGCTGATGGTACTTATCGTATATCGGGAAATAAAATTTTCATCTCTGGTGGTGATCATGACTTAAGTGACAATATTGTTCATTTAGTGCTTGCCCGTCTTCAAGGTGCGCCTAAAGGGGTGAAAGGTATTTCACTGTTTGTAGTGCCTAAATTTCTGGTTAATGATGATGGCTCCATTGGCGCTGACAACGAAGTGGCGCTAGCTGGCTTATTCCACAAAATGGGCGGTCGTGCGCAAACATCAACTGCATTGAGTTTTGGTGAAAAAGAGGGCTCTATTGGCTATTTAGTCGGCGCTGAAAATCAAGGCCTTAAATATATGTTTCATATGATGAATGAAGCTCGAATCATGGTCGGTACTAGCGGCGCAGTATTGGCATTAGCCGGCTACCATTACTCACTCGACTACGCTAAAAATCGTCCACAAGGTCGTTTACCTTCTTGTAAAGATCCACTGTCACCGATGGTTAATATTATTGAACATGCAGATGTTCGCCGGATGTTATTAGCGCAAAAAGCCTATGCAGAAGGCGCAATGGCATTAGTGTTTTACGGTACGCAATTAAGTGATGATGAAAAAACGGCTCCCACAGCTGAGCAGCGCGAATATGCGCACACATTACTCGATTTTTTAACCCCTATTATCAAAACTTGGCCATCGGAATATGGCCCTAAAGCCAACTCTTATGCGATTCAAGTGATGGGAGGTCATGGTTATATAAATGAACATCCTGTTGAGATGTTCTATCGTGATAATCGACTCAACCCCATTCATGAAGGCACCACCGGGATCCAGTCATTAGACTTAATGACACGAAAAGTACCCATGAATAACATGAAAGGCTATTTAGCCACACTCAGTGAAATGGAAAAAACCATTGAGTTAGCTAATCAAATGGCCAACCTGCAAGGGTTTGCCACCGAACTTACAACTGCCGTAAACACCTTAAAGCGTACAACTAAAGCGGTGTTAACATTAATGTCGACCACCAATATCGATTTAGCATTGGCAAACTCAGTAAAGTATTTAGAAATGTTTGGTCATATCATTATTGCTTGGCTATGGCTCAAACAAGCAATGGCAGCAACAGAGGGACTTGCAAGGCAGCCTCACACTGATGATGTCAATTTTTACAAAGGTAAGCTGCAGGCTTTGCAGTATTTTTACCGGTCTGAATTACCTAAAATAGCATTGTGGGAGCAAACATTGACCAGTGCTGATAGCACCAGTTATGACATGCAAGTAGACTGGTTTTAGGGGGATTGTGTTATGACCTGTAATAGTTGATGCATTTCTAGTGCTAGGTTGTAATTGCCCTAACTGTAAGGCGTTGAACCATAAGTTACTTATGTTTAACTGGATTAGCTAAAACTAAACGCGAGATTGTCAGCTATTTATTGATATATACCAAAATAAAACACTATCGAGTCATCGGTAGTGTTTTTTTATTGGCAGTAAAGTAGCTCTTTCAACGTAACCTTAATACCTACTCAAACGGCCATTGCCGTGACCAAATTTAAAACTTTTCCTAGCAGGTAAGCCTCTATTAACTATTCACTCAGTTAATAGCGAGGTATTAAAACTATTCATTTGTTTAATTAAGCCCTCACCATTAGCATTACTGCTTGTTTACAATTCATTTACAAGTGGTAATGTGAATCTGCAAAGGGAAGCAACTAATGCCAACAGTTATCAATCGACAAAATATCAACCAATTTATTGGCCACCAAGCGCAGCCAACGGATTGGTTTGAAGTCAAACAACAACAGATCAACCAATTTGCTGACTGTACGCTTGATCACCAATTTATTCACGTTGACGTAGAAAAGGCCAAAGCGACTCCTTTTGGAAGCACCATCGCCCATGGGTTTTTGTCATTGTCGATGCTGTCTCATTTTGCCGAGCAGTTCAGCGTGCTGATTGATGGTTTTTACATGGGGCTTAATGCCGGTTTCGACAAAGTGCGTTTTTTACAGCCCGTTACCGTTGATAGTCGCATAAGAGCCCATGCAAAAATATTATCAATTGAAGAAAAAAAGCCCGGCCAATTTAGGTTATCTACCGAAGTGACGATTGAAATCGACGGCGTTGATACTCCCGCACTAGTGGCTGAGTGGATCTCAGTACAAATGGTGAAGTAAACAATTTGTTCATTAAAAACAATGATAACAGTTAATCAATAAGGTATTTAGGCGAGATTATGACAATCAGTTTTGAAGGTAAAGTTGCGATAGTCACCGGTGCAGGAAATGGTTTAGGGCGGTCTCATGCGTTGGAATTAGCCCGCCGTGGTGCCAAAGTTGTGGTTAATGATTTAGGCGGCGCCCGTGATGGCAGTGGTGCGTCAAGTGCAGCTTCACAAGAAGTCGTACACCTAATTGAAGCAATGGGCGGCGAAGCCATGAGCCATGGGGCTAATGTGGCTGATTTTGCCCAAGTAGAAGATATGGTTCGTCAAACCATGGATCGTTGGGGCCGGGTTGATATCTTGATTAATAACGCCGGCATTTTACGGGACAAGTCATTTACTAAAATGTCGCTTGATGACTTTAAATTAGTGATGGACGTCCATGTGATGGGCAGCGTTAACTGCACTAAAGCCGTCTGGGACATTATGCGTGCCCAAAACTATGGTCGCATTGTGATGACCACCTCATCAAGTGGCATGTACGGAAACTTTGGTCAATCAAACTATGGTGCAGCAAAAATGGCGGTTTTAGGTTTGATGAATACCTTAGTGCTTGAAGGCGCCAAAAATAACATTCTTGTAAATGCGTTAGCGCCAACGGCTGGTACCCGAATGACCGAAGATTTAATGCCAGAAGAGATCATTAAGGCATTTGCACCCGAAGCCGTTACCGCCGGAATGCTCACTTTATGTGACGACAACGCACCAAATCGGTTTATTTTGTGCGCAGGAGCCGGTGGTTACTCTAGTGCCAGCATGTTTGAAACCGAAGGCTGCTTTATTCCTCAAACCGCGCAAAATCCAGAAACCGTTCGCGCTAATTGGGACGAATTAACAGCATTAGATGGTCAAGCCTCTTTGCTGTCGGGAGCTAAGCAGGGCGAGAAGTTTGTTATGAAGGCAATGGCCTTTATGAAAGCGCAGCAACAACAGTAGTTTTAACCGCACTGAACCTAAATCAGCCTTATAACAACTAAAAATACAGGAATTGTCATGAGAGAAGCCGTTATTGTATCTGTTGCTCGTACGCCAATAGGTAAAGCCTACCGTGGTGCATTTAATGATTTATCAGCCCCAACACTGGCAGCGTTTGCTGTTAGCGCTGCAGTAGAGCGAGCAGGCATTGATCCTAGCGAGATTGATGATTGTATTTTTGGCGCCGCATTAACTCAAGGTAACCAAGGAATGAATTTTGGCCGTCAAGTGGCAATGGCTGCCAAGCTTCCGGTTTCAGTACCTGGCATGACAATTGACCGCCAATGCTCGTCTGGATTGATGTCAATTGCCACTGCGGCCAATCATATTGTTTGTGATGGCGCCAATGTGATTGTAGCTGGCGGCTGTGACTCTATCAGTTTGGTACAAAACGATAACATGAATATGCACCGCGCCGTTGACCCAAGCGTTAAAGCTTATCGACCAGCGATATATATGCCAATGTTAGATACCGCCGAAGTGGTTGCTTCGCGCTACCAAGTCTCCCGTGAAGTGCAGGATGCCTACGCATTAAAATCACAGCAGCGAACGGCTGCAGCGCAACTGGCTGGAAAGTTTGATGATGAAATCGTACCGGTTAGCTGTACCAAATTGGTCATGGACAAAGCCACTGGCGAGGTGAGTAAAACTGACGTTACCTTAGCTAAAGACGAAGGTAACCGACCATCAACTAATCTAGACGGCCTCGCTGGGCTAAAAGTGGTTAAAGACAATGGCACCATTACCGGTGGTAATGCCTCGCAATTATCCGATGGTGCAGCAGCTGTCGTTGTTATGGAACGTGAGTTAGCAACCCAACGCGGTTTAACCCCATTAGGTGTGTATCGTGGCCTTGCGGTTACCGGTTGTGAGCCAGATGAAATGGGTATTGGCCCTATTTATGCTATTCCTAAACTACTCGAACGTAATGGACTAACCATGGACGATATTGGTCTTTGGGAAATTAATGAAGCCTTTGCCGTACAAGTACTTTACTGTGCCCAAAAGTTAGGGATCCCTGAAGAAAAACTAAACGTTAATGGTGGCGCTATATCAATAGGTCACCCTTATGGCATGAGTGGTGCGCGAATGGTTATGCATGCGTTATTAGAGGGAAAGCGTCGCGGTGTTAAATTTGTCGTGATTAGTATGTGTATTGGTGGTGGCCAAGGTGCAGCAGGCCTATTCGAAGTACTTTAAGTTTTCATCATAATAATAAAAGAGGAAAGCATTTTGGAAAAAATTTGGCTTGAAAAGAGTTATCCACCAGGGGTTGAGTTTGAAATCAATCCTGATAAATATCGTTCATTAGTTGAGTTGTTTTTTAAATATTCTAAGCAATTTAAAGATAACACCGCGTTTATTAATATGGACGCTAGCCTCAGCTACCAAGAGTTGGCACAACAAGCAACTGATTTTGCCGCGTACTTACAACAAGATCTTGGTCTGGTTAAAGGCGACAAGTTTGCCATTATGATCCCCAATACGCTGCAATATCCAATTGCATTGTTTGGGGCTCTCATTGCCGGCTTAACCGTTGTTAACGTTAACCCGCTATATACCTCTCGCGAGCTACAACATCAGCTTAAAGACTCAGGTACAAAGGGAATTCTAATTCTCGAAAACTTTGCCCATGTACTTGAAAAAGTCATTAATGACACTGAAGTACAACATGTTGTTACCACAGGGGTAGGCGACCGCTTAGGTATGCTTAAAGGAAGCCTTGTTAATGGCGTACTCAAATACGTTAAAAAACAAGTGCCAGCCTACGACTTACCCAATGCTGTAAAATTTAACAGTGCCATGCTAAAAGGCAGTAAGCTGACATTGACTCCGGTTGACGTTATCGGCAGTGACCTGGCATTTTTGCAATATACAGGCGGCACCACTGGACCGTCAAAAGGTGCCATGCTAACTCATCGCAATATGGTGGCCAATTTAGAACAATCTAACGCCGTGACCCGCAATGTATACGAAATAGGCAAAGAGATCATGGTTACTGCGTTACCGCTCTACCATGTGTATGCGTTAACTTCTAACTGTTTATGCTTTATCCCTTTTGGTGGAACTAACTTGTTGATCACTAACCCTCGGGATATGGACGGTTTTGTCAAAGAATTAGCTAAATACCCCTTTACTGTGATTACCGGCGTCAACACCTTATTCAATGCGCTATTACATACTCCAGGGTTCGATAAAATTGATTTTAGTACTTTAAAACTTGGATTTGGCGGTGGTATGTCAGTACAGCGCCCGGTGGCTGAGCTGTGGGAAAAAGTGACCGGCAGTAAATTGCTTGAAGGTTATGGCTTAACAGAATGCTCTCCCTTGGTCACAATGAGCCCGTATAACCAAGAAAGCTACAACGGCAGCATTGGTATTCCTGCCTCATCGACCGACATTAAGCTACTCGGCGCTGACGGCGAAGAAGTTGGTTTTGGCGAACCGGGGGAAATGTGGGTAAAAGGCCCACAAGTTATGAAGGGTTATCATAATCGTCAAGATGCAACCAATGAAGTACTTGTCGACGGTTGGCTTGCCACTGGGGATATCGCAACGATGGATGAAAATGGCTTTTTTACCATTGTTGACCGTAAAAAAGACATGATTATTGTCTCTGGTTTTAACGTGTTCCCAAATGAGATCGAAGAAGTGTTGGTGTCACACGAGGGGATTTTAGAGGCCGCTGCCGTTGCCGCACCAAGTGAAACCACTGGCGAGACCGTTAAGGTGTATGTTGTACGTACCGATCCTGATTTGAACGAGCTAGATGTGATAAATCATTGCGCTGAATTACTGACCAATTATAAGCGCCCAAAAATTATAGAGTTTATCGACGAATTGCCAAAATCTAATGTTGGTAAAGTATTGCGTAAACAGCTTAGGTAACGCATGAGCCTATCACGATCATTACAGATAGTTAGGATGTTAACAATACAATATGTTAGACATTTACGCAGGTGATACTGCATTAAAAATCATAAAAGAAAAAGGGTTTAATCAAGCTATATTTAACAACTTTTTGGGCGCCAGTGGTGGGCCCAAATGGTTTGTTTTATATGGGCTAGATAAATATATGTTTGGTGAATTCTTTAAACAACGCCAACAGCCGTTAAACTTGGTCGGTTCCAGTGCCGGAGCCTTTAGAATGGCTTGTTTTGCGCAAAAAGACCCAGTATCTGCCATTGAAAGACTCGCTAAAAACTACAGCGAAACTATTTACACTGACAAGGTAAATACCCATGAAATAACCACAAAAGCACGCGCTTTACTCAATTTTTTGTTTGACAAAAATGGCGCAAACGAAATTATTAATAACCCCATATTTAGAGCTCACTTCATTGTGGCTAAATGTCATGGTTTAGTTGCCTCTGAAAACCAATTGCTGTTAAGTTTAGGGTTATTAATGAGCTTTTTACGTAATAGTGTTGACCGTGGCTTGCTTAAGAACCAATACCAACGGCACATTTTTCAGCATCATTCTAGTCAGTTACAACTACATGATCCTGACCAAATAGACACTACACGTACAACCTTAACTGAAGCCAACATCAAAGAGGCATTATTAGCCTCAGGTGCCATACCACTGGTGATGCAAGGGATAAAAGACATTGCCGGCTCTCAGAGCGGTATGTTCCGAGATGGTGGGATAATTGATTACCATTTTGATATCGAACTCGACGGGTTAACCCTGTACCCGCATTTCAGTTCAGCTTTAAAAGCGGGTTGGTTCGACAAAAAATTATCGAGAAAGGTTAAAGCCAAACACTATGACAAAACGGTATTAATTTGCCCGTCGCAACAATTTATCAATTCTCTTCCATATCAAAAAATTCCAGACCGTAGTGACTTTACTCAATTGCAGCCCCTGCAACGGTTGCGATACTGGCAACAAGTCTTTGCAGACAGTGAACAACTAGCTGACGCGTTTAGAACATTTAACCAGCAACAAAATATCAGCAGTATAAAAAACATCAGCCAATTAGTTACCTAACTTATAAGAGAATAATCATGAGCACCTTTAAAGCTATTAATTTAATCGCCCGACCACATGGTGGCCCAATTGGCCATGAGCTGTTTGAAGTTGTGACTAAAAACATACCAGAAGTAGCACAAGGCGAGTTTTTAGTTAAGCAAAACCATATGTCACTCGATCCTGCCATGTTTGGTTGGATGAGCCCAGATACTGAAAGTTACATACCGCCCGTTGATCTTGGTTCAGTGATGCGCAGCTCAGGGATAGGTGAAATTGTAGCGAGTAACCACCCTGACTTTAACGTCGGCGATCGTGTGATGGGGATGATGGGTTGGCAAGAGTACTTTTTAAGTAATGGTAAAGGGTTAAATAAAGTGACAGCGCCATTACCTGATGAAGCCATTTTGTCGGTATTTGCCTTACCAGGGCTAACTGCTACGCAGGGGCTATATAGCATAGGAAAACCACAAAAAGGTGAAACCATAGTGGTATCAGGCGCTGCAGGATCTGTTGGCTCAATTGTAGGCCAGTTGGCAAAAGCAGATGGACTGACAGTAATAGGCATTGTCGGCAGTGAAGAAAAAGCTGATTGGATTGTTAATGAGTTAGGTTTTGATGGCGCAATTAATTATAAATCAGATGATATCGCAGATCAGTTAGAAAAAATGACCCCGCAGGGAATCGATGTTTATTTTGAAAACACTGGCGGCCCAATTCAGCACCATGTATTTGCCCGAATGAATGCCCATGGCCGCATTGCAGTTTGTGGTTTAATTGCTGATTACCCAAAAGCTACGCCTGACTTAGCTCCTAACTGGATCCCTATCATTAAAAAGCGCTTAACCGTGCAGGGCTTTACTATGCCAGATCATTTTGGTGACGTGCCAGCGTTATTGGCTAAGTTAACACCCTATGTAATGAAAGGTCAGATTAAGCATCGCGCCCATGTGTTAGATGGCCTAGAGTCGGCAATCACCGGCTTAAACTTATTTTTTACGGGTGAAAATAAGGGGAAGTTAATTGTCAAAATTTAGGGCTTTATTGAGTCATTTAAGACCTAAGTAAAAGATAAGTTTAAACCAGCAGTAACTACAAATTATTGATAACTCGCCTATTAATTTGTAAGGTCAAGGACAATACGTTAGCCCTGCAGTGGCTAACATATTTAAAATTAAAAATGGACATTATCATGAGCAATATATTAATTAACAAAATGGTACCGATAGTTGCATTGTCTTGCCTGTGTGCTTTTTCGGTCAATGCTGACAAGACCATTGCGTTAACTCCGACGGAGGTGGTTACTGAATCAATTTCTGAGGCTGTTGAGGCTGTTGAGGCTGTTGAGGCTGTTGAGGCTGTTGAGGCTGTTGAGGCATCGATTAAAACCACTACTGCTGTGGTTGTCAATGAAAATAGCTTTACTTGTATTCGAGACATGACTCCAGTGAGGCACTTTTACGTTGATAACCTACTCGGAAATATAGATGGTACGTTAGCTGCTGCAAATAACCCCAAAGGAGCTAAATACCCTGCAGGTTCGGTAGTGCAACTAGTTCCATCAGAAGTCATGGTAAAGCGTGAAGCTGGAACATCACCAATTACTGGTGACTGGGAGTTTTTTGAATTAGCTGTAAACGAAAGTGGTTCAACTATCGCCAAGCGTGGCTTTGTTGATGTTAACAATCGTTTTGATGGCAATTGCTTTGCTTGTCATTTACCTGCACGCGAACCCTGGGACTTTGTGTGCGAGTCAGGGCATGGTTGCGAACCAATTCCTATTGATCACAGTATAACTGGTGCACTGCAACGCTCCGACCCTCGTTGTGGTGAACCGGTTCCTCAATCAGGTGATTGGACTGCACTGTTAAAACTAAAAACCATGGTCACCATTGGACTTACTAAAAAATGGTTTGAAGAACTATTTTAACTATTGCGGCGATACCAGCAATAACTATCACCACTCCCATGACTGTGTAGTCATATTTAGTGGTGATAGCTATTTACTCGGTAAAGCTCTATAGCAGTAGTCATCGTCAACAAGTTCGTGTTTTAAACAGCAACAGCGGTACTGTTTATTTGCTTACCACTTGAGGTAAATATAATGAGCGAAATTAACACCCATTATCGAAATTGTAATATTTGCGAAGCCATGTGCGGCTTAGAAATAAAATACCAAGATAACAATATTATCTCTATTAAAGGCGATCAACAGGACCCTTTTAGCAAAGGTTATCATTGCCCAAAAGCTATGGCACTAGCAGATTTTTATACCGATAAAGACCGCTTAAAAACGCCAATAAGGCGTACTGATACAGGTTGGGAAGACATCTCGTGGGACGAGGCCTTTGAGGAAATCACCGAGAAATTTAAAAGCATACAGCAGCAACATGGTAACAATTCACTAGCGGTCTATTTAGGTAACCCCAACGCGCATAGCTTGGGAAACTCCATTTTATTAAAACCTTTTACTAAATCACTTGGTACTGTCAACCGTTACAGCTCTGCTTCTGCCGATCAATTGCCGCATCATGTTGCGTCTAATTTTATGTTTGGTGCCGGCATGCTGATCCCTGTGCCTGATATTGATCGCACTGATTTTATGCTCATCATTGGTGGCAACCCCGTGGTTTCAAATGGCAGTATGATGACTGCCCCTAATGTTATTGGTCGTATTAAAGCGATTCAACAACGTGGAGGCAAAGTTGTAGTAGTTGACCCACGCCGCAGCCGTACTGCAAAAATTGCAGATCAACATCTATACATTCGGCCAGAAAAAGATGCTTTACTGCTGTTTGCCCTAATTAACCGCGTGTTTACGACTAATAAGGTCAATTTACGGCATTTAGCTACCAAGGTGGAAGGCCTTGATGAACTTGCACTAATTGCTAAGCAATATAGTGCCAAAGTTGTAGCTGATTTTGTCGGTATTAGTGCTGACAGCATAACCACTTTAGCTGATGAGATGATGGCCGCAGATTCTGCCGTGTGTTATAGCCGTATGGGCGCGTCTACCCAAACTTTTGGTGGTTTATGTTTATGGTTGACCAATGTGCTAAATATCATTACCGGTAACTTTGACCGCGCTGGTGGTGCAATGTTTCCACAACCCGCGTTTGACTTACTGCGTAATCACACTCGGGGTCATAAAACATCATTTGGGCAACGCCAATCTCGCGTTCGAAAATTACCGTTTTTTAATGGTGAATTCCCAGTATCAACCCTTGCAGAAGAGATCCAAACTGAAGGTGAGGGGCAAATCAAAAGTCTCATCACTATTGCTGGTAACCCCGTGTTGTCAGCTCCCAGTGGTAATAAGCTAGCTCAGGCATTTAAATCATTAGACTATATGGTTTCAGTAGACATCTATCTTAATGAAACCACCCAATACGCTAATATTATATTGCCTGGTACTACAGGTGTCGAAAATTCGCATTTTGATATCTTTTTTAATTCATTCTCGGTACGTAATACGGTCAAATACTCCGCTGCCTTATTTGAAAAACAAGCAGAACAGCGAAGTGACTGGCAGATATTACAGGAAATTTCAGCACGCATGACCAACACTGTTGTTGAGACGTATACACCTGAAATGATCCTTGATATGGAACTCAAAAGCGGCCCTTATGGGGCTCAGGGCATGAGTTTACAAAAACTGATCGATAACCCACATGGCATTGATCTTGGCCCCTTAAAGCCTTGTCTTGATGAGCGAATAAAAACCGCTGAAGGCATGATTAATTTATTACCACAGCTGTATGTTGACGACTTACCTCGTTTAAATGCGATTATGGATAGCCCCATTACCGATCCACGTTATCCCTTTGAGTTAATAGGTCGCCGTTTGGTGAAGAGCCATAATACCTGGACGCAAAATTCTACACGTCTAGTCAAAGGCAAAAACCCCTGTACCTTAGAGTTACATCCACAAGACGCTGCAACACTTGGGATCAGCAAGGGACAAATGGTAAAGGTGAGCTCTCGCGTGGGTGAAATAATAATTGAAGCAGTAGTCACCGACGATATCTCGCAAGGTGTAGTGTGTATGCCACAAGGGTGGGGTCACAATCAAAAGGGTACACGCATGACAACTGCGGCTAAGCAGCCGGGCGTTAGTATGAACGACTTAACCGATGCCAATAAAGTCGATACGTTAACCGGCAACGCAGTGTTGAATGGTATTCCAGTTGCAATTAGTGTGGCTTAAGCTAAGGATTAACTCACTAATGAAATATTTCACACCATTAATGCTATTTATTGTCGGCTGGTTGGTCATTATGTTAACCGATTCTCTCAGCCAAATAGGCTTGTTCAATGGGTTGCTACAACTTGTGTTATTTACCTTTGTAGTTTGCATTCCCACATGGCGCACAGGCCGAATGTCATATGTGGATATTGGCTGGCCTTGGGGCTTAACCTTGGTTGGCTTATTAACTTGGTATTTTGCTGAAGGTAACAGTATTAGGGTCGCCGTTGTCAGTATTGCCTATATCTTTGCTGGTAGCAGAATGGGACTCAGCGCGCTGAATATGTGGCGCTGTGGTCATTTAGACACTGAACTACCACGATATACCTACCAACAACGACGATGGCAAAAAGCAGGGAAAACCAATACCGCGCTCGCTATGCAAGTAGAAGCAATTATACAAGGTCTAGCAAATGCATCATTTTTGGCGCTACCTGCCTTTATTATTGCAACTAACACTGCGAGTAGTATTTCAATTTTTGAAATTATCGGCATTGTCATTTGGTTTGGTGCCTTTGCAATGGAGACCATAGCAGATGTTCAAAAAGTCACTTTTCTACGTGAAATGCAGCGGTTAAATCTGAAAAATAAGGTCTGTAATGTAGGTCTTTGGCGTTACAGCCGTCACCCCAATTATTTCGCAGAGTGGATGGTGTGGAATGGGCTGGTTATTGCCGCGATTCCGTCATGGATAACTTTGTATCAGCAAGAATCTTTTGTACTATGGCTATTGCTAGGTGTTAGTATTTTGTTAACGTCTCGATTGATGTATACCACGTAGTGTATTACACGGGCGCGGTGCCGTCAGAGTTCTACTCGGTAAACAAAAGGCCCGAATACAAAACTTATCAACAGACCACAAACCGTTTTTTGCCAGGCCCTATAAGAAATAGATAATTAGAACAATAAAAAGGATTTTTCATGTTTAAAAGCACCAATAACTACATTGCATCCGATGACCTGACTATGGCTGTAAACGCCGCAATCGCACTTGAGAAACCGCTTTTGATCAAAGGTGAACCGGGAACGGGTAAAACTCAATTAGCCGAAGAGTTAGCTGCATCGCTCAACTGCAAGTTGTACCAATGGCACATCAAGTCAACGACCAAGGCACAGCAAGGCCTGTATGAGTATGATGCAGTATCTCGTTTACGTGACAGTCAGCTAGGTGACGAACGTGTACACGATATTGGTAACTACATTGTAAAAGGAAAATTGTGGCAAGCATTCGAAGAAGAGCAACGTCCCATTTTACTGATTGATGAAATAGACAAAGCCGACATTGAGTTCCCTAATGATTTGCTGCAAGAACTCGATAAAATGGAGTTCTTCGTTTATGAAACTCAGCAAGTTGTAAAAGCTAAACATCGTCCTATTATCATTATTACTTCTAATAATGAAAAAGAGCTGCCAGATGCCTTTTTAAGGCGTTGTTTTTTTCACTACATAAAATTTCCAACCAAGGCCGAAATGGCAAAAATCATCGATGTGCATCACCCAAATGTAAAACAAAACCTATTAAAGCAATCTCTAGAAGTGTTCTTTGAACTGCGTGATGTCAATGGCATTAAGAAGAAGCCGTCAACTTCTGAACTAATCGACTGGCTCAAGCTGCTGATCGCAGATGATATTGCTCAAGATATCCTACTGAATAAAGACACAGACATTATTCCTTTGTTTGGCGCACTTCTAAAAAATGAGCAAGATGTGACTCTACTTGAAAAGCTATCATTTATGAGCAGACGTAACGGGTGACCTAACAGTGTTTATTGACTTTTTCCTTACCCTTAAAAAACATAAAGTACCGTGTAGCCTGCGCGAGTTACTAGACTTAATTGCATTGCTTAAACAAGGCGTTGTTTTTGCTAATGTAGAAGAGTTTTATAACCTTGCAAAAATTGTAATGGTTAAAGATGAGATCCATTACGATAAATACGACAATGCCTTTGCTGAATACTTTAATGGGATCCAAAATATTGATGTGTTTGACAAAGTATTGCCTGAAGAGTGGTTAAGAAAAGAATTTGAAAAGCAGCTATCGCAACAAGAAAAAGACCAATTAAAGTCACTAGGTGGCCTAGAACAACTAATGAAGACGTTAAAAAAACGCCTCGAGGAACAAGAAAAACGTCATGCTGGCGGCAATAAATGGATCGGCACGGGGGGCACGTCTCCCTTCGGTGCTTATGGTTATAACCCTGAAGGGATCCGAATTGGGCAAGACAAAAACCGTAACAACAGCGCGGTAAAAGTGTGGGATAAAAGAGAGTTTAAAAATTTCAGTCAAGACCGTGAACTTGGCACCCGCAATATTAAGCTTGCTTTAAAAAAGCTGCGTAAATTTGCCCGCACCGGTGCCAGCGAAAAATTGGATATTAATACTACCATTCGCTCTACCGCACAAAATGGTGGTTTGCTCGATGTGCACATGGAACCTGAACGACACAACGCTGTTAAAGTGCTGATGTTTTTTGATATTGGTGGTTCTATGGATGAATATATCCATACCTGTGAAGAGTTGTTTTCAGCGGCACATAGTGAGTTTAAGCATTTAAAGTTTTTTTACTTCCATAACTGCCTATACGAAAAAGTTTGGCAAGATAATCATCGCCGTTATCAAGAAACTATCGATCTGGAAGAGGTGATTAGAACATTTAGTGCAGACTATAAGGTCATTTTTGTAGGAGACGCTACTATGGGACCTTACGAGATCATTGCGCGAGGCGGCAGTGTCGAGCATTGGAATGATAAGCCTGGAATTGAATATATGAATCGGTTGCTGTCACACTTTAATAAAGTGGCTTGGTTAAACCCACAACCTGAAGCACATTGGAGCTATCACCAGTCTATTGAGCTTATCCAGAAACTTGTCAACAATAACATGTTTCCATTAACCGTTGACGGCATTGGCAGAGCCATTAAAGAACTCAGTTAGTCGTGCTAAGTTGAGTGTCAACATAAACGCATAATACTGTTTTTATATACCGTGACTGTCATTTTAAAATTCACCCGAATATAACTTTAGTTCTAAATATGTATTTGTTGGTGACAACTGGTATGACACAGGGGCAAGCGGGTAAATAAGAGTGGATTATCATCGATGAAGGCTCTTGTAATACCGCGTCTATACTCTTGATGCATTGTGAACATCACCTTAGTGGTGCATCTTTGTAATGGCAACATAGTTGCCAAAAAATATAGCGCAACTTGCTACTGGTAAAATGAGCAACACCGCGTACTTGAACTATAACTAATGCATCACTGCTGGTGGTAATATAAGTTTTCAAAAAGCCCCCTTAGTAAAGCGGTATTGGCAGTTATTATTGGGTCTGCTAGGCGACTATTAACTTGCTCAAAGCTACCAATATTAGGATTGATAAATTGTTATTAATGAATAATGGCTGCTTATTGAGCTATAAAGCAGCCGCAAACTGATTGCGACCTGCAAAAGTTGAAGAATCATCAAATAAAGTCTATAGATCTAATCGAAGATACGGAAATCGACTTCGTTTTGGCACATTTCAACAATGACACCAAACTGATTTTTCCAGATTAAAGTTGTCATCCGATTTATTGAAACAACACTCGTAGTAATGAAAAAGGGCGTTTAATCGGTTAGCTGGAAGTATCTAACTTACAGCTCTGCATGGGTTACCTGCAGATAGATTCATGTATTACGCCTAATTTTAACTGCCGTTGTGCAATATACCGTAGATAGCTTAGATGTTATCAAGGAGCAATCAACAACGAGACGTTAGGTTAGTTGTAGCCAAACTATAGGTTTACTGATTATGTTTGAATTGCTTTATACAAGTGTTTCCCCTAAGGGGTTATCTGATTCTGATCTAAAGGATATTTTAGAAAAAGCTCGCGCAAAAAATCTACAATTTGGAGTCACTGGAATGATGGTTTATCACGACAGAGAAATCATGCAGATTTTAGAAGGTGATAAAAAGGAAGTACAAGCATTGTTTCAAACCATTTTTGAGGACGATCGTCATACCAGTGTTGAGGTGTTCTACCAAGGTGATATTAAAAACAGAGCTTTTTCGGAGTGGTCAATGGCGTTTAAAGCATTAGATAAAAATATGATCCAAACGATCACCGAAGGCTATGAAGGCTTCGACAAAAATATATCGCCGATCAGCATGATGAAAGACAGTCCTAACCGAGGCAAAAAAACATTTATTTCGCTCAGAGATATTTTTTAAACTCATCAAAGTTCAATTTTAGTATTTACCACACTTGAGTCGCTGTTAAGCCCTCTGGATCTAGGCTTAATAGCGACATAGCTTACAGCTATAAAACAGTACAACTTTTAAGTTAAGTTTTTGTCATCGAAGGTTAAAATTTTAACCGTTTTTACTCTACAAATTATCGGTAAAAAATTTCACTACACTTGTTTCAGCTTTAATTGTGTCGTGCTGCCATAAACGTGTGTGTCGGCCACCTTGGGCTTGCCAAAACTGTTTAGGCTGTTGTGCGGCGGAATACAAACGCTGACCGTGACTGAAATCGACGGTTTCGTCGGCAGTCCCGTGCATAATGTACACAGGACGAGGGGATATTTGGCCAATATAATTTTCTGCATGGGTTTGAGCAACATTAACATTACCTCGCCATGCAAACAGCTGTTCAACAATGGGTAATAAAGGGTATCGCGGTAGGCCATAAGAATTGCGCGCTTGATCAGCTAATACATCCATACTGTTAGCGTAGCCGCCGCTAAACACACCTACGCGAACGCGAGCATCTTTTGCCATCACAATAATGCCAGTTGTCGCGCCCATTGAAAATCCCATTAAGCCTATGCGAGTAATATGTTTGTCATTTTCTAGATAGTTAAGTGCAGCTACCACGTCTTTTTGTTCAAAATAGCCCATGGTCGAAATAATGGCTGGATCTTGTCGAGGATGTCGCATATCAAACGCTAACACATTATAACCGGCAGCAATTAGCGGTTTGGCGTAACGCATGCCCTCGGTTCGGTTTGCGCCGCGTCCGTGTACCAGTAAAATGGCTTCATCATGACTAGATGAAGCCATATACCAACCGGGTAGGGTAAAGCCGTCTTCACTGGTAAAACTCACCTCTTCAAATGCAATACCTTGGGTACTAGGGTCGCCACAAAACACGTAATGTTCAGGGTTACAGTCATAAACACTTAAATGCAGGATGACCGTTGAAAAGTACCAAGCAACAGCCAATAAGCTAATAGCTGCAATAAGGGTGAATGCCAGCAATGTTTTTTTTATCATTTTCAGGCTTTTTGTTGTGGTTAAAAAATACTAGATGGATCCAGTTGTGTTAACTCGTCAAACTCAGGGGCGCGATTTTGCGCTTTAGCTTTGAAAGTTTCCATCATGTCGTTTTGCGGTTGAAACATGCCACTTTGCCATAACGCAATATAATCTAAGCTGTCGGAAACACAATGGTCTCGCGCATAATTTATCATCTCTTTACAGCCCGACACAGCTAGTGGTGAACGCGCTGCAATATCAGCAGCAACGGCCATTACCGCATCAAGCATAGCTGCTTGATTTTCATAAACATGATTTACCAATCCTGCTGCTTTTGCTTCATCTGCCGGCATTCTTCGGCCAGTGTAAGCTAACTCTTTAACTAATCCCATAGAGATAAGTTTGGGTAAACGCTGCAACGTACCTAAATCGGCCGTCATGCCCAGCTTAGTTTCTTCGATGCTAAAAAAAGCATCTTTAGTACAGTAGCGACAATCGGCGGCACTGATCATATCAACTGCGCCGCCAATACAACCGCCTTGTATTGCCATTAATACTGGCATGCGGGCTGCCTCTAATACGTTAAAGCAAGCTTGTAGTTTTAATACTGAGCGGCGTAATTGCTCATGTTTGCGCGCAATTTCAGTATGCTCATTGCTTTTGTTTTCAGTAAATACGGCAAGGTCCATACCTGCACAAAAATGCTTACCTGTTGAAGAAATAACAATGACACGCGCAGCTGCCTGATCGTTTATTTCATTAATAACCGCAGGGAAATCTTGCCAAAAATCGAGGTTCATCGAATTAAATGCGTCAGGTCGGTTTAACGTGATATGGGCAATTTTGTTGTCAACGGTAACAGATAACGTGTTGTAGTTATTTGATAGGCTCATAACTGAACTCCTAAATATTGAGGGTACTTTTAGCATCCAATTCAATTGCAGTATCTAGCGATGCCAATATGGTCTGCCTTTCTTTAAGTTTGGTAGCGTGGTGTGCAGCCATATTTAATTGAAGCATCTGCTTAGCGACGGTTTTGGCGCTATCGAGTAACTGTTCTTGGTCAACAACAACAACGTCTAGAAACCCTGCTAAGACTGCTGTTTCTGGGTCAAATAGTTCAGCGTTAATTATGGCGCGCGTAAGGTAATTACGCGGAATACGGTTGCGAGCCATTTCTATGCCGGCATAATGCATTGTCATGCCAATAGCCACTTCATTTAAACCAATTTTATAATTACCAGCACAACCTAGACGGTAGTCACAGCAAAGCATTAAAAATGCGCCTTTAGCAATGGCATGACCACTACATGCACCAATTATAGGGGTAGGGAAAGCCAGCATTCTGCGGGCTAGCTTTGATCCTTTAGTGACCAGCGCTATGGCGTCATCAGAGCTTTTAGACATTGTTTTAAGGTCAAAACCGCCAGATAAAATCCCTGGTTGGCCGGTTAGAATAACAACAGCGCCGTCTTTTTCAGCTTGATCTAACGCGCTGTTAACTTCGGTAATCAATTCAGGTGATATAGCATTTACTTTGCCATTTTTTAAGGTAATGACATGTACATTATTGTCGATAGCTACACTGATAAATTCCATTTTTTACCTCTACATCATTTATTATTGTTCTTGTTTTATACAGCAATAAAAATAAATTAACAGGGTTTATCCATGTTTTGCAGCTATAAGATATGCATCACGTTTTTGTATATTTATGAGATAGTTTTTTATGTTGTTTTTGTCATTAATTAACTTCAAACTCACTGCAATCTCTAACATGATGGTCATCATTATATCCGCGGCTGTAAATGACTCTCCGGCGAAGTAGGGCTGATTTTCAAGATACTTATTGATATAGGTAAAGTCGACGTCAATTTCTTTAGCTATGTAGCGTGTTAATGGGCTAGAGCCCTCATTAGGCTCTATTTGCAATAATAGTGACGATATTACCGGTAACGATAAAGACCCTTCTGCAAAGTGTGACCACTCAAGGTAGCGGTAATATTGTGTGGTATTAATTGCTGGCCTTAACTGATTGGCGCCAGCGTTATTGAGTATGTACTCCAGTATTGCCCCAGATTCACAAATAGTGATGTCGCCATCTACCATCATTGGTGCTTTACCCAGCGGGTGGATCGCTTGCAAACTTCTTGGCGCTAAATGCGATATAGGATCACGCTGGTGCGTTACCACATTGTAGGGTACGCTCAGCTCTTCCAACAACCAAATGACTCGCTTTGAACGTGAACGTTTTAAATGGTGGACCGTAATCATAAGGCATTGTTTCCGTGTAGTTTAGGATTTAATTTACGCTTAATTTTAGTGTTTAAAATGCGTACTAATATGCCTGCAGTAAATAGCATGATTAAGGTGTATATAGCGGGAGTAAATGACATTTTATAATTGGCTAATAAACTCAGAGCCATAAACATCGATAGGGTACTATTTTGTAAGCCAACCTCAATGGTTATGGATGTCCTTTGCGCCATATTTAGACCACACCATTTACTGGTGTAATAGCCAAGCGCCATAGTTGATAAGTTAAGCAGTAATGAAACTGGCCCCGCTGCAATAAAAGCATCGACGACAATATCTTGCTGAATGTACGTTAAAAATATTATCAGTAATGTAAGAAACAATATGCCAAATTTTGAGACATATACTTGTGTGCTATCCGCAAGCTTAGGCAGATAGTGCTTAATTGTCATGCCAACCATGATTGGGACAATGGTTAATTTCATTAGGCTAATCATGGTGGTAATAATGGGTAATTTAAATTCATTACCAGCCCCCATAAAGTGCAGCAAAGACCAATTGAGAATAATTGGAATAGTAAACACCGTTAATACGCTAGCAATTGCAGTCATCGTTACCGATAACGCCACATCGCCTTTGGCTAAATGGGAAAACATATTAGAGGTGGTGCCACCAGGGCACAGTACTAATAACATAACACCAACGGCAAATTCAGGTTCAAGTGGCATAATGTTAGCTAATGCAAAGCCTATTATTGGCAACAATATCAGTTGATTACTCAAGCCTACTGCAGCAGCTTTGGGGTATTTTAATACCCGGTTAAAGTCTGCAGGGATCAATGAAAGCCCCATTCCCATCATAATCAGAAATATACAGACAGGGATCACCTGCGTATTTACAAATGTTACTAATTCAATGCTTTCCATTATCACCTCTGCTATTAGCTTATACTCGTAACCCGCAATGAATTGCAGCGCAAAGTTAGCTGTAAACTAGTTTGCTGTAACGCAGATTATGTGCCCGACAGAGGCGTCTGCAGTGCCCGCCAAAATACGTTGATACACAGCATTTAAATCATTTAGATTGGTTGTAAGGTCAATACTTATTGATGCACGGCAAAAGTCGATATAAGCCAGCATTGATCGACTTACTTGTGCCATGGTGACTGCAGCGCCCCATTGGGCAGAGCGTTTTTGTAATTGGGTCGGTGCAAAGAAAAACTCAGGTTTTGCACCTGGTAAGTTATCAATACTAAAGCTGTTATTTAAGTTAACATCGGTGTGCTGGGTTACTCCAATACGGCAGGAGTAACGTAAGTTGTCAGCAAAATGTTGATGGACAGCGCTAAGCGTGGATTGCCCTCCAGCCATATCAACCAAAATTGACGCCACACTGCTGTCGAGTGTGTGGATGTCAGCGTAACTGACAACGTGGTCATAACAGCCTAGAGAGCTTACAAATGAGAGGTTAGCTTCAGAGGTGATAGCTATAGCGGGTCTTTCACCACGTTGTTTAATGCTAAAGGCAAGCGCAATACTGGTTTTACTCGATGCACTCGTGATCAAGTATTGCTGCGCACCAAAATATTCATGGTCAAACATAAAATCATCGACTAACCATGACGTGGTGAATAACCCTCGCAATAATATGTCGTAATCTTCGTTTTTAACGCTATAAGAAAGGTTCTGCGTGACACGATCAAACCTTGAATATAAAGGGGCTAAACCGTCTCTGCATGGGCTAATGTCTGTAAAACCTGTTTTAGACACTTTACCTGCTTGGATTTTTACGTGTGACGCCATTGGCATAAAGCCCCACACTCTTTCACCCACTTGGATGTCGCAGCAGTTAGACTCAATAACATCAGCAAACCCCATCACGGGCAGTCTGCCCCACAATGCTCTGTCAGCGGCAAGGTCACAAGGGAAAAATTGCCAATAACCCAGTGCAGCCCCAGTTATGCCGTAGCTAATATTGTTTGCCGTTAAGGCAAATTTATCCACTTTTAGCAGCACTTCGTTTTCAAGCAAAGGTTGCGCTATGTCGAGCGGCACTATGCGAGTTTTATGTAACGCATTTTTTCCCACTTCAAACGCAAATGGGTGGTTGGTTGTACTGTTAGAAGCTGTCATGAAGCACCATAAAAAGTAAGTGGATGGAATTAGGTATACCAGTTATATAAAACTGTTAACGGCCTTGTTGATGTCATCTGAGACTTCGTGTTGTAACCAATGACTGCATTTAGGGAAACGTACCACTGTGCAATTAGTGACGTACTGTTCAATGCCATCGAGGTTTTCGTTAACAAAGGCGTCGTCTTGTTCGCCCCACAAAATAAGCGTGGGCACATGAATACGAATATTGGGTATTTTTATGTCGCTAAGTGATTTTAGCGGGCTTGCTGTGCTGGGCTGAACTGACTGTTGCTGAGTATCACTTGATGGCGCTAATTGCGGCATAGCACGGTAATACTGCAACATACCATTGATAGCGCCAGGCTGGCTCCACACCGCACGATAACGCGCTTTTATGGCGGCGGTGAATACACCTTCTTGCGGGCTGACCATCATTTTGTCACTTAAAAACTCAAAGTTATTGCAAGATAAGACTTGCTCACCAGAGCCACTGATTAACTGATGGATATACGCACTTTTTTTCATCTGCTGTGGATTCGTAACCATTTCGCGAGTAAACGTACTTGGGTGTGCGGCATTAAGGATAATCAGTTTTTTGACTAATTGAGGATGGAAAGCAGTTAAAGGCCAAGCAATTGCGCCGCCCCAATCATGGGCAATTAATATAACCTTTTGCTTAGGGCACATTTGTTGAATAAACGATGCAAAAAATGAAATTAGGTTTGGCACTGCGTAAAAACGTGTAACAACCGGTTTATCACTGAGGTTATAGCCGGGTAAATCGGGGGCTATAACTCGATACTGCTTTGAGAAATATTCAAGTTGATGACGCCAAGTTGCCCAATATTCAGGAAAACCATGTAAAAAAATAAGCGTGGTTAGGTCACCTTTTACCAAGGGTAAAGATTCTACATAATGAATGCTGACATCATCTATTAGGGTGAACTTGTGCTGTAGCGTCATAACTATCTCAATAATAAGGGGGAGGGTTAATCGAAAAATGCAACGGCATTGTCAAGCGATTCACGTTCAGTTCTGGTAGTGTTAACCACTGCAGTTTCGTCGGCATACCCAAATGACATTCCGAATAAAATGCCACGCTCTTTAGGTAAATTTAATGCCTTTTTTACCGGATCAGGAAATTGCCCTAATGCGCCTTGCATACAGCTAGCAATACCATGTTCACTCATAATGAGTGACAAGGTTTGGGCATAAATACCCAAGTCTACCGCGCCCATAATGTCTAAATATTTGTCCATCGTAAAAAATATGGCATGCGGAGCATCAAAAAACTGCCAGTTACGTAGCATCGCCATCTGGCGGGCTTTTTTGTCTCCTCTGGCGACGCCAATAGCGCTGTAAAGTGCATTAGCTGAACCGAATTGACGTTCACGGTGTATGCCAGTGTATTTGGCTAACCAGTTAAAGTCGGGATTTGGAGCTGCACCGCTCATTAAGGTTTCCATGAACTGCTGTTTAAGCAAGTCTTTAGTTCGCCCAGAGACCACGCATACTTGTGCCGGCTGAACATTACAGTTCGATGGTGCTAATTGCGCATGGTGTAAAATACTTTTTAATAACTCGGTCGGTACTGATTTATTAGTAAAAGCTCTAACGGAATGACGTTGTTTTAAAATCGATTCAATGTGCATATTTCACTCTATTGATTGGCTGATGTAGCTTGGGATGATAGAAGAAAAGCTGTTTGGTGATTAAAACAGGCTGAAGTTAACATGTTGACGTTAACCGCAGCCTATTTAAATTAAACCTTAGAATTCATACGATACCGTAGCACCGAAGGTTCGAGGTTGTGTTGGGTAACCATTAAAGCTGCCAGCCTGAATGGGAGTAGGGAAAGCGGAAAGTAGGTATTCGTCTTCCGTTAGGTTACGCACCCAAACTTGCAAGTTAACACCATTTTCAAAGCTTAGGCCTGCACTGGCATTAACTGAATTAACTTCACGAGTCAGTGAGTCAGGTACGTTTTCAGCAAGCTTAGTTTCACTTTCATAAAGGTAGTCTGCGCGAACATAACCGTATGAACCATTAGCCAATTCAAAGTTATACGCCACACCTGCTGTAATGGTTTGTTCATGGATCCCTGCAGGTTTTTGTCCCGATAGATCAACCGGGCCGTTTAAGCCTGTAGCACCAACAAATGAGTCATATATCGGGTCAAGGAACGTACCCGCTAACGTTACAGACCATTCGTCAGTTAGATTATACTTTGAGTCAAACTCAACACCTCTAGTGCTTTGTTTACCGGCATTTGCAAGCACAAAACCGGTGCCAACAAAGATTGAAGACTGAAAACCTTCAATCGTTTGGTCAAAGTATGTCGCATTAAAGGCACCATCTTCGAAACGTGCTTTAATCCCTACTTCATATACAGTGGCTTCTTCAGGTGAAGCATAGCGTCCGCCGTACGATTGGTTCACTTGTGCTATGCCAGCACTTTCAAGCGCGGCTTGATCTGAAGCAAATGGGTTAGTGTAACGAGACAAGTTCCACGATGAGGCTTTAAAACCGGTAGAGCCAGCGGCAAATAAGTTGACGTTGTCATTCACTTCATACGCTAATCGAAGCGACCAAGTGGTTTTACTGTCATCTGTTTTGTGTTTTTCTACCGAGTTGGGCAATTCAAGCATCGGCGGCAAGAACTGTAACCCTTCTAACACAGGAACCGCTGGCGCTAATGATGGTATATAACCAATTGGCACACCGTAAAGAGTGGGCTCCGTCGCTAAATCAATTTGCGACAACACATCAGTGTTAGTTTGCTCAATACTGATATCTTTTTGGTCATTAGTGTAACTAATACCAAAAATTGCAGTAAACTTATCAGTTATGTGATAGTCAAAATTTGCAAATAACGAGTAAGCTTCGTTATCTTGCTCAAACTCGGTGTTAATGGTGGACTCATTACTGAAAAATGAACCAGGTGCAATTCCGTACACACCCTCAACACCACCGAGTAAACCGGTAGCGCCGCCTGCGGCCATCAATACATCAAAGTAATTACGAATATCATCACCGTAGTATAGGGTGTCACCAGTAATGACTTCTTCCTTAAACAAATAGGCACCAAACATCCACTCAAGGTCTTGCTCAGCGGTCGATGTTAAACGTAGTTCCTGGGTAATGGTTTGAATTTCAGTGTGACCACTTTCATTGAGAATATCTAATGAAGTGTAATCAACATCATTGAAGTAACCCGAATCGTTATTACGTAAGGCCGTAATCGATGTAAATGAATAACCATCAAAATCAACGTCAACTTGTAGAGATATGCCACCATCTTCCACAAAATTATCGGGGTCGAAATTGAGGGCTGATTGATAAGCAAAATCATCTGTTTCGTCAATAACTATGCCACCAAGAGCGCGCACAGCAGCGGTCGTAGGTCCATTGATTGAGTTCTCAACTGAGCAACATGATTCTTCAATTTCACTGTAGTCAGCAATCAATCTAAATTTAACATCATCAGTCGGTTCATATAGTGCTTGACCACGGACATTCCAGCGGTCTTTATCATTGACTTCACTTAAGCCTACAACACTATCTGTGTAACCATCACGGGCGTGAAAGCCACCTGATAAACTGACTGAAAGTTTATCTGTCAGGCCATTAGAAATATATGCTTTAGCTGTTTTTTGGTTGAAATTACCAACGCCAAGTTCGACATTACCCTCTAAATAATTTGACGGCTCCATAGTGCGAACGTTAATCACACCCGCAGACGCATTTTTACCAAATAATGTACTTTGAGGGCCGCTTAATACTTCGACTTGTTGTAATCGCGGTAAATCACCAATTTGTGCCGCAGCACGAGAGCGGTACACACCATCAATAAACACACCTACCGATGGTTCAATACCGGTATTATTTGTTCCATTACCAAAGCCTCGAATTGAAAAATTGGTATTGGTTGACCGTTGTAAAGGCGTAACGCGTAAAGTTGGCACTAGGGTTTGTAGATCAGCTATGTCCATTGCTTTAGCTTGTTCAATATCTTTACCACTTACTACGCTAATCGCAACCGGTGACTCTTGTAATCCTTTTAAACGCTTTGAAGCAGTAACCATAATTCTTTCAATGTCTTTATTTGCTTCACCTGTATTTACTTCAGGGGTTTTCTCTGCCGCTTGAGATATATTTTCTTGTTCTGATTCTTGCGCATGAGCAGTTGAACTCAGCGCTCCAATTACGGCAAATGCGAGTATTGACTGTTTAAAAGTAGGTGTTTTTGTCTGTTGCATATAGTTCCCCGATACTGACTAATAGTTATTATTACCTGCTAGAGGATGACTTTAAGTTGTTGAACTAACAGGCATTGCTGACGCTTACGCGTTCTTTTTTGTAACTTGCAAAAATATATAACTTTGATAATTAGCATTGTTAAAAACTTCAAGGGCACTAAAAAGAATAAAATGTATTCTTGCTAGAGGTAACTACCACTTTAATTAACGTCTAATTGCAAAATCATGCTAATTGGTGCATTTAAATTAAACCAATCATTTGTTCTAATGGATGACTATTCATAAAAGTAATAACCTGATTAGTCATTCATGTGCTTAACCTGCATAAAAAATAAATTAAAATCAACAGTAAGTTTAATTAACTAAGTAGAGCAAACAATCTAAATCAAAATTATTAAATAGAGTTTTTAACCTAATTATGAAAATAAATGTGGCTACCTAAGAACTAGCATTTATATGAATTTTTAACAGCTGTAAATATTCATTTTGAAGTAAGTAGCCATCTATTACTTGGACTGTGCAAAATAATATTTTATATCAGCAGCGCTTTAGCTGTATTAACAACACGAATAGATGGTCATTAGTAATATGCACTTGGATAATAAATGTGATTAACCTAGCATTAACAATTGACGGGTTTGAACACCTGACGTATTAGCTACGACTGTACGCGACTTAAACACTGATAGAACGAGTGTAACCATAGATAATTACTTGGAGATCCACCATGTTGGAATATAAAGCCCCGATCCGTGATATTAAGTTTGTAATGCAAGAATTACTTGGTTGCGAGGCACACTATCAACGCTTAGGTTATCAAGACGCGACCGTGGACATGGTTGATGCCATTATTGCAGAAGCTGCAAAGCTGACCGAACAAGTTATTGCGCCGTTAAATCAGGTAGGTGATCAACAAGGTTGCACTTGGCACGAAAATGGTGTGACTACACCTGACGGCTTTAAAGAAGCTTATAAGCAGTATGTAGAGGGTGGTTGGCCAACGCTGTCTCAGTCAGAAGAGTTTGGTGGACAAGGTTTGCCGCATTCATTAAATATTAACATTTCCGAGCTGTTTTCAAGTGCAAACCATAGTTTTTCAATGTACCCAGGATTAAGCCATGGTGCACTAGCAACTATTGAAGCCCATGGCACAGCTACACAAAAACAACTGTTCATGCCAAGCTTAGTGGAAGGAAATTGGACTGGTACCATGTGTTTAACAGAACCTCACTGTGGTACTGATCTAGGAATGTTACGCACAAAAGCAGAATTAAACGAAGATGGTAGCTATTCATTAACCGGTACTAAGATATTTATCTCGGCTGGTGAGCATGATCTTTCAGACAATATTGTCCATATAGTTATTGCTCGTATACCGGGTTCTCCAGAAGGTAATAAAGGGATTTCGCTGTTTATTGTCCCTAAGTTTAATGTCAACCAAGATGGCAGTATTGCCGACAGGAATGGTGTTAACTGTGGTTCAATTGAACACAAAATGGGGATCAACGGTAATGCGACTTGCGTAATTAATTTCGACGGTGCAACAGGGCACTTAATTGGTAAACCCAATCGAGGGCTGAAATGCATGTTTACCTTCATGAATGCTGCACGCATTGGTGTGGCTAATGAAGGTGTTGCTGCCGCTGAAGCTTCATTTCAAGGGGCATTAGCTTACGCTAAAGACCGCTTACAAATGCGTTCAATAAGTGGTGTGAAAAATCCTGATGGACCTGCTGACCCAATTATTGTTCACCCTGATGTGCGTAGAATGTTACTTACGCAAAAATCTATCGCAGAAGGAGGACGAGCACTCATCTCATATTTGGCGCAATTGGTTGATATTGGTCATGCTGAACAAAATGTAGACATTAAAATCGATGCCGAAACAAAGCTAGCATTATTAACACCAATAGCCAAAGCATTCCTATCTGAGCTTGGGTTTGAAGCAACAAGTCATGGCGTACAAGTATTTGGCGGTCATGGTTTCATCAAAGAGTGGGGCATGGAACAGCTAATGCGGGACACAAAAATTAGCTGCATTTATGAAGGCACAACTGGTGTTCAAGCCCTTGATTTACTCGCTCGTAAAATTATAGGAACCCAGGGGGAAATACTAAAACCATTCTCAAAAGATGTTACAGCTTTTTGTCAACAAAACATGGCAGTTCCAGAAATGGCCGAGTTTATTCAACCCATCATGGCCTATGCAAAGCAGTGGCATGAGCTTACGGTCAGTATTGGGGCTAAAGCGTTGAAAAACCCTGATGAAATCGGTGGTGCATCAGTCGATTACTTAATGTTTGCAGGCTATGTCACCTTGGCTTACTTCTGGGCCAAAATGGCTAAAGTAGCACTGCAAAATATTGCAGAGGGTTCGGACGAAGCACCTTTCTATGAAGCTAAAATTAAAACGGCTCAGTTTTTTATACAGCGTATGCTGCCTAGGGCAAAAGGGCACGCGGCCTGTATTGAAAATGGTGTAGATTCAATGATGGCACTGGATAAAGACAGTTTTGCGTTTTAAACAACAAATTGCGAAATTTCTATTGCGTTTAGCCGTGCGTCACCGTTATTGATTAACGCTTTATAGCAATCGTAAACGTTTTCCGCAGTAAATTACTAAATTTGCTGCGGGATTATTTAATGAATTTGTTGGCGGTAAATGTCAGGCAAAAACAGTAAAGCGATTTCATTTTGCTAAATACCATTCACCAAACCTTAGGCTTGTGTTTAGCTAGGCACGTTTTTACGATACTGGGTAAATAGAAATTTTAACTAAAATTGTTGAATTAGACGCATTTAAAAAGCTTAAGATGTAAAAATACTCACTAGGATGTTACTCCAGAAGGTCTCGATGGAGTTAGATTTTTAGTTGCCCCTTTCACTACTGTTAATCTTGTCTATTCAGATCTTTAAACAAGTAATAATTTATCAATACAACCATTGAAAGAAATTAATCTATTGCAATATTTAATAAAGTTAAATAGGGCAATATTGTCAAATAAATCAATTAGTATCAAAGCTAATTTAGCAAAGCGAATTACACACTGTAATGGTTTTAATAAGAGAAATAACCGTAATCACTATATGTGTAACATATGACAATAAGCTTTTGAGGTCGGTCACAAATGCACAAACACCTTTACAAGGTAGCGCTTATATATAGCAAACAGAGATCAATAAAATGGAATTTATACAACAAAGATTCTCCTAAAGTGTTAACTGAGCGAATATAAAATAAGAAACCTTAATATATTATCTATTACATTATTGGTTTTGTTTCAGGATAGTAAATGCCGGCCAAAGAGATCCATAACCTTTCAGTGATCCACATGAGTCTGTTAAAAAAGATTGTTGAATCTGGAAGCGCTGGAATAGCTGCTGAAGAACTTGGACTAAGTGCTTCGTCAGTATCATATCGTTTAGCAAGTATGCGTGAAATATTTAAAGATGAACTGTTCATTCGCACCCACGATGGGCTTAAACCAACGGTACATTGTCGACGACTTGCCTTAGGGATCAACGATATTCTTAACCGCATTGAACAAGATTTATTTCATGCAGGAGATTTTGATCCTCAACAGATTAATCGCCGCTTAACAGTACATGGAATGGTATCGTCAATGGGGTGGTTTACACACCTATTTAGTGAGTTAGCTGGGTTATGCCCCCGCCTAAACTTGTCTTGTCACTCGTGGAATTCTCACTCACAGGCCGACATCGTTTCTGGTAAAGTCGATTTTGGTATTCACATTATTGAAAGTGAGTTAGCTGGTATTCACGAGCTTAACCTTGGAGAAACTAAAAGAATTATTGTGGTACACCGTGATCATCCTTTAACTAAAGTCGGTGCCGTTACTTTAGAAGACTTTAGCAATTACCCAGTGCTTATGAATGATTTATGCTGGAATAGTTATGCTGGCTCATTCATGGAAAAAATTATTGCTGGGCATGGCTTTAAGCTAAATGTAAAAGGCAGCTTCGGCGATTGTAAATCACTTTTTGACACAATTCGTAAGGGCACGTTTATCACTTATACTTCAACGCTCGCTTTGCCTGATGATTTAACTGATCTAGCAATAATTGCCCCACCACCAGAACTTGTCCTACTAAATTCATCTTATCATTTGAAAATGTCTAGCCAAAATTATGGTTCACAAGAATACGCTTGGCTTGCTGAAACTATAACGAAGTCTTTTAAAGAGTATGTCGCTAGAAAAAATGGCCGGCCAGAGTTGCAAGCATTCATATCGCCGCAAGGAACTAGTACATAATTGGCCATCATGTCGTGTTAGCTAGCTTTGATTCGCGGCGAAAAACTCGTAGCTGAGATAATAACTACATAACTTGCTGATATAAAGAGTAGTGTTTTAGGAGCCTCTTTATATCAGCAAGATATAATACCTATGTTAGCTTCTACAATAGCTCACTTATTACATCTTTCAATGTAAATCGCATTAACCACTTTTGTAACACACGTATAGTGAAGCATTTGTTATAGGTGCTCACGTAGTTTACGTAATCCTAATGTGCATTCCGTTATAATATTTTAATGTGAAATTAAAATATTATACGAAAGAATAACAACCCATAAAAACATAGTGCTGCTAGAAGCAGGCGATATGTCTAGCAAGTACAAAATATATGAGCATTTAAGTCAGTATGCAGCAGTAAACCGCTATTCTCGCCTTGGAAGTGGCAGTTCTACTCAAATACAAGGTCACTCAAGTTATTTGATTATGTCCTTTAAACTGATATTAAAACTTTAAATTTCTGCGCCGATTATCATGATTGCCACTTCTATAGTGCTAGCATCGCCGTCGGTTATGCCGCAAAGTTTCCCTACAAGATGATTGAACCGACAACGGGACATGACGGTGATATTATGCAAGCGACTATTTTTACCCCGTAGGAACCATGAAATCGCGTAAATTAAACGTGATGATATGGCGCAAGGGAAGTTAAATAACCACTTTGAATTTGGGAGCAAACAAGCTTTACCAAAGAGCCCCAAATTAAAGATAACTTCGTTACGCGCAGCACATCGGTTAAGCGGGTAGATAACAACCCCATCTATTTTTTAGCCAACAAGGGTGCAAGGTGTGTGGCAAAAATGAATCAATTAATTCCCCCAAGATTGAGCAGTACTCATCAGCTACAGTCGCTATTATGTTCATTAAGATGGAATGATTTATCCATATCGAACTGAAGTTACAGATGGATAGATGACAGAATTTATATTAAGTATTGTATTGTTCGTAGCTAACGCCTCGCTCGATACTGAGTCTAACTCATCATTTCTTCGACAACACAGCCTAAAACTTCAACATAAATACTTAAAAAGTTAACTAAAACGTATTTGCAAGTGTCAATACTCAGCGTGTTTGCATTAAATAGCGTAAAATATACTTACATTTTCAAAATGAAAATTGTTCTAAATGAGGTTCAATGAAAACCAAAAAAGATAAATACAGTATTGATAACACCGATTATACCGTCGGCCAGGATAACATCCAAAAATGGGGCTTTGATGTTCATAATCCTGTGTTTGGGATCAGCGCTACATTAATCGGGCTCTTTTTAATTGCCATTATATTGGGTGATCCAGCAACATCTAAATCGGTTCTCGATGGAATTAAATGGCAAATCATTGGTGCATTTGATGGCTTATTTATGTGGTCGGCCAACATTTTTGTGATTTTTTGTATCGCGATGATCATATCTCCTTACGGTAAAGTTCGCCTAGGCGGGGATGAGGCCAAAACTGACTACAGCATGATGTCGTGGATAGCGATGTTATTTGCTGCAGGAATGGGGATCGGGCTGATGTTTTGGGGAGTAGCAGAACCGGTTGCCTATTTTACCGGTTGGTATGAAACCCCACTAAATGTCACTGCTAATACACCAGAAGCGGCCAAGTTAGCACTGGGAGCAACTATGTTCCACTGGGGTTTACACCCATGGGCCATTTACGGTGTGGTGTCTTTATCGTTAGCCTTTTTTGCTTATAACAAAGGTTTACCACTATCAATGCGCTCGGTTTTTTATCCAATTTTGGGTGACCGTACTTGGGGGTGGCCAGGCCACATTATTGATATTCTGGCCGTTCTAGCTACCTTGTTTGGTTTAGCAACTTCACTCGGGCTCGGCTCACAACAGGCTGCGAGTGGTTTTCACCATGTGTTTGGCATTGATAATAATGTGACGCTGCAAATCACCATTATTTTTGTCGTCACTATGCTAGCTGTTGTATCTGTTATACGCGGTATTGATGGCGGCGTAAAAGTGATCAGTAACGTTAATATGTTATTAGCCATTGCATTACTGTTATTTGTGGCGTTAGTCAGCTTTGCTGTTTCAATGGGGACAATCCCGCTAACCGTAATGGGTTATATTGAAAACATCATCCCACTGAGTAATCCTATCGGTCGTGACGACGAAGCCTGGATGCATGGTTGGACAGTATTCTACTGGGCATGGTGGATTTCATGGTCACCATTTGTAGGTATGTTCATTGCGCGTATTTCACGAGGACGTACGATCCGTGAGTTTATGATAGCGGTATTAATCGTACCAACGGTAGTCACAACACTGTGGATGTCAGTTTTTGGTGGCGTTGCAATTGATCAAGTTGTCAATAATATTGGTCAGCTGGGTGAAAATGGCTTAACCGATGTGTCTTTGGCGATGTTCCAAATGTTTGATGCATTACCGATGGCCAATATTTTGTCTTTTCTTGCTGTTGTATTGGTATTGGTGTTTTTTGTAACATCGTCTGATTCAGGCTCGCTAGTGATTGATAGTATTACCTCTGGTGGTAAAGTCGATGCACCTGTACCACAACGTGTTTTTTGGGCTTTCATTGAAGGCGCTATCGCTGCGGGATTAATTTGGGTTGGTGGTAAAGAGGCAATGGAAGCACTACAAGCAGGTGCTATATCCACTGCTTTGCCGTTTACCATTATCTTACTGGTGATGTGTGTGAGTTTGATTATGGGCCTTAGAACTGAAAAGCGCTTAAATTAATTTCACACTAGTACGATTTGCATCTATAAGCCGGCTAACATTGATGATGTTAGCCGGCTTTTTTATAACGTTATAACCATAAATTTTTAATTGGCGTTTCAGGGCCAAAATGATGGTAGATCTGCGCCTGTAATAACTCAGCGGTTGCAATTGCATCTGTTAGAGCGTCATGCGGTGGGTAGGTTGGTAAATTATAACGAAGTCTGGTATTAGCTAGTCTAATTGAATTAGGACGTTTATTTTTAAACCAATCGACAAGAGAACGGGGTCGAGCTTGTTGAATATTCGCCTCGAGTTGCATAGTGTCTACCACAGGAAATACGATGCCTTCATTGATTAAACTTTTAAGTGCGGCATCAAAAAAATCACGCTCAATTCTACGGTAGTGCACTACCACAATTTTACCGGCTAACTCGTCCAATAGTTGCTCTAAAATCCGCAGAAGATCGGGCGCGCCTTTTAGAGCAGAGTGGGTAATACCATGTATGATGATAGAATCTTCTTTGAGTTTATCTTCGGGTGTAATAAACCAATGCTTAGCCATTCGGCACGCTATGCGTTCGAGAGTAAAAGGCACTAAACCGATACTAATTATACTGTTTTGATTAGCGTCAAGGCCGGTTGTTTCGAAATCTAATGCGACAAACTCAATATTTTTTACTTTAACTTCTTCATGATAAGTACCAGCATTGTAAAAATGGATTAACCTCCGGTCTTTACTTTCTTGGGCTTTAATTTTTAAATAGGCTTTCCAGTTTAATATCTCTTGGTTGTTATTAATTCGCATCCGTTATCCCTGCATACTGTTAGCACTGTAGCGGAACTTTAAGAAGTTTTGAGCACTACTCAACACTAAAAATGCATCCTTCAAGTTACGCCTTTCAAAGTCAGACATGTTTTCAGGCTCGATATTATTATCAGGCTCTTGTTCATTTTCAATGTCTAACGCTTGGTGACGAATACGGACTAACGAAATAAATTCCATTGCATGTTGCAGATCTTTACCTTTATTGTTGGGTAAAATACCGGCTTCAATAATATCTTCCAGTCGGTCAAATGAGTTATGCGATTGGGAGCCAATGGCTAACGCATGAACTCGAATAAGATCTGCCAGCGGTGCGGTTCCACGCTTTTTTAAATTAATTGAATTGTTGTGGCGGCCATCTTTTTCCATCACAAAGTTTTTGAAAAAACCAAGTGGCGGAGTTCGGTTTAACGCATTACGAGCTAAACGAGCTAAGAAACGGTTGTTCTTTTTGGCTTTTCTTAAAATAAACGCGTTTAACTGTTCAGCCCACTTCGGCCTACCATATACGCCGTATAGATCAAAAAATATGGAACAATTTAGTAGTTTTTGTGGGTTTGGGTGTTCAATCCAATCGGCAAAGCACTCTTCCCATTCAGATTGAGTTTTACGGTACTCGGGGTTCGTCGCCATAATATCGCCAGTGCAATAGGTATAACCACAAGCGGCCAAACCATCACAAACAAAACTGGCTAATTCACTAAAATAGTGACCGTGTAAGGTATCATCGTATTCATTGTCTAAAATAATCGCATTGTCTTGATCCGTCACAATCAATTGCTCATCTCGCGCCATCGAACCTAAAGCTAAAAAACAATAGGGCACGGGCGGCTCTCCGAGCTTTTCTTCTGCCAACTCTAATAACCGCTGTTTAAAACTACGGCCAATTTCAGACATCGCTCGCCCAACCATATGTGAGTTAGCATCTTCGTTAATCATACGTACAAAGCAGTCTTTAATCTGATCCGATAAAATGATCAAATCTTCAATAGTGTTTTGCTGAAAAATACTGCTTACGATTAATAAACTATTTTGCGACTCGTAACGAATAATATCGGAAACTTCAATGAGGCCAATTGGACGTTTATTTTTTAATATAGGTAGATGGTGCACGTTATAGCGCAACATTAGCAGCATTGCCTCAAAAATATATGCATTATGATCCAAAGACACCAGCTCTGTTGACATAACTTCAATGACTTGAGTGTTTACATCTAACCCTTGTGCTATCGCTTTAGAGCACAAGTCACGTTCACTAATAATCCCAACAAAGCTGTTTCCACCTTCATCGGCAAGATTAGGATCATAAATTATCGCGCCGGATACATTCTCTTCCGACATAATACGTGCAACATTTTGAATTGTAGTAGTGGTGGACAGCATTACCGGCGCACCACTTAGTAGTGTTTTAACTTTAGAGGTTGTTAGTGAGTTAGCATCGTCACTGTTTTCTTCAACAGCTTGCTGTAATCGCACGCTACCTTCAACTTCTACGAAATCAGAAAAGAAGTCATAGCGTTCGCAAAATTCATCAAATACCGCTTCAGGAATACAATATAGCAACGTGTCTTTTACCGACTTAGCTGGAAAACGGATCTTATTATTGGTTAATAATCCCATTTGTCCGAATACGCCACCTTGGTCAAGCCGGTTGTATAACTCGCCTTTGCGTCGATAAATTTCAACAACACCACTTCGAATAATAAACAGATCATGAATCTTTTGGCCAAAATCAATTATCATACTGCCAGCGCGATAGTAGGAAATCTCAACACTGTTAGTCATTTCGACTAATGCTTCTTCTGGTAATTGATCAAAAGGTGGGTACTGGCTGATGAAGTTTTTTATTTCGAGAAGCTCGACTTCCATTATTGACTCGATGTTGAGTTGTTTTTATCTCATTAGTATATGGTAAATATACAGGCTGTGCAGCCTACCGGCGTCACAGCAATAAAATTAGCTAAATATTTCAGAGAAGTAGCCTACAAAACCAAATGTTTAGCCTTAAGTAGCTGCTTACGTAAAACGTATAGCATCTGCTAAACTCATGTTGAATATTTATAATATAAGATTTTTATGCAAACTAAGCCCCTTAGGCAAGCCAAAACTATCGATAATGTATTTAACAGCGCGTATTGGCATCTGGCCCAACAGGATTTCACTGTAAACGAGATCCGTAGCAAACTAGAGCGTAAAACTGACAACCAACAATGGATAGACACAGTGCTCGCTAGGCTTGTTGAAGGCGGTTACATAAAAAATGATATAGATTTTGCAGTGCGCTTTAGCGAAATAGCTTTTAATAATGAACTCGGTAGCGGGGCAATTAAACGAAAATTACAACAACGAGGCATTGCGCTAAGCGACATAGACACCGCTATTGAGCAAGTGATGGACCAGCAAAAGGTAGATGCGTTTGCCATGGCAACGTCAAGACTGCTGAGTCGGTTTAAAGATTTTCATGCGACCAATAAAGAAAAAGTCTATTCACATATGACCACCAAAGGCTTTAGCCGTACCGAAATAGACTACGCACTGGCGCAACATCCGCAGCGGGCTACATTGCGCAGTAAATTGGCGGTAAAGGCTGACAAAGTCGAATTAAAATCTGAAATTGTTAAGCTGTTTAAAAAAGGGAAGGGCGAGACACTCATTTTACAAGAGCTAAAACAACGCTTGATTGATGTAAGTGATTTTGAAGAAAGCGTGTATCAACTGTCCCTTTCTGATGAGGTGGATTTTTATTTAAGTTGCAAAACGCAATTAGCAAAAAAGCGTTATGATTTATCGGACTATAAAGATAAGTCAAAAGCGTACGCTTATTTGTCGCGTAAAGGCTTTAGTAGTGACCAAATCAAAGAAGCCATGACTCCAAGTGACGATTAATCACATCAAATAGTTTATGACTCAATTTATAGGCAATAAAAATGGGGCGTAAGCCCCATTTTCAAACCATAGTATAGATTAAACCAAGAGATTAACGACCAAATTGACTCATTAAGTTAACTAGGCTTGCACGGTAGTGCGGTGTATTCGGTTTGTCAGATAAAATGTCAATTTCGACTTTTACTTTACCATCGCTATGACCAATTTCATTGATTTTACCTATAGTTCGTTCGCCTGGGTTATATAGGTGTATTGAACCACCAAAACCAAACATGGTGTCACGGTCAGCCATGTATTCAACGTTTGAGGTGATAGGGCTGAACCAATCAAAACCGCGGTCTTTACCGTATTCCCACACTTGTTCAATCGTCATGTTTTCTTCGTCGATTTTGTATTCAACAAAACGACTGTATTTCATGCTACCTAATGCAGGTTGCTCATGGCCACGACCATCACCATTATCAAATACGGTTAAGTTACCATTAGAGTTGTTAAGCCATGCTGTATGCTGAGTGTAAGTAAAGTCGAAGTTATCTTCACAAACGCCTTTTTCAGTACACTTGATCTTATTGCCTTTTGAGTCAACCGGTGTCAGTAGTTTTTTAGACAGCTCTTTGTTCCAACCTTCACTCGGTGCTTGGATCCAGACGACTTCTTTATCTCGATTTATCTTAGCAACCCCTTGATGACGCATTGAAACAATGATGCTGTCACCCTTTGGATCATATTCAATTGAGTTAACGTGAGCCCAGTTACGACCAGCACCAATCCCGGCGATATCCCCATAAGGTGCATCAATTTGCATTTCAGCGGTTTCACCTAAATGGTCAATATCAACGTTCAAACATACCGCGCCCATATCGAGAGCTTCTAGTAATGCGTCACGGTAAGGGTCAAGAATTTCGGCTAGATTCCACACTTCAACTAAGTTGCCATGTTGATCCATTTCCAAAATATGGTCGCGCACTGTATGCACTGTATCACCTTGATCATTCACGTAGTTTGCTTTTGCAGCGCGAACTAAAGTATGACCATTAGGCATAATATTATGTTCATGAGATGCGTCAATATAACCGCGAGGTAGGCGCATAGACTGGATCTGGCCAAGCAAATTAAACGTACCGTAACGCTGACCCTGTACAAACGTATAACCGCCGTAACCTGTGTCATGGAAGCCCATTAAGTACCCGCGTTTTTCAACATCTAAACTTTTAGCATCATAGGTTGCTGTTTGATTTAGCCACCAACGTACTTCACCTTGAGTATCTACGATGTAAGTTAATGGTGGGTTTTCAAAAGGCAATGAGCCCATTGCAGGTGAACCATCAAACAAGCTAGCATTCGCAGCTTTTAGTCCTGACCAGTGTAGGTCTGAACCGTGCTGGTTATAGGTATGTGAGTTCACTAGGTATAAACGGTCTTCAAAGCCTTTAGCTACTTTTTTAACCTGAATTTCTTGTAACGTAGTAATGTTACGGTTGTCTACATATTGGTTGATAATTGAGCCAGTAAGAGCCTTGTAAGTTTCAGTAATTTTTTTACCATCAAGCTTATAACTTACTTCTACTTCATTACTGTAGTTAGCATACAAGCCAACAACTGGGATGCCATCATGAGTATTAACCGTTTGTGGGCCAACAGGGTAGGTAATATCAACCCCTTTCTTGCCTTTACCTTTTACTGTAACAACAATATCTGTTGGTTTTTTACTTCTGATATCTAATAAAGCCGTTAACGGAGAGTTTCCATAAGGGTTTACAAGTAAAGCCCCAAGCTGTCCGGCAGCTGGCGCTGGAGGAAAACCAGCAGCTGATGCGCCAAGTGAAATGGTTGCAATTGCAGTAGCTAATATGGTTCTTTTTAACATAACTATCATCCTATTTAATTTTTGTAGCACTTATTGGCTACAAGATACTTATTTTAAGGGGAGAAATTACTGTGTTGCCTTTTATTAATTTAAGTTAAATGAAAAGTTATTTTAAATAATTCCAAATCTATATACTTTATTTGTCATATGTATTGTTGTTTATTTAAATAATATCTCTTCACTTGTTGAGATACATATTATTAGTAGTATATGACTCATACTGTGATGAATTTTACTTGTTAAGGAAATATTTTATCCCCACAATAAGTGACCAATATCACCTTTATGCTTAACTAATATTAATTGTGCTTAAAGAGTTGTTGAGGTATATCACAGTTACATGATTTTGAAGGCGGGAAGACAGTAAAACATATTTATTAAGGCTATATTGGCTAAGGAGGTAACATGCATAATCATTTAAAAATTAAATCAGTAGCAAGGGATAGAATTTTAGCCGAATCAAAAAAACTCATCGTAGAGGAGGGGATTTGTTCTTTTAGATTGTCGCAACTCCCTGCTAAATGCCAATGTTCTACTAAAACCTTTTATCAGTATTTCAAATCTAGAGAAGATATAGTATCTGCACTTTTTATTGAGCATATGAATGATTATATTGATAAAATTGATATCATTTTATCAATGGAGGAACTGAGTTTAAAAGAAAAAGTCATTTATAGTCATATGTATGATGTTGTTAAGTGTTGGTCTGCGCGTGAAGGTGATGTTTGTATTAATTTCATCGGTGTAAACCCCCATGTTTATGGTGTTTCTAGTGCAGAGTATGAAGGCAACATAAATGTGGTGTTTATTGAGCTTAAAAACAGGGTTCAAGCTCTATGGAGCCAGGCACTTAATAGCGGGGCATTGTTATCTGATAAAACAGATATTGTGAACTGCATTTTTTCAATTAGAACCATTGAAAGAGGGAGTATTGTGGTCGGTCAGAATAAGTTTTTGCGTCAACATGGTCATGATAGCAATATTGAATCGGTTTTTAACTTGTTGTCATTGATGATCAACTCATTAAAGTGGCGAGATGAGCAACCACTGTCTTTTAGCAAAATGTTAACTACGCTGTCTCCATTAGTAAAAACAGCTGCTGGCTCATCGTTTAAACACTGTAAATTAAACTACGACACCCTTAATGATCCAATAGAGCTATAGTCACAATTTTATAAGCGTTTCATTGGTGATTCTTGATTTAAATTAAGCTGCATGATCACAGTTATACCCAGTTCTAGTAAGCCACTTAATGGTTTCTGGCATATTCGGCTTAATATTATTTTCTCGCACTAAGGTAGTTGCTACAGCCTGTTTTTAGCTGAACTTATCTCGATAAATGGGCCCGAATTTCATAACAGTCATCATTGCCAGCAACATTAATAATATTTGCCGTGATCAAGTCATCGATGGCTTTTTCTGTCTCACTAGTAGATAAGTTTAGCTGGCTTTCAATACTCCCACGGGTACATGAGCCACCGCTTAGTAATAGTAAATTAACAATGCCCTTTTTTTCATCTGTTCGCGCACTGCCGTAGCGACTCGCTTTAATGAAATGCTCTAACTTAGTAAAATCCATACAACCTCTTTTATTGATTAACATGCAATAATCTAAAATTTAATTACCTAATAAACTTCAACGGGTTACAAATGTGTCACGCATTATTTATATACCGTTCAGTGCCTACTTGTATAAGTGGCACTGAACAGTAATTCCTAGCCGTTTACTTACTGCCTTTAAGTGTTTTAGTAATGAACGCAATGGTTAGTGGTAGCGCACAAATAATAAACACACAGTAGCTAATAATGCAGTACTGAGCCATGTTCAAGCCAAACAGTGACCAATCGTCTTCACCACAAATACCACTTGGTGCGAATTCATAAGGTAGCCATTCGTGCAGTGGCAGATTTAACGGGAATGTAGGCTCAAGTGAGCAAGCATTCGCACCTTGGCCAGATTGGAACAAGTCCAGTCCAGCATCTGCAGCGTGTGACGCAACATGTTGGCCTGACAATACAATGGCTTTGTCCATACCGTATACAATGCCGTACCAAGCAAGTACTAAACCTAGCACTTTGATGATTATATTTTTAGGCGCAATGATCATCATGATGCCAGCAATTAAAATACAGAACTGGCTAAAACGGATGTAAACACAGTTTTCACATGGATCCATTGCAAGGAACCACTGGAAATAACCCATCGCTGACCCCAGCAAGAATACACAGGCACAGGCCATAACAGCCCAAACTGCGCGTCCTTCTTGTGTCTCTTCTAATGTCGCTAACGGGTTAGCTTTAAGATCGGCTATCCACTGTTTAAATTGAGTCATCATAGTTTACCTTAAAGGTTGTTTTTGATGGTTTCATCAAGGTTCGCGAGTGAAGTGATTGTGCTGGTATCAATCATCTTGTTACCGCCAACAACAATGGCTGGGATCCCTTTTTTCTTAGCGATGGTTAACGCGATAGTGCGGTCGTAAGCTAGTTTTTCTTGCGCTTCTGGAGAAGCAAGAGCAGCTTTAAACTCAGCTTGAGACATGCCCGCAGCCTTAAGGCCAATTGCAGCTAAGTCACCTTTTACCGCAGTTGAACCTTTAACATTTTTAAGTTTTTGATCATGCACTGCAGCATACATAGCAAGCTTTGCTTGTTTGTATTTTTTGTGGCTGATAGTGTCAGCAGCAGCTAATACTTCGCAAGATTCAACACCTAGCTCACCTTTGTTTTCAAGACAAATAGCTTGGAAAGTTGCGCCTGCAGGTAAGTTTTTAACTAGGTTCGGTGTTACGGCTTTTTCGTACTTGTAGCAAAATGGGCAGTAAACTGAGTATACTTTTTGCACTGTGTTATCTAGTGCTGGCGTGTCAATTTTAATAACTTCAGCAGCAGATACAGTAAATGTCATAAATAGTGCTGTAGCGAGTGTGGTTAGTGTTGTTTTCATGTTTGCCTCTAATATAGTTATTACCGATATTAATTAGTGGTATTTATATTATTTTCATATCAAAACAATTTCTGTGATGCATTTGACTGCTTTTGGAAAAGCTTTGCCCCTTCAAACTGTTAACTGACGCACACTTTTTTTCATTGTTGTTGTTACATTTTTTGGGGATAAATGAGGCTTGTCACAGTTACAAGTTACTGTTGTGAAACAATAACTAAATAATATTCAATGGCGTTATAATTACATTTAGGAGGACGAAAATGCATAACCATTTAAAGACTAAATCGTTAACGATTGAGCGCATTCTAAATGCGGCCAAAGAACTCATTATGGAAGAAGGCTTGTGTTCGTTTCGACTTTCTCAAATACCAACTAGAGCTCAGTGCTCAACAAAGACTTTTTATAATCATTTTAAGTCCAAAGAAGATCTTGTCAGTGCCTTATTTATTGAGAACTTTAATTTTGTTCTTGAAAATATGCGCCAGTTGATTTCAATGGATAGCCTGAGTTACAAGCAAAAAGTGATATACATACACATGTTTGATGTTATCAAAAGCTGGTCTGAAACCAGTAATGATGTTTGTGTCAGTTTTTTAGGTGCTAACCCGCATGTTTATGGCGTATCCAGCCCAGAGTATGAAGGAAATATAGACGTTGTTTTTATAGAGCTTAAACAAATGAACGAACAACTTTGGAGTAACGCACTGAAAAGTGGTGAGCTATTATCGAGTAAACAAGAGATAATTGACTGTATTTTTTCAATGAGAACCATTGAAAGAGGCAGCATAATTATGGGGCAAAATAAATTTTTGCGCCAACATGGTCACAATAATAGTATTAAAACAATATTCAATTTACTGTGCACCGCGATGAACACCTTAAACTGGAAAGACCAAAGCCCGATCTCTTTTAATGACATGTTTGAGATTGTGTCACCATTAGCACAAGCCGATAGAAACTCAACATTCCAACACTATAAATTAACCTTTGACACCCTCAGTGATCCAATGGAACTGTAGAATAGAAAAAATTAATAATGAGGTTGTAAAATAGCACTGATAAATAAAAGTACTCTCCCTAGGTTAAAAATTTAAACTCTCAGTTCTACCTAGAGCAGCATAAAATTGCTACAGAAACTTTGAATTTGCATATTCATCGGGTTGAAAATTAGAATGTTTATACCGCTATCGAAGCATTACATAACTAGTAATGGCATTATCCGCTATGGTACAAACATTCACCCAGCTTAAGTCATGTATTTTAGGGTTTATTAGTATTTCTTTTATGCCTTAACATCGTTAATGGGTTATCTAACTAATCCAGTATTGTATTTTCTACTGAACAGATAAGCACACCAAATCAAGGTGCATGTTGTTAACCCAATGCTGACAATAATGAGGCGCTGCAGCCAATATTCCATTAGCCGGTTGCGCCACCATGAGAAATTAAAAAGCAATGTGTAACTGTAACTCAGTAGCATTTAGGTCGCGAGCAATTTGCGATAAGCCAACCAAGTAAAGATCTAATGCGGTTGGCTAGAGCAGAGCTAGCGTAAAATGCATAAAAGAGATCGAAACATGCATACCTCATCAATTAGCAGCAAAATAATAACGGCTCAAGCAGTAACCTACGAGTTACTGTTTCAACATCAGGCAATTCGTACTACGACATAACACAACAACCGCTGTGCTAAAGTTATCATAAGTTGAAATTGATAAATTTCGTGAAGATTTGATTTAAAAATTAAAAAAGTTGCGTCTTTTTTTGAAAGAAAGCGTCTTAGATGCAGATTAGAAATTTAATGCTATGAGAGCCACTTTTTATGATATCACAATGGCAAAACCACAAAGTACAACTGCGAAGTTATGTTAGTAAACGCGTAGACGACACGCATGCGATTGATGACATTTTGCAAGATGTTTACATCAAAGCCAGTGAGAATTTACATCAATTAAAATCAAAAGGTAGCCTGAAAGGTTGGCTTTACCGAATTGCCCACAATACGATTATGGATTTTTATAGAACGCGACATCAGTTTGAAACTTTACCAGACGACCTCATTGCTGAAGAGCATGATGATGGTAAACAAGCCCGAGAAGAGTTAGCGCAATGTTTACGCCCGTTAATCGCACAATTGCCGGAAAAGTACGCAACTGCACTGCAGCTGGCTGAAATTGAGGGGCTGCCGCAACAAGTCATCGCTAATAAGCTTGATATATCACTTTCAGGCGCGAAAAGCCGAGTACAAAGAGCACGGGTTAAATTTAAGCAGCAACTTATGGCTTGCTGTGATTTCGAAATCGGTCAAGAGGGGATCCTCAGCTATACAGAGAAAGAGTCAAGGCTGAATAGAAAATGTTAAGCGGCATAAATTAGCCCCTTGTCGATTAAATTTCTACCTTAAAACACTTAGCCATACCGTAGTAAAGTTTGGAGCAATAATGAAACAATCCTCTCCTATTTCACAGCAAATAATTGACCAAGTGACTGAGTGGGCGATAATGCATGGCGTGGCATTTAGGCAGCCAGATAGTAGTGCTAAACACTGCCCATTTAGCTTCGCTCCTATGACAATGCCCCGTGAAGTGTTTGAACACCTAATTAAAGTAACACCGCTATTAACGCAATTGATCAGTCGCGTGTCTGAAGACCACGACTTTTTACAATCTGCACTTGCAGATGTTGCACAAGCAGATCCATTTTTTGCACGCTTGATATCTTTACACAGGCAAGCGCATGGACATGCTCTTCAACGGTTAACCCCAGCTAGAAAACCGCTACTTATAATGCGAACAGATTTTATGGATGACCGTCAACACGGTGCCAAAGTTATTGAATTTAACGGCATCGCAGCGGGAATGGCACCATTTGGACAACGTGCAACCGAACTGCATGCATTTATACGAGCGCAATGGCCTTCAGATCATGCTAATTGGCAAGCGGATCAGCAAGCGAAACCCGCTCCAAACCAAGGACTAGCGCAACTTGCGAGTGCCATAGCAACAACGGCAAAAACTATCGCCGCACAGGTTAAGGTTAGCGATGCTGATGTACAGCACCAACCAACATTTCTAATGGTCATTCAAGAAGGTGAAGCTAATGTTTACGACCAACATTTATTGGAAGTAGCGTTACAAAAGTTAGGAGTACGAACAGTTAGACGAACCTTTAAACAGCTTAGCACCGAGCTTACGACTGGCGCTAATAAAAGGTTAATGCTCGCGAATGTGGGAGCCATTGATGTTGTGTACCTTAGGGCTGGGTATCAATATGTAGATTACTACTCACCAATGCAGCAAGAGTCGGTATGTTGTCAAACGCTAAGCCAAACACGGCTATTTATCGAGCAGCATCACGTTGCTGTTAACGCAACTTTTAGCCAGCAGTTAGCCACTAGTAAAATTATGCAGATGATATTAACAACTATGCCTGTCCAGGACTTTGCACGCTGGGGATTTAATTTTGAACAAGCCCAATTAATAAAAAGCGTGTTAACTGAAATGAAACCCATTAACGCTGAAACAATCAATTGGTTCAACACCCACGCAGCTCAACATGACTGGGTTTTAAAAAATCAAGGTGAAGGCGGTGGGCATTGTATTTTTGGACAACAAATCAGTGAAAAGTTACAACAGCTCACACCGCAAGAATATAGCGCATGGGCACTAATGCAGCGCTTGTATCCCCATGAACGCGAAGCGTTAACCGTCGCCATTCGTGACAGTAAACAATCTATAATCAGCGGTTTAGTAAGTGAAATAGGCATATTTACCGCATTTTTCGACGATTCTCCACTTACCGAAATGAATGGTTATACAGGTTATCTGATCCGTAGTAAGCCTGCACAAGAAAATGAAGGGGGGATCTACAGTGGTAAAGGTATTCTCGATTCATTGGCATTAACGGCTAGTGATAATTAACAGCAGCTGTTTAGCTGCAGTCAAATATATTGATATAAAACGGATGCATTTACACTTACGGTGTATTTCAAGGCATGCGTTAGCACATAGGAAAATGTAATGTTTCAAGTAAACCCAAGTCGAAATGATATTCAAAACAAGTTTATTAAGCACGATAACGCCATGCTTAACCGAGTTTTTGGCTCAAGTGATGTTACCCCTTACTGGATTGCCGATATGGACTTTCCAATCGCATCGCCAATTACACAAGCTATGCAGCAACTAGTAAGTCGTGAATCATTTTCATATGAATTCGATTCAAAATCGGTTTTTGATGCTATATCTAAATGGAACCAACAACGGCACGGCCTTATTTTGAATGCTGAAAACTTTGTACAAGCCCCTGGAGTACTCAGTGCTATCGCTTTGCTAATACGTGAATACACCCAAGAAGGCGAGGGTGTATTAATACAAACACCTGTCTACCATCAATTTCGTCGATTAATAGAGTCAGCAGGGCGTAAAACCGTTAATAACCCACTCAAAATTGAACAGGGTCATTACGTTATTGACTTTAAACACTATGAACAGCAGCTACAAAGTGGCGCTGTTAAAATGGTACTGCTATGCAACCCGCATAACCCCGTTGGTCGTGTTTGGAGCAAAACAGAACTACAACAGTTAGTTACTATTGCCAAAAAATACAATACTTTGATCATCAGCGATGAAGTACATGCAGATATCATTTTTGACGATGCGCAGTTCACCAGCATGACTTCGTTAGGCTACGACAACAGCCTGACTATTATTGGATCTCCCGCAAAAAACTTCGGACTTAATAGTATTTCAAATGGATATATTTACAGCAATAACATTGGCCTACGTGACCAAATAAAAGCGACTGTAGCTTCTATGGCGCTAGATAATGGAAATGCATTTACGACTTATGCCACGATTGCCGCTTACCAGCACGGTAAAGCATGGTTTGACGAGTTTTTAGCTTATACCCAAAACACTCGCAATTGGATTATTGATTTCATGGCTACTGAGCTGCCGCAGGTAATAACGTTTACTCCACAAGGGACTAATCAAATCTGGTTTGATTTCAGCGGGTTGAACTTAACACCTATGCAATTAAAGTCGTTGTTAACTGAGCAGGCTAAGCTGGCATTAGCCCCAGGTAACTGGTTTGGTGAAACAAATGAGCAATATTATCGTATGAATTTTGCAGCGCCTCTGGCGCAAATAAAAACCTCATTTGAATTACTTAAATCATCTATAGCGAATGATCAAAAGTAAGCTCGCTTACATTGTACTGCACTTTAAATACAACAATGGTTTGGGCAGTAACACCTAACCATTGTTGGTTTACTTATTTTTTAAAGTATAAAACTTACCTATGTTATTGATTAATAATGACTGTATATCAAAACTGAGCGATACTTCACTTGACGCAGTTACATAATTATTATCTAATTATTCGCTTTTTTACGTTACATATCGTGTTTCACATTTAAAGCAAGACACAAAACAAAGAAACTAATCATCATCGCGGCATATAGTGGCTGCGGCTAAACCTATCTATTTTATAACTGATTTTTTTACACTTAGTTAAAGAGAGATATAGGTCGACCCTAATAAGATATATTGCATGAAGCGGATATGAACAAAATACTTGAACAAACGATTGTAGATAAAAAGTGGGTTGAGGAAAACATCCTTAAAACAAGCGGTATCATCTTATACGGCACGCTTTGCAGTGAATTTGACGATACCGACCCCAATGAATTCTGGTCCACTTTTAGACGCATTGCCGAAGAATATTTGCATGCTGATCAGCGTACTCTTGTATATCACCAAAAAATTGACGAGCTCCTCAGCTCATTAATTGCTAGAGATGTACGTTATGGTTATCCAGCGCCTTTTTGCCATAAAGGTTGTGCAAATTGCTGCCATGAAATTGTGTACTGCACTGATGAAGAAGCAGCTCTTATCAAACGTCATTGTGAAGAAAACAATATTTCAATCGATTACGACAAACTGGCAAGGCAGCAAAAATTTATTGAGTTTGATGCCGACGGTAATCATACCGGTGTTTCACATTGGAATGATCAGCCAGAAGCGGATCAATCATGTGTGTTTTTAGACCCCAAAGAAAAAATATGCAAAGTATGGCAACACCGACCATTTGTTTGTCGAGTGCATTTAGCTGAAGGAACGAACAAGTATTGCAGACCCTGTAATGGAGTTGAAAATCCTCAGTCCTGTGGCATAACGTACCCTGAATGGAGTTATCTTTTGTCCGTCATATTTACCATTCATTCAAGCTCGATTAATAAAACTATGGTTGGCCAACTTAAGTCGAACAAGGGTTAACTTCAAGCTTTATAACGCCTTATTACAAACGCCTCTAGCTAAAAATGCATGATATGTATGAGTTAGAGGCATTTGAGCGTCATCTCCAGTCAAACCACGTTGTTGAGTTTAACAACCTAGTTTTAAAGCCAACCCCTTTCTACGCCACAAGTATTTAAAGTGACGAAGTTCGTTGTGTGCCCATACAAGGTTTATACTCAATACTTTAAACTTCATAGATAGTGAATGTTTTGAATATATATTGTTACTTGTATTAAGCCGTTAATAATGGAGCAATGAAGAGGCTAACATTGGGCTAAAAATTATAGTGGGGAGCTTGCATGGCTAAAAAACATTCATTAGCAATATCATGTTTGATATGCATAGTGCTGTTCACTTTAATAGCAGCATTTATCAATACAACTGAAGAGGTAATATCGTGGAGGCATGAAAATACAAACAAGCCCTATGACGCTCTCATCTTCAATACCACTGCTGATATAGAGGTTACACAAGATATTGCCAAAAAAATTCAGAATGCAAAACCGGGCGATATTGTTTATATCTCAGTTAAGGAGCTAGATCTTGGTGGACCCACTTGCGCCGGACAAACTCATTGCGATACATGGGAACTTCATTTAAGAAAATGTAACCGATTAAACCTTGAAGACAGCATAGAATGGACACCTGAAAACGAAGCTTTATTCGGCATAGATCCTCAATGTATTCCAGCCTTGTTGGTACCGACTAAAATGGCTACAGGTGAAATTAACGTCGTAGATTGCTCGCCAAATGGTTACACACTAAACGGCTTTTTTACTATTCATTATCAACGAGGCCATTTTGGACAATTGTTTTATCGCGCATATGCAGCCATACCGTCACCAGAACGCGTTAGTGCAACTCTGACGCAATACGGCACTAACACTTGTTGGCCTTAAATAAGGAGCAATAAACCATAAAGGCAGATATTAAAAACAATGTACTTTCAAGCTATTGCATTGTTAATAATAGGGCAGGCTAACCAGTATCGTGCCGAAGCTTACTATGTATTAAATAACCTTTTTAGCTGTCAACCTAGAACAACTACCCCGTGAATTTCGCCGATTCAACCAAGCCCACATTCAGCATCACGCGGTGTTTGCGGCCTCAGTTAATCACCAAAGTGTACACACTGAATCGATTATGCGTGAACATGCTAATACCACATTAAGCTATGCCGAACTGCTTAATGTCGATGACTCATAACCATAGTGATCGCGAGCCCTCATTATATAGAATACGTTTTCAATGTCAGCGTCAAAGAGGCTTGAAAAAAGGTGGATCATTTCTGACCCACCTTGTCTATGCGCAACCCACCTAATTCGAATTAACACCTTCACTTAGCTGTTAAGAGTATAAAAACTAGAGCAGTTACCACGGCATCAATATACTTTTTTAGTTAATAAGGTACATAGCTTTTTCTGTTGAAAGCATCATTTGCGTTCCTTTTTCCGGGTTAATCCGCACTTTCAATCCATGGGGGCTCGGTTTACCTACCAGAGCAGGGCTTTGCCACAGGAGTTGGTGTTGTGCGGTATATTTTTCAATAAAATAGCTGTCAGAATTATAGTAACCGTATTCGCTAGCCTTTCAGTGCTAACAAAATACGCTTGTTAACTATCTAATTCTATTCTCATAAAGATTATAACTTTGCTACGTCATACAGCATAAGACTAGAACTGGCAGAAACAGCTACAAATTGATGCCAAGTCGCTAACCATCGATTGTTTTATATGGATAGCTAACAGTTGATAGTTAACAACGGTATATTTGTTAAATTATTGATACGCTAGTAGCTTGCTATAACATGCGATTAACATGTAGAATCTGCTCCCGAGATAATAGTGCTTCACACAAGAATAATTAAATTATCAAAACACCACTAAAAATAATATTTTATGTACCCGGGAGATAAAGATGAAACTGTTTAAACAGTCTTCAATTGCACTTTGTATACAAGCTTCTTTGCTAGTTGCTGCATCGGCTTCAGCTAATGCTGCGTCTACTTCTGTAGATGAAGAAATCAATGAAGCTCAGCTAGAAATTATTCAAGTGACGGCACGTAAGCGTACTGAAAATGTTAAAGATGTACCGATATCAGTATCTGCTTTAACCTCTAAAAAGCTTGAGGTGCTAGGCTCATCGGGAATGGATGTTCGCGCGTTATCGGCAAAAGTGCCAAGCTTATTAATAGAGTCTTCATTTGGCCGTACTTTTCCACGTTTTTATATTCGCGGTTTAGGCAATACCGACTTTGATTTATTAGCATCGCAACCGGTTTCTTTAGTTTACGATGACGTCGTTTTAGAAAATTCGTTGACCAAAGGCATGCCAATGTTTGATATTGAGCGTGTTGAAGTTTTACGTGGTCCACAAGGTACATTATTTGGCCGTAATACTACGGCTGGTATTGTAAAAGTCGAATCTAAAAAGCCAACAGAAGATTTTGATTCGCAGCTATCTGCATCTGCAGGTAGTTACGGTTCTACAGATTTTCGCCTCGCCGTTGGGGGTGGTTTAACTGATACTTTATCAGGCCGAATTTCTCTGCTTCAACAAGATCGTGACGATTATATCGACAACAAAGCACCTGGTTTTGAACAAAAAGATCAATTAGGTGGCTATAGTGAAACCGCAGGCCGAGTTCAATTACTATGGGAACCTAACAATGACTTTAGCGCACTGTTTAATTACCATTTCCGTGATGCTGATGCCGACGCGCGGGTGTTTAGAGCAAACATTATCAAGCCGGGCACCAATGACTTAGTAGATGATTTTGATCGCGAAATCGTTTATCAAGATGCCGCATCTCGTAATAACCAAACGATAGAAATGGAAGGGGCAAGCCTTAAGTTAACATATGATTTTGGTAGCCATACTCTAACATCAGTTAGTGGCTATGAGTCTGCTGAGATGTTCTCTGTCGGTGACATCGATGGTGGTTACGGTGCTTCTTTCTTACCTTATATGGGGCCAGGCTTTATTCCGTTCCCGTCTGAAACTGGTGCAAAAATGCCAGATCATCAGCAATTGACTCAAGAAGTTCGTTTGTCTTCAAATGACTTAGGTAATTTTGATTACCAAGTCGGTTTCTTCATATTTGATGAAGACATTACCATCAACAATTTAAGTTTCGATACGCTTGCCGACGGAGTGCAAAACGGCATAGCGATACAAAACATGGAAACATCTGCTTGGGCACTATTTGCTTCTTTAGATTATGAATTTGCTGAAAACCTCAATGCAACTTTTGGCATTCGTTACTCCGATGATGAGCGTAAATGGGACGGTACATTGGTTCAGTCACCTTTTGGTGCTCCGGGCTTTAGTGAATCTGAACAAGTAGATGATACCAATGTTAGTGGTGATATTAGTGTTAACTATAAATTGACCGATGAAACTAATTTATACGCACGTTTAGCCACAGGTTACCGTGCACCGAGTATTCAAGGTCGTAACTTACTATTCTCTGGTAATGCAACCACTGCAGACTCAGAGACTGTAACCTCAATTGAAACCGGTTTTAAATCAACGCTATTGAATAATACTGCAAATGTAAATGGCTCGGTATTCTATTACACTGTCGACGACCAGCAGCTAACAGCTGTGGGTGGGGAAGGTAACTTAGCTTCGTTAATCAATGCCGACGAAACAGTGGGTTATGGTTTTGAGCTCGATGCAGAAATGGCCGTCACTTCTGATTTAATTATCGCTTCTAGCGTAAGTTATAATAAAACAGAAATTAACCAAGCTGACTTAGGTGTTCAGCCTTGTGGTGGTGGCTGTACCGTCACCGACCCAATCAACTCTCAAGGTTTTGCTCTGATTGATGGAAACGCATTACCGCAGTCTCCTGAGTGGATTGGTAACATAAGTGCACGCTGGTCAACAGAAATTGCTGACGGTGAATTATATGTTTATACCGATTGGTCTTACCGTAGTGAAGTGAATTTTTTCTTGTATGAATCAACTGAGTTTACCGGTGATGCCTTAATGGAAGGTGGCTTACGCGTGGGTTACATGTTTAATATTAATGAGTCTGACTACGAAATCGCTGTCTTTGGTCGTAACATTACTGATGAAGAACAACTCACTGGCGCTATCGACTTCAATAACCTCACTGGTTATGTCAATGAGCCACGTTTTGTTGGTATTGAGTTTAAAGCCTCGTTTTATTAGCCAATATTTATTGAGTGAGTAAAACTGAAAGGCCGGTAACGATAAACAAAGTTACCGGCTTTTTTTCGAGCTGTAGCATGTAGTCGCTCGAGAAACTGAGCTGGGCTGCTTATTACGCCTCAATTCATCCTTTTAGCATAGATTTCTTTAAGCCTTTGTCAGTTGGCTTTTTTCCTAACCAGACACTGAGAACAGCTTTACGAAAGTCGTCACCTGATATAACAGCTAATTGCTTGCCATTTTTATAACTAATAACGCCTTCACCAGGCACACTCATTAAGGTGAATTGGTCGCCATCTTTAATTGGGGCAGAAAAAGAATGGATTAAGGATTTAATGCTGTCATCAATTGCCTCAGTTTTACCATTTGTTGCGCGTTCAAACCCTTCATCTAAAGCATCGATCATTTTTTCTGATGTAATCATGTCAGAAGTGATATTAAGCCGAATTGCTGTAGGTGACTCACTATTAATGATTTGCTGAGCATCAGTACTGGTAGTGGTGGTAAACAAAGAACCAACATATAAGTCGATAAAAAACTTGCTCCTAACACCAGCGCCGTTTAACACCATAGCGCTATTATTTAAAGTCACTTGTTCTGGCACTTCGACACCAGAAACATCAATTGCAGCTGATGCGCTGGCACACACTAACACTAAGCTCGTTGTGGTAATAATGCGTTTAAACATGTCATCCTCCAATAAGGATTAAAAAAGCTGCCAATACTAATAGGGTGATATATTGACAGCAAAAGAGTATTCGGGGCATTAATTAACAAGCTACTGGCTAGAAAGCGTGATTGTATTCAATCCAATAACTATCATCGGTGCTGTCGCTATTGTCTGTTTTATAGTTCACGCGCACGTTTTGTCGATTGTTCATTTGATATGCCAATGACAATTCACCGTTAAAGCTAGCCATTTGCAAACCGCCATCAATGATTTCGTCATGCCAAGATTTGCCTTGCATTTCTTCAGTATAAGAAGTGCTTAATAGCATCCACCAGTTATCGTTAAAGGCATAACGAGCATAAACCATACCTGTTAATACCAGTGATGGAACATCAATTCCACTGCTGCTAATAGGTAACTCAGTGCCTGTCATTTCTTGCATGTTATCGCCCATAACAACGGCACCAGCGTATAGAATTGGCCAAATATAAAAGCTATCGGTTACCGGAATCGTCATCACTGGACCAGCTTGCACTACAGCCATGTTGCCATAAAAAGGATGGTCAGCTAGCACGGCATCAACAGACCAACCTACGCCGTTTGTGGTGTTGATTGTTCCGTAACGTAAACGGAAAGAACGATTACTGGCCAAATCATTGTACGTTGGTATAAGGCCATAATCAGGATGTTCGACCATGCCTGTAAATTGCGGGCTTTTATCCCCTTCATTGAAAATATTTTTTGCTTCAAAAATGATCCCGGTTTTTTGTCCCGAATCAGCCGTTTTTTCCGACAGCATTAACTGACTTTTAAAGTTCAGGCCTTCACTACCGTAGGATGCCCCTACCGAAGTATAAACATCCGTTGGGTTAGACATATCGATGTCGGATCCAGTATCAGCTGCGTAAGTTAAACCAGATGTCATTGAAGCAAGTATTGCCATACTTAAGATGTTATTTCTCATGGTAACTCCATTATTTTTTTGTTTAATTCTATTGATAATCAAAAACGGTGAGGGTGAGTCCTCGTGGTACTGAGATCTATTTCACCAGTACCTTGTACGGATCTACGAATTCGGGTAAGTACCAGCCATTAAACGTGAGTTGGTATATCTTTTACTAAAGAATACATACGCATATGCTGAGTTAATGATGAAACTAGCTGCGCCAGCCGCAAGCATTAGCTCATCATTACGAGGCATAGGGACAACATTGCTTTCGTACATAAATGGGCAGCTGAAGTAGTACATGAACGAGCCTGCTAAAGTGAAAGCTCTAGCTTGTAACCAAGTGCCTTTTTTAATAAACAATGCAGGTAAGGTTGCAGATATCAGTACCATTAGCTGTGCCGTAGCAGAACCTGGGAAATTGAGGTAAACAAAGACAATATTCCAAACATCGTAGGCAATAATCCAGAATGTGGTCATTGCAGGCCAAATCATGTCTTGTTCTTTACTTTTGTCAGAGAATATTTTCGCCCATCCAGCTAGGGTGATAATAGATAACACACCACCTATCGCATTAAGGATGTTGGCAAGATTGCCCATACTAAAGTCTTGCATCACGGCTTCTGTAATATTGATGGCTAGAAATGCAGCAGCACCAAATTTGGCCCATTTCATGTCACCGACTTTAGTAAAACGGATTAATGTAAATAAAGCGGCAGCACCTACAACTGAGTACAGTTTTACCCATTTAAACCAGTAGGTGATTTCATAGCTTGACCAAAGCGGGATTAAGGCAATAGGCAAGATAAAAAAGATAACGTAATTACTCCATTTGAAGCGACGACAAAGTTCGTTTAATGCCATCAAGCCAAATAGCACAAGCAAGACGTGCCCATAAGCGCGGTATTCATACCATTGGTGAATGTTAAATCCGTCATCTGCTAACGTGAAACGGATTTCTTCGCTATCAACGTAGGTTAGGGTAGCGCCATCGAAATCAATAATTTCATCACCAGCCTGACTGGTAATGACCACGCCAGTATCTGTTTGCTCCCATCGTTGGTTTTCTGTTTTATTAAAGCCACCAGATTGTTTAGTGACACTGACAAGGTTGTTTTCAGCAAACTCCATTCGATAGAACAAGCTACCTTCACCAGGCTTACCATCTCTGGTGCCTTGCCAAATTTGCCCAGGCAAAGGTTGGCTTTCGACTTGATGCGCTATTGAATAGTCAGCGTTTGCAACGCTGGCGATGCTTATCATCATTAACGCAAACATCGCACTGAATAATGTTATTAGTTTATGTTTCATAACAACGTCTCGAGTTGTAATTACCGAATACCGCTGTGGTATTCGGTAGAGGTGATTAGGCTGTTGCTAATTTTTTATCTTGAGCAATTTGTAAGTCAGCTTTTAATGGTGGTGGAGATTTCTCACCAAAAGGTGGCTCACCATTTTTTCTTTGTTTGCTGAAGTACCAAATGGCGAAAGGTATGTGCAGTGCAAGGTTTATGACACCCCAGTAATACAACACGTTGTCGTTAGCCCAGCTGCTTGAATCCATTAGAGGTGTAAATATGTCGCTGTTTGCACGGATTAAAATGTGGAATGCCAATGTGTAAACCCGAGAGATTATGTAAAGTTCTGGCCGGCCTTTAATAAGAGGGTATAGCTCTGCTGCCATTAAAATACAGAATGAACTTGCGAAATACGCTGGGTTTTCACCGAATACAAAGAGTAAATTCCAAGTGGTGTAAAGGAAGTTCCATGACGCGGTTGAATAGAACAGTAAATCATTGGGTTTATCTTTACCGATAAGCCAATAGACACGTTTACCATTTTTGTAACGTGGAAAGGGAATAGTAAGGCAAAGAATGATGCCGCAAATGCCATTAAAGTAGTTACCAGTGACAAGATCTTTTAATGTTGCTTCTGCAATATTTAAAAACAACACTGCATAGAGGACTTTTAAAACCCAGTCGCCACGGAAAAATTGTAGTACCTTGTGCGGATTTTCATGATATAGCCATGCAATACGTGCCCCCCCAACAACTAACGCCGTTGGGATTAATACACTCACGGTTTTAGCCCAACGGAACCATCCGTCAAGTTGATCGGCCCATAGTGGTGCTGTTAATAACGAAAGTAGCCAAAAAGCGGCGGTTAGTCTTGGCGTACGGCGCATGCCTTCAACCAAAACAAGTAGTAAAACTATATAACCTGTCATTGTTACGAAATATTGCCAGACTGGAATGTCCATAATGCCTCCGAGAGCATGTAATTTAGCAATCTACAGTTTCAACTTGCGAAACTATTTATAAGAAAGATGTATGTTTGGTGTTCGAATAATCTTAAATTTACAAACTATTTTTAATTTCGTTTAAAGTTAAAAACCACTTTAGAGTAATTACTCTAAACATGTTTTCACTCTAAACATGAAGTGATTTTAAACCTTGATCTAAATCAATGAATTATCCGGCCAAGTTAAACTGCGAGGTATTTAGATTATTAATGTGAGCAAGTTAACAGCTTGTTTAAACACTAAATAAGTAGGTAATAACACAGTTTTTAACGTGCTAAATTTGTTTTTGCTTTTCAAAAAAACACAATGCTAACAGCAGCTTGCTGGCCTGGTCTGCACTATGGGTAAGTTATTATTAAAAATGCAGTGTAAGGCGGTTGGAAAGTGGCTTAAATTAAATATCAACGTAAGTTCACATATAAAAGACTATATTTTAATCTGAGTGAAAAGCACGCCGACCTTGGTTTTTGTTATCTAATTAAAGAGATTTAAGCAGTCTATGTCTATAATAATAAATATTCACATAGAACTATCAAAGTATTGGCTACAGGTCTGTAATTTAAAAAGTAACAGTTGGCAAAATCAATTTTTTATAAAAACCTTTTTAGTTTGTGTGCATTATTTATTTAAGTAGGTTGCGCTAATTCACGTTTGTATTATTTTTTAAGTCCTCCTATAGCAATAATTAACATGGTGCGGTTATAGTCGTATCGTTTAAACCCTGTACCATTTATAAAAATATTGACGTATATATATTCAAAAATACCAAAGTTGATCCCGTGTGTTTACTGGTACTTTTTGATTCACTTACACTTGTTACAGTCATACAAACAATTAAGCTCAAGCTCGTTTCATCTGTCCATCACCTAAATCATCAGGTTGTTGATTAATGTGACTGTTTTGCACATGGCCTACCTTAGTCCTCCATAAACCATATCAAACCCATCCATCAGTGAATGCGCAAAACCCCAAAGTATCATCTGCGCAAACAGACTACTTGGCACATTTAAACAGGTACTCGTATTCTAACCCGTGTAAACCTGTCAATTGAGATGATCTATTCTCAGTCGAAAATGCCTTGTGAGGCGAGAAACATAAATTTTGGAGCAAAAATTTTCATGGCTAAGAACTAATAAAAATGGCTACTTGAAGCAAAAACGTACTTTTAGTTGACGTGATGAACAATTATTTTAATAGCAATATTTTGCTATTAAATATACTTTTATAGGCTTAAATTTTATCAGTCTTTGCCATAATCAAATTGGATTAAATATTAGGGCTTTTTGTATACAGCTGACGATTTTTAGTATGCAAAACAGTACTCACGCCATAACTGAGACACTGAATGAAACAACTGCGGTTAACTGCCGTCGCAAAAATACCTTAAAGACCTGATTTATTTGTATATAGTTACTCAAAAATTGCATGTGCCATAGCTAGAAGCTCATAGAGTTTCAGGGTCAGAACGCATTTTTATTGTCAAAGAAAGAATAAAGTAAAAATTGATAAAACAGTGGCGAGTCACACTCCGAGAAATTAGCCGCTTTGCAGATGCAAACAACAGTAGTTAATACGTTGAATTCAATTTATTATTTTACACAAATGACATAAGTAAATTTAAAACAGTAAAGTGTAAACAATATTAATGATGGCTAAAATGATAAATAACAAACCGTGGTTAGAGCAATACCCTGAGGATGTTCCCTCAACAATCGATGCAAGTATGTATAACAATATCAATGATTTGTTTAAAGAGTCTTTTAGTTCACAAGCTAAAAAAGCTGCCTATGTAAATATGGGGCATAGTTTAACCTATCAAGATCTTGAGAGTAAAAGTAACGCCTTTGCTGCTTATCTGCAATCTGAGCTAAAAATGAAAAAAGGCGAGCGAATCGCCTTAATGATGCCAAACTTATTACAATATCCGATCACGATTTTAGGGGCATTAAAAGCAGGGCTAGTTATTGTTAATGTTAATCCGCTTTATACTCCTCGAGAGTTAAAACATCAATTACGCGACTCAGGTTCCAGTGCTATTGTTGCCGTAACTAATTTTGGTAATAACCTACAACAAATATTGGGCGAAACTAATATTAAGCATGTTATTTTGACCAAAATAGGGGATGAATTAGCCATTCATAAGCGTACTTTGGTCAATTTTGTTATCAAACACGTAAAAAAAATTGTTCCTAAATATCATATACCTGACGCTATTTCTTTGCGAAGAGCACTAACCGAAGGTAAAAAACTGCCCTTTATCGATCCAAAAATAACGGTAGATGATTTAGCTTACCTCCAATATACCGGTGGCACTACAGGCCAAGCTAAAGGGGCGATGTTAACTCATAGTAATATTATTTCTAACGTACTACAGGTTTATGCTCACTTTAGTCCAAGAACGCTACATGATAAGGAATGTGCAGTAACACCTTTGCCGCTTTATCATATATTTGCTAATTCAGTAAGCATGATGTTTATGCTGTTTATCGGTGGTACAAACTTGCTCATTACCAATCCAAGAGATATGGATGGTTTTGTAGCTGATTTAAGTAAATATCCGTTCACTATGGTGTTTGGTTTAAACACGCTATTTAATGGCTTAAATAACCACCCAGGTTTTCAAGCATTGGATTTTAGTCAGGCTCGCTTCAGTATTGCCGGTGGTATGCCAACACAAAAACATGTTGCTGACCGTTGGCAAGAGCTCACAGGAATGCCTATTATCGAAGGTTATGGTTTAACTGAGTGTTCTCCGGTCGTTGCGGGTGGTACTCATCAACAGCAATCGTTTGTTTCAGCTATTGGTGTTCCTTTACCGAGCACAGAAATGCGTATTGTTAATGATGATAATGAACCTTTAGCCGCCAATCAAATTGGAGAAATTCAAATTAAGGGCCCACAAGTAATGAAGGGCTATTGGCAACAAGAAGCAGAAACAAGTGCAGTAATGCATGCTGGAGGTTGGTTAAGCTCTGGTGATATTGGCAGAATGGATGATAACGGCATTTTTTATATTGAAGACCGTAAAAAAGATATGATCCTGGTTTCAGGCTTCAATGTATTTCCAACTGAAATTGAAGAAGTTGCTACACTTCACCCCAATATCCTTGAAGCAGCAGCCATTGGTATTCCTGATGATGTTACCGGTGAAAAAGTAAAATTATTTATTGTTCGCAAAGGCAATGTTAGCGTTGAGGACATAAAGAAACATTGTCGAAAATATCTTACCGGTTATAAAAACCCACGAATATTTGAATTTAGAGACGAATTGCCAAAATCAAATGTGGGCAAGATCTTACGTAGAGAATTACGAGATTCTTAATCAGTAATCGTTCATCAAACTAATCGATATTTAAATTATATGAGGCTTAGCACTTAGCTGTACTAGTTTGTCTAAGCCTCATTAAACCAGCTGTTAGGCTCGTTGCTCCTACAGTTTGGAATTACTATTCAATCAAAAACTTAAATGTAAACCTTACAGGTATGAACCTAAAGCAAGTTACTGTTAAAGTTTGAGCGCGAAAACGCTGCGACTTGCTGCGTCCACATGTTTAAATCCACTGTCATAACTACAATAACTAACTAAACTCAGTTTTTTTGGGGGTTTACTCTATTGCTAGCACTATGTTTACGACATAATGGCGCCATATAACTTACAGAGTACTGATAATGGATCAACAGCAAGATAGCTACATGACTGAAGACACACTGATTGAAACAGTCGAAAACCAAATCGTTGACGGTAAGCCAAAAAAAGTGAAAGAAACCTTGATGCGTTTAGTCATGACTGGTACACCGCGAGAAGAAGCAATAGAGTGGATGGCATGCGCACTGGCTATCGAGGTAGTAGATGTTGTCAACAATAATGCCTCTTTTAATGACACTCGTTATGCTGAGCATTTAGACGCACTACCGAATTTAGACTGGATGCAAGATTAGTTGACCACTTCAATAAGCGAATACAACTAACTACCCACATTGCCTGCAATCGCACATTTTAAGCCTCCAACTAAAATAGGCTAAATCATTGTTAGTTGGAGCTTGTATGCAAATCTAAAGGCTCAAGTCATACACTTTAGCCAACCCACTAAATACAGCGTTTTAGTACAAGTCGACCCAAAAGGCGCAAGATTATAATGCCTTATTTAACTTGGTACCTCAGTATAACTTCATTGTCTAATACCACATTTGTTGACCAAATAAAGCTGGCGCCTGCACCGCTGAATTTATCAATAAAGTTCATATAAGATTTTTTGTTGTTCACCCCAATTTCATCTTCTGAATATAATGATGCTTGTGGCCAAGAGGTTGAGTCAAATTGCTCGTTCATCCAATTGTTTGGCGTTTGCCAGTGGGCTGCAAAAGCATTTTCACCGTGGTCAGTTCCTTCTACAGTACAACTGGCAGATAAACGCTGGCCGCCAGCTTCGCTTAAGCAATTTAAGTCATAAATTGGGGCTGTATAAAATGTTTGTGCTTGCCAACCACTGCCTGTGACAGTGCCATCACTAAAGCTGGCAATAAAACCACCATCACCAGGGTGGTAGGCCTTGCCGCGATTATTTTCTGTTCCTAAACCTAAGTTTTCTTCCCAATCAATCACTTTAACAGCAATGGTATAAGGCTTGTTCACTTTAAATTTAACAATGCTCGCGTTGAAAGGTGTAAAGGGGACGCTGTCTACTGCGACAAAAATGCCGTTAATGTATAACTCAAAGTAGTTGTCAGCAAAAATGTAGCCGGTGATCTCATCTCCGTCAGAATCAACTGTTACCACAGGCACCGCGGTGACATCCACATCAGCAAGGCTTGTAGGAGTTATGTTTGCACATTCTTCATATAAATCGCTTGCCTTAGCTGCTGTAGTAAATAGGTTTTTAGCAGGGACCGTCCATACATTACCAGCGGAATCGACTACCTCGCCTATTCCTGCAACTCTGCTGCGCCCACTTTTACATTCAAAAAGATTAGAAACTACCGATTTTGCAAGACCTTGGGTGATACTTGCAGTGCCTTGGTAGTTGCTTATATTGTTTGAAGCGGGCTCTATTTCTGGCGTGCAGCCCATTGCCAAAAATAGCGCACTCAAAATGGAAATATACTGCTTATTGCTAGTGAGCATAGCTTACGATTCCTATAGAAGAGAAGGGGGAACCGTTTAATCGTAGCACATATCAAATAGGCCACAGCGATGCAGATATGCCCACAGGTATTGGGTAAAGTGATAGGTTGTGTCGCAGGGTTAATCCCAATAAGGTGGGGTGCCATATCGTTGGGCAAAGTAATCAATAAAGGCACGCACTTTGGGTGCTAACTGTCTTGAGCTTGGGTAAACAGCCCAAATTGCTGAGTGGTCAATAAGAGGATACTCTTCTAACACTTGTACAAGCGAGCCATCTCGTAGCTGCTGGTAGGCAATCCAAGTCGCACACATAGCGATCCCCATACCATCAACAGCGGCGTCTCTAACAGCTTCGCCATGATCAACTTTGATTTTACCTTTCACTTTAATGTGCTCAACCCCCTCTGGGGTATCAAATACCCAAGACTCTAGTCCCGTTTGGTTGATACACAAATGGGCTTTTAGATCTGCCGGAAATTTAGGTTTGCCATGTAAAGCGATGTAACCTGGTGAAGCCACCATAATGCGTTTATCTGTTGCAAGCTTTCTAGCAATTAAAGTGGAGTCTTTTAAATCAGCATTACGGATAGCAACATCAAAGCCTCCTTCAACTAAATCCACCATAGAATCGGTCAACCTAATATCAACCGCTAAGTCAGGGTATTGCGTCAAAAAGCCTTTCAAAGCGGGCATTAGGTGCATACGACCAAAGGAGGCTGACGCGGTGATCCTCAATGTCCCTTTAGGACAAGCTTTGCCACTCCCTATGGTTGCTTGTGCTGCATCAATACTGCTTAAAATCTCCTCAGCATAGGGCAGAAATGCTTCTCCTTCTTGTGTGAGCGAGACTTTACGAGTGGTTCGATGGATTAGCCGTGCCCCCATGTTTTCTTCAAGCTTATTGATGTGCATACTTGCAACCGGAGCAGACAAACCTAACTCTTTACCAGCCTGACTAATGTTGTGAGTAAAAGCGATGCGTACAAATAAGCGCAGGTGCTCGATGTTCATTAATTAAAATCCTTAAGCTTTTATATATTTAGTCGTTGAGCTCGGCGTAATCATTAACCTTTTCAGGGTTAACCAAGCATAAGCACCAGCTAAGGCATTAGCAATGAATGCCGAATAAACCACATTATTAATAACCCCGGTTGAAGCGCCAACCCAAATGGCAGGTACATAGAGTATAAATAACCGAACAATAGACACTTTTAAAGCTTGTTTAGGCTCGCCAACAGCGTTCAGTACAGATACCACTAACATACATAACCCCAGCGGTGCGTAACTAAATGGCATAACCCACATCGCAATACTAAACCAGTTTTTGATCACCAGATCATTGCTCAAAAGCGGAACAAGCCATGTTGCGCTCAACACCATAACCAACGCTATAAAAAGGTGAAAAAGCATTAGCAATTTACTGGTCAACATAATTAACTGGTTAATTTTGCTATAGCGCAGCTCACCTAAGTACCGACCAACCATAGGCGGAACCGACATGGTGAGCGCTAAGGTAAATACCAGTAAAAAGCTTTCTAAGCGGACAAGCAGACTCCAAAAAGCAATGGATTCGGTGCTAATGCGAGCAATAAGCAGTATACAAATAAAAGCACTGACTGAAGGCAACAGTTGATTAGCAACCGTAGCGCCACTGATACGTACCAACTGAACAATAATGGACCTAGCTGTAAAACAAGTCGCCATCGTATTCAGCCAATATTTGCGCTTTGCACTAATAAACATATATATAGCGCAACAACCATAACCAATAGTGGATGCTATAGCAGCGCCAATAATGCCCATATCCAATAAAAATATCAGCACAGGATCAAGGATCAGGTTAATGAGACTGGCAAGTAAAAACATCCGCCCAGTCGTTTTAGTATCGCCATTGGCACGGAACACGCACGTTAGTAAATACAGGGCAGCCACCGCAACGGTACTTAACAACCAAAATGGCCAATACAATTTAAAAGTCTGTGCCAATGTATGCAAATGCTGCGCGCTGACATCTGATGATACAAAAGCACTAAAAATTTCGGCTTCTAGCAACCATAAAATAATACAAATCAAGGATATAAATACAGTACCCCAAACAACACTTATCGTAGCTGTTGCTCGAGCTTTTTCAGTATTTTGTGAGCCACATGCATAAGACATAATTGAGGTTGCCGCTACACCTATACCTACTTGCACGCCTGTAACCGCCGCCTGAAAAGGTAACGTAATACCATGAACCGCTAATTGTTCAAGTCCGAGCATACCGATGAAAACAGAATCCACCAATTGCACTAACATGATGGCAAACAAACCAACAGTGAGGGGAAGTGTGCGTTCAATGATGAGTTTTAACGTAGTGGAAAACAATGACATAGTCACCTCAACACGGTTGCAATAGGTAGCAAAAAGGCCCACATAAAGTAGGCCATATAACTAATACTGTAGTAATTAAATATTAACCACTACTTTACCAATTGCTTTTCCGCTTGCTAAGCGATCATGTGCTTTACCCGCTTGCTCAAGAGAATAAACTTCAACATCAAGTACAGGTTTAAGTTCACCAGCTTCAACAACTTTAGCTAAAGCTTTTAAGATTTTACCGTGTTCTGCGCGGCCGACGTTGTGGATCATGGGTAACAGCATGAATACCACATGCAAAGACAGTCCTTTCATATGCATCATCGTTATGTCTTGTTCATGCATGGCTAAGGTTGTGGCAATTTGTCCATTTAGTTTTACCGCCTCAATTGAATTATCTAAGTTTGCGCCACCTACTGAGTCGAAAATTACGTCAAACCCAGTACCCAATGTGTATTTTTCAACATAAGCTGCTACTGACTCAGATTTAAAATCAATTGCAGTTGCGCCAAGCTTGCTGATTAAGTCAGTTTGCATGCCTGCAGCGCCAGTAGCATATACATCGGCACCAAAGTGTTGCGCAAGTTGCAACGCAACATGGCCAACGCCACCAGCACCACCATGGACTAATACTTTTTGGCCCGCTGATATTCCAGCACGCATTAAACCTTCATAGGCTGTAATACCCACTAGCGGTAAAGCTGCGGCTTCACGCATAGAAATATTGGCCGGTTTATGTGCTATAAGAGCTGGATCTGCAAGCATATACTCAGCTAATGAACCTTGAAGATCTGCAAGTCCGCCGGCACAACCATAAACTTCATCGCCAACACTATATTCAGTTACACCATCACCTATAGCGTCAATCGTACCCGCAAAATCCATTCCTAACACAGCAGGTAATTGTGGATGAAATGGCAAAGATTCACCCATGTCACGCAGCATCATGTCTATAGTGTTAACACTCGATGCGGCAATTTTTATAACAACGTGTCCTGGTTTAACTTTTGGCTTAGCAAGTTCAGCTATTTTAAAGTTTTCAGTACCACCAAATTTATTAATTACGGTTGCTTTCATGGCTCATTACCTCTGTTATTTTCAATATTGCACATTTTAAACATTGGTTTAAATTTGATAATAAGCACTAACACTGAATCAGTATTAAGATTTTATTAATAATAGATTGAGCCATTATTTAGTATCCTTAAACAACAAATAGACATGGGACAACCGGAGACAAGTAATGAAAACAATCTTAGTGACAGGCGCTACCGATGGCATAGGCTTTGAGACAGCAAAAAAATTGGTTACTGACGGGCACCATGTTTTGATCCATGGCCGCAATCCACAAAAACTTGATAAAGTGAAAGCCGCGCTTAAGGCACTATCGCCAGATGCCATTGTAGAAGGCTATATTGCTGATTTATCGAGTTTAGCCGATGTAGAAGCATTAGCTGCTACTGTGAAACAACGACATCAACACCTAGATGTACTGATCAATAACGCTGGCGTATATAAGGTGCCTACAGTAACCACTACAGACAAACTAGATGTTAGGTTTGTAGTCAATACCATTGCCCCATACCTACTAACAAAGCGATTACTTTCATTGTTCGATAACTCAGGCCGAATAGTCAATTTATCTTCTAGAGCACAAGCGGCAGTCAACCTAGATGCGTTGGTTAGCTCAAATGCCAACGCTAGCGATGACCAAATATACGCACAAACCAAACTAGCAATTACCATGTGGTCGGCACACCTTGCTAACCAGCTAAAAGACAAGGGGCCACTAGTTGTAGCGGTTAATCCTGCGTCGTTCCTTGGTAGTAAGTTAGTCAAAGAAGCATACGGCGTAGAAGGAAACGATTTAAGCATAGGTGCAGATATTCTTCATCAAGCGGCACTGTCAGACAAGTTTGCCGAAGCAACAGGGCAATACTTTGATAATGATTCAGGGCACTTTACCGCGCCACACCCTGATGCAATGAACAAAAGCAAAAACCAAAAGCTAGTCGCAGTTATAGAGTCATTGTTAGAGAAAAAGCAGGTAAGCTAATTATTTATTGGTAACAAACATTTAAATAAAACGAGCTAGGGTTGCCCTAGCTTTTTTTTGAGTTGATTATAAACAAAACCTTAAGACTGAATTCAATATCAGAGGCATTATAAACAAAACGTTAAACATCTAAGCTGTCGGCATTGAAATTAAGCAAAGCTGAGGAGCTTATCATGCATTATGAAGGTAAAATTTATCGCCCTTGGATGGAAGCCGATAGCATATTAATCCAAACCACATTCGGCTGTAGCAACAACCAATGTACATTCTGTACCATGTTCGATGACAAGCGATTCAAAGTACGCGAATTAAACGACATCTTTAAGGATATAGCACAAGCCCGCATCATCTACCCAAAGGTCGAGTCTATTTTCTTAATTGATGGCAACGTAATGGCTATGCGCACCGAAAAGTTGTTGGCGATCCTAGATAAAATCAAAGTGACTTTTCCAGAATTGAAACACCTGGCATTATATTCCGGCTTTAACGATTTTCGTCGTAAAAGTATTTCAGAGCTAAAAGAACTACGTAGCGCAGGATTAACCACTGCATACTCTGGCTTAGAATCCGGTGACCCTATTGTTTTAGAGCGTATCAAAAAGGGCATGACTCGTGAACATGCCATACAAGGTATGGAAATGGCGCGTGAAGCAAATATTCAGGTTCTTGCCTCGTTTATATTTGGATTGGGTGGTCGTGAGCGGTCAATAGAGCACGCACAAAACACGACTAGTTTGCTCAATATTATGCAACCGGATGCGATTGCGCCTATGGCGCTAGCTATTCAACCAGGTAGTGCATTAGAACGCGAAGTACAACTAGGTAAATTTACGCTACCAACGCCTTTACAGATCTTAGAAGAGGAAAAATATCTACTCGAAAACATGCACGATTTCCCTTGCTACTACTGGGGCGATCACGGCAACAATATTGCTTCAATGCGTGGTGTATGGCCTGAAATACGTAAACCCTTTTTAGAGACGATTAATCAGCACATCGAGCATAATCCAATGGCGAAGAAAAACGTTATTGAAACCTTTGCTTGGTAATAAAAAAACACACATTAGCCGCCTTTAAACGCAGCATTAGGGCGGTTATTTGTGAGGTTATAGATATAAAAATGGAATAAAAAGCAGGTCAAACTATAAATAGACATAGATATAGATATAGACGCCCATCAACAATGTCGTCGTCAACCCGACGTTCACACGCCATTACAATATTACTGAGGCCAAAGTCGCTCAGTTTAGCTAAATACATTTTTCTATAACGCTTTAAACAGAGTAACTACATAACTTGCAGCAGTTAACCGGCGTTAACTTTTACATTATTAACGAAAGCTCTTTTCATAGCCACGTAATTAGGGTTATTATTTAGCCGATTAGAGTAATAACTCTAATCGGCAGTTTTATTTATTAGCATTTAAACGCCAGAAGGGTGTTTAAAAACTGTACTTCAATATAAAAATGGATATGTATGAAAAAAATATTAATTTGGACCTTTGTGGTCATATTAGTTGTACTGTCTCCCATTTTGTATCTCGCAGGCACTTTTGTGTTTACTGGGCCAATGCCAGATGACGAATTTCAAAAGAACCTACCTTTAATAGTAAAAAACCTTGAAGTTAACATTGATGGCGAAGGAGAAGAGGCCATCGTCATGGTCCACGGTTACCCAGACAGCTTAGAGCTTTGGGACAAACAAGTTGAATATTTCAAAAATGATTATACGATTGCCCGCTTTACTTTGCCGGGATTCGAGTTAAAAGACAGCGGACAAAGACCACATTACAATATTGCGCAGATCCGCATGATAATGGACGCGTTTATTAAAAGTTTAGGTAAAGATAAAGTGACCGTGTTAGCGCACGATTGGGGCGCAACTTATGCTTCTCATTATCTTGCAAAAAATGACTTGGTCGATAGGCTTATCTTGTTAGACATTGGCAGTTATGGCAACGAAAAATCGCCCACTATCAATTTAAAATACACCTTTGCTCTTGCCGTTGCGTGGGTTTTGCCTGAATTTCTTGGTGAAAAATTAACACTTTATACCGCTGAAAATATTTTAAAATTAGAAGAAGATGTCGATCCAAATAAAAAAGCCGCCGATTTACGTCCTGATCCGCGTATGACATACCCATATTGGCATTTATGGAATGATATTTTAGCTGACGATCTACCACAACGTGTCGCAGTAGAAGATTTTGGCACCCCTTTGCTGTTCATCTATGGCAAAGATAAAAATATTTGGTTCCATGGTGAACAATGGCTAAAGCAGGTTATGGCATTGAATAAAGGCCAAGTTGAAACGGTTCCAGGTGGTCACTGGTTTATCGAGTCATCTGCAGAGTTAGTTAGCAATAAAGTCGATAACTGGATAAGTGCCAATTAAAGTAACCATACTGAGCGACTAACACAGTGTGATTACTTTCTTGTCATAATCATATGCCAACGTTTAGATAAGGCTGGTTTTATATCAATTAAGACCAGCCTATATTAATTAAAAATATATGACCGAACTAACACTCATTGGTTAGCACGCGAACCGAAGGGCCATCATCTTGAGTGTTCTGATAACGCACCTGACATCCATACTCAGTACGGTTACCTGAAGTGGGGGCATCACTAAAAAATATATATATTTGGTTAAGACCAGATGCTTTATCTATGAAGAAAAGGGCTGCATCAGGATCTGACTGAATGACGTTTTTCCCGACCGAATCGATGCTAAACCATACTTGCACTTGTGTATTAAGTTGCACAAAAGAGTCTTGCCCATTTACAGCAGGATAACCGTTAAGAAGTGGCACTTGTACACCGCTAAGGGTAATTTCGTCTACACCGGTATCTTTTCCTTCAATCACCGCCTTACTGTGCAAAAGCGATAACGCAGACTCCATAGCCCCACCAACACTGAGCATGGTACTTGCTTTGGCATCCTCACTGATGTCAACAAATCGCGGAACAGCAATAACGGCAATAACGCCGAGAATAATTATCACAACGACTAGCTCTATTAGTGTGAATCCTTGATTTCGTCGCATGTTTTGTTTTACTCCTACTCATAACGACTCAGTTACTGGTATAAATAAAAAAATAGAGGAGCACTAATGATCATGATTTAAATGAATTTTGTCCTCTATTATTAATATTATAGCTAGCTATTTTAATCACAGTGCAAAACTGTGTAAATTTGTTCCTACCATTAACCGCTAGGCAAAGATCACCAAAAATAGCAGCCAAAGCTCCCTAGCAAGCAGAATTACCACACGGTAAATACCGCCGCGTTGTATGTGGAGCCTTTGTTTCATTACTTACTCTTGTAGATTCAATTACTCAGGCCACTCATGTTCGTTGAGTACACCATCAAATATTAACTGCTGTCTAAGCGTATTGACCTTGGTTTTCAGTGCATCACGAATAAGGCGAATTGCAGGAGTGATTAACTGTCTGCTAGGCAACACCAGCCACATCTCAGTTACAGGAATGCGATATTCAGGCATAACACGTTGCAGTTTCCCGCTAAGCAGATCACCCGAAACATCAATAGCTGATTTTTTGGCAATACCAACACCATCGACACACCAACGCCGTACAATGTCGCCATCATTAACCGCACGATCACTGTTAACCTTTACCTTAAATTTCTCATCCGCTAAGTACAGCTCCCAGCTATCATGCATGACATCATATAGCTTATAGAGTAGGGCATTATGAGAAGACAGTTCTTCTGGCGTGCACGGGCTGCCGTGCTTGGCAATATATTCAGGAGCGGCACACAAAAAATGGGGAATGTTACAGATCTTAAAGCCATATAGATTGAGCTCTTGCACCGCAGTTTTAGTCATTGCGCGCAACGCCACATCAACTCCATCGCGATAAAAATCTACTCGACTATCACTAACATGCAAACGTAAAGTGAGTGCGGGATACTGCGCCATCACCTCATTAAGCACAGGCCGCATTAAGTTGCGCCCCATCTCTGAAGACATAGCCATTTTAACTTCACCAGTAATTGACTGCTGTTCGTCATTGATCACCATCTGACCTTGCTCTAACAACCCCAACGCCTGCTGACATAGTGGTAGATAACGTTCACCTTCAGGAGACAATCTTAACTGTCGTGTATTACGTACAAAAAGCTGCGCACCAAGTGAAAGCTCAATACGTTTTAATGCCACACTCGCAGCAGACGAACTCATATCCAGCTTTTTAGCTGCAGCGGTTATCGATTGCAACTCTGCCACAGTAAGAAATACCTGCAAATCGGCTATTTTCATACTTTTATCCCGTTTAAGCATGTATAAATACTTTTAGTTTAATATTGATTATCCACGTTTTTGCGAAAGTGTATTTGAGATCCGCCCGTTTATCTAGTGACTGTAAACGCATAAAATACATTCCAATCAACAATGACTGAGAATTAACCATGAAACATTCAACGCAAGTATCATTAATGCTAGCAACAGCATTACTAGCAACACCAACATTGGCCTCTGAGCCGATGTCTAAAGTTGTTGCCAGCGAAGACATTCAGTGGGGATATTTAAACCCATTACGTGGCGAATTAAGTCCAGGTGCTGCCGACCTCTGGGGTGATCGTACAACCGACTCCGCAACAGGAATGTTAGTTCGCTTTAAAAAAGGGTTTGAATCACCACCACACATCCACAACATTACCTATCGCGGTATAGTGATTGATGGTCTAATGCACAACGATGATCCCAAAGCTGAAAAAATGTGGATGCCAACAGGATCTTACTGGACTCAACCCGCTGGTGAAAACCATACTACGGCAGCCAACGCTGAAACTAACCTTATCTACCTTGAGATCGACTCAGGCCCGTATTTAGTCAAACCATCTAACCAAAGTTTTGACAACGGTGAACGTCCTCTTAACCTACACAAAGACAACATCGTATGGTTAGAAAACAGTGAACTGTACAATATCGATGCCCAAGGTGTTAAAGCAGCTCATGTATGGCAAAGCAATGCCGAAATGAGTGGCTCTATGATAAAACTACCCAAGGGATTTAAAGGAACTATCACCACAGCGGCAAGTGAGTTCCGCGCTGTAATTATCTCAGGAAGTGTTGAATATACTTCAAAAGATCAAGCCCAGCATAAGACCTTACAACCAGGTAGCTATGTAGAATCAACAGGCAACTTTAGTCATCAGCTGAGCAACAACAGCGGTTCTGAAGTGACCATGTATATTCGCACTAACACTAAGTATCAAGTTAAGTAACACCTAAAAATAATTACATTGCTGCTCACTAACCCACAGCCGTTGCTTATAAATGCACTCGCTTATATTAAAATTAGAGTATGTTTATAAACAACTGGATGTGGGGCCGTTTATTGGCAGACTCAAAGTTTACAAAAAGTGAAGTGATTGACGAGCCCATCGCTAGGCATGCCATTGTTCTGCGTCAAACGAAAGGGCGCTTGTGCATTGCTGTTTGCTTTAAAGGTCACCATTTTGCTAATCACCAATGCTCAGTTTAGCTCTTGCTACTAGAGCTGAATAACTATGGCTGGCTTAGTGTTCATTTATTAAATTAAAAGCAGCATTGAGGTTACGTAACTTTTGAATTTCTTCGGTGTAATTAGTGTTAGTCATAATTTCAATTGATGACTTGTCACAGAAATTAATAATTTTATCAAAGTCGACATCAAAATGGACAACCCAATCTAATTCATTAATCATTTTTGTTAGCCTGGTTAATAGAATTACTTTTATATCTTCATTACCCATGTTGATATTCTTATTGTGCTCAATAAGAGAGTAGCCTCGTTCATACATTTTCATCTGTCTAATCATCATAAACACCTCATCTACATTAGAAGTGACTAATTTCCTATCCAATAAGGACTGAATAACGCCGGCATTACTTTTATGCAAGTTTTTGTAAATTAGGTCTGTGTCATAGATGAATTGATGGTCTGCACTATTCATCAAGCCACTAGCAGCTATGTAGTACTGTATATCATTATCAATATGGGAATATATACGTTTATTAGACGTAAAAACTAACCTCGAAATTAGCTTCTCTTTAGGGTTTAGCTCATCGCTTAAGCCATAACTGTTAGCGATAACTCCCCATCGAACTAGATTTCGGTTAAACAATAAAACATAAAAATCATTAACTGTTGAAACATGCCTATATATGCTTCCATTAGATAAACCGCGTTTACTCGAAAGTGTTTTAGCTACCATATTTATTGTTAAACTAAATAATTTACCATCATCATAAATACTATCTAGGCTCGATAACACATCTTCATAATTGAACATTTACCACTTCCAAAGTAACTCATTTATAATCAAATATTGTATCGTTACAGGATACTATCGCGCTGAATGGTTGCTCACAAAACACCAGCTAATAGTCAGTATGACCACCTTCTTAATTTAAACTAAAATCACATTTGTTTAGAAAAGACACTCTGCGTCACAGCTGTTCGGATATAAATGTAATTATTTACAGTTGGTTAAGTACTTAGGTTCATTTTTATTCGCTTCACATCCTCAATAATAACTGCAAATTATTGAACTGCAATTTATTAGGAATAGTGATGAATAAATCCAGTATAGCGTTACTCGTCTCGTTATTAGCAGTATCTTCTACTGCTGATGCCTCTCGAAAATACGATCCGAGCAAAAAGCCCAAAGCGCAAGGTCAGCTAGGTACAGTGATGGTTGATGCTTATGGTCTTGCTCCACAAACTGCAATTATCGATCTAGCCGGATTTAAAATCAGTGGAGCCAAAGTGACTGTTCATGGTAAAGGCACCGAGGGAGTCGATATCAATTACAGCGTTGATAATGAAGCAATTTTAACGCATGACGGCATCCCAATATTTGGGCTATACGCCGACTTTAACAACACTGTCACAGTGAGTTATGTAAAAAATGGTGCAAATATTACCGAAGACTATCGAATCTATACATCTCCTCGCCGAAGCGGTACACCAACGGATGGTATGCAAACTAATGCCCCAGTAATTGAAGTCGTAAAAGTGGATAAAAAATTTAAAGACCGCTTGTATATGGTTAACCACATTTTCGAATCTGCAAATGACTACCAACTATCCTGGCAAGGTGGAATGGGAGCTCAAAACTGGTCAGGAAAAAATAATGTGTTTGTAACCGATACCCAAGGCGAAGTTCGTTGGACACTCGATACTGAACATTTTGAAAGCTATAGGGATGTCAATAAACGTGGGATCATGATGGGATTCCATCAACTCGATAATGGTGATCTTATATGGGGTAAGGGCCAACACCTATTCAGAATGGACATGTTTGGAAAAATGGTTTGGAACTGGGAGTTACCAAGAGGTTACATTGACTTCTCTCACGAAATTCAATCAATGAACAATGGTCACTTTTTAGTTCGCGCAGCTAAAGCCAATTACCTACGCCCTGATGGTAAACGTATTCATACTGTGCGTGACCATATTCTTGAATTAGATGAAACAGGAAAACTTGTTGATGTTTGGGATCTTAACAACATTCTAGATAATCAACGGGATGTCGTCTTAAAGTCATTAGATCGTGGCGCGGTATGCCTTAATGTTGATTTAAATGAGTCAGGTCATACAGTCGAAGTCGAGCCTGACGCCCCTTTCGGTGACTTACCAGGTATTGGAGCAGGTCGCAACTGGGCACACGTAAACTCCATTGGTTATGATCACTCTGATGACAGCATTATTTTGTCATTGCGTCATCAAGGTGTGGTTAAAATTGGACGGAATAAAGAGGTTATGTGGATTATTTCTCCATCAGCCGATTGGGGTGATCAATTAAGTGAAAAGCTATTAACACCAGTAGATGCAAAAGGAAAACCTATTTCATGTACCGAAACAGGCGTTTGTGAAGGTGAATTTGATTTTACTTACACTCAACACACAGCTTGGTTAACAGGAAAAACATACAACAACGGCACAGTGAAAGGATTGACTATTTTTGACAACGGTGACGCTCGTCACCTAGAACAACCAGCACTAGCTTCTATGAAATACTCCCGTGCTGTTGAATACAAAGTAAATGAAAAAGACATGACCATAGAGCAGGTTTGGCAATATGGCAAAGAGCGCGGCAACGACTGGTATTCAGCTATTACCTCCGTGGTTAAGTATGAAAAAGATTTGGACAGTATGTTTATTTTTAGTGCTACTAATCACCTACAAACCAAAGGCAAAAAAACAGTCGGAACCCTAAACGAAGTGAAATACAACACTGATGAAGTTCAAGTTGAACTGAAGGTAGTTTCACCTATGGGTGGTAACCCAGGCTATCGCGCACTTGTTATTAACCCTGACCTGTTCTAAGAAGACAAATATGAATAAATTTATAGTTTTATCTTTATTATCTGCAACAGTAGTTGCACCAGTAAGCGCCACAGTATTAAAAAGCAATTTACAAGTCGGAGCAGGGTACGTGAAAGCTTTTGGTGATGGCGCTGAACCATCAAACCAAGATCAAAAAGCGATATTTGATGTTGTTTATGCAGCAAAAACAGATTGGGGGTCGTCAAGAGTCCGAGCTACATTGGAAAATCCTGGTCGTTTGAACACCACCCCGAAGGGATTTAAGGTTACTTCGCTGAAAACCGAGTCAACGACACTAATTCAACTTAAGCAAAGTTCTTTTTCCTTATGGTTAGATCACCAAACCAATGGTAACCAAAAGATTGCAGATAATCATGTTCGAGCAGGCATATCCTATAGTACTAATTTGGGTCCAATAAAATTTAGAACTTCTTTAGCACCTGAATACTATTTTGGTCACTCACCTAAAGGTGATGCTTATGGACTACAAATGTTCAATAGAACAAGCTTCGACTATCAATGGAGCAAACAATTTAGTCAAAAGTTTCTTTTCGAAAATACTAGTTTAAGAAATGAGCAAGTTCAGGAAGCAATTGGATGGAAAAAGCATGGTTACCACTATGCAATAATTAACAATTACAAATATAATGAAAAGGTATCTGCAAAATTCATTGTCCATTATTTTCAATCTTTTGCAGGGTTTAAATTTGATGCTGGGTCAGCGGTTATGCTGGTTAGATATAAAATTTAGCTATAGTCCCACTATCTAAGTAATTCTCAATTGAATGGGTTCTCCAATATGCGAATAAAAGAACAAACAGACGCAGTCTTACGGGGCGTTGATGCAGCAACAAACGCTGTTAGAGCTGGCGATCCCATTGCCAAGAAACCGGTTTATCTCGATGAAAATGAATACGAAAAGCATTTTATAAGCGGGTGGAACCTTGTCGTGGACGAGTATGAAAAGGGTGAGAATGTGCTTTGAGCGAGTGTTGGTCAGTTAAAATTAGTTAAGCAGATTATCCAGTTGTTCTTGCTAGTGTAAATGACTAAAACTGCTCATGGTTGCTCCTCACCTTCAAATCGATACTTATCATCTTGCTGCACTGCGAGTCTGCAGGCAGCAAGAGTTATTATTACACTGAGCAAGACGCGAAGTACCTAAGGATGCTCCTTAGCGTGGAACGCATAGATATTGGAACGCATAGACACCCGCCATTAATGGCACAAGTTAACAGTCCGCGCCTAAATTCGCCATTTCCGCCTTATAAAACTCTGCTTTAGCCAAAAAACCTGCCATTGCTAGCATATAGTTAATCACTTTTATCATTACTTCCTTTTAAAAATCTAAGTAGAGAGCGGATTATCCGCTCAATTTTTTATTCACCAGCGGCAATATAAGCTCGATCAATATTGAGTACACATTGACTTTTTTGTTTGCCATAATGGACCATGCACCAGTTGCATGATAAACACCGAGGTTTATAACTGGGGTCTTTCATCCACTTATTAGGGAGATCAGGTTCAGAAAGTCATGTTCTCGCCATACCAAAGCCTTCAAGGTTAGGGTTTTCTTTAAGGGCTGCCTCCATAACTCTAGGGCTTCGATTTCCTCCAGTGACAATCAATGGAATATCTATTCGAACGCCAATATATTTAGCATCCTTTGCAAAATATGTTTGGTCTTCTTCATAGTGAATATCTGGATAAGAAGGGCCACTTCCCCTAACTAAGTTATTCCAGCTAATATCTAGAGCGGTAAGTCCTCTTTCTACTAAACCTTTGGCTACATATAGGTTTTCTTCTTGCGTATTACCTTCAATACCAAGATAGTCTCTACCATGTATTTTTGCTATCACCGGAAAATCAGCTCCAACTAGGGAGATTGTTTATAATTCTCCCCACTTTAAGCTACTTATTATTCTGCTTACCAAGGTAACTGTGTGCCATCGTAAACAAAAAATGAACCGGAGTGTTTTGCCTTTAAATTATCGATGACATTAAGCATACCCTTGACACTTTCTTTCACTGTCAATTTGCCGTCTTTTCCGCCCATATCGGTTTGCACCCAGCCAGGGTGAATCGCCATGGTTTTTACACCGGATTCCGATAACTCACAAGCCAATGATTTAATAATCTGATTAAGTGCAGCTTTTGATGCTCGATAGCTGTATCTGCCCCCAGAGCGGTTATCATCAATGCTGGCCAGTATTGATGTCATCCCGATAATAGTTTTATCTTGCCCAGCGAGAATATTATTGAGTAAGGCTTGTGTAATTAACATGGGCGCTATGGTATTGACCTTTAACACCTCTACCCATCCTTGCTGATTCATATTGCCTAAGTTGTCACATCCTTCACCACTGACACCAGCATTATGAATAAGCACATCAATAGGTTGGTCTTTAAAGCTCTCTGTTAGAGTGAGGATATCTGTTTCATTACTGACATCTAAAGCATACGGTCGAATGGTTAAATATTGTTGTGCTAACAGGGTCAATTCATGCGCTGAATCAATATCGCGACAGCAGGCAATGACGTTGTAGTTGCGCTCTGCATATTGCTTTGCAAGCTCTAGCCCTAAGCCACGATTTGCTCCAGTAATAAAAATGGTTTTCATTGCGTACCTCTTGTCATTTTTGAATGTTGATTAATACAAATAAAAATAAATTGCGAAGAGTTGGTCAATGCGTTTGCATTGACCAATCCCAAACGGTAAGAGCGGTGTATATTTTATCAACACACTTTTTATCGCTCGCTTTCTGTACGCTTATCTAGGTGCCCACTAAAGCGGGTTAGAGCAAGCGCTACCAGTACAACTACCGCACCAACCCAAGGTGTATGCATCAACCCAGCTTCAGCGACAATCAAACCACCGCCCCATGATCCAAGTGCAATACCAACGTTAAACGCTGCGATGTTTAAACCGGAAGCAACATCCACTGCATCTGGTGTGTATTTTTTAAGCAAGTTTCACTACATATACTTGTAAACCTGGAACATTACCGAATGCAAATGCTCCCCAAACTAAAATAGTGGCAACCGCTGCGATAGGGTTAACGGCGGTAAAGTTGAACACGATAAGAACAGCGGCAAGACCCGTGAAAATAATGGTAAGTGCTTTTATTGGGCCCATTTTATCGGCCATTTTACCGCCCCAAATATTACCAATAGCAACAGATACACCATAAACTAACAAAATCACACTAATTGCATTAGCACTAAAGCCTGTTTCTTGCTGCAAAATCGGGGCAAGGAAAGTGAATGCTGTAAACGTGCCGCCATAACCCAGCGCGGTAATGGCATAAACCAGTAATAATCTAGGTTGAGTTAATACCTTAAGCTGCGATGAAAGCTTAGCTGCTGGAGGCTGCTTCAAGTTATTTGGTACTAATAAAGCACTACCAATTAATGCGATTAAACCTAATAGCGCAACAATTAAGAAGGTAGATTGCCAGCCAAAGGTTTGACCTATGTAAGTCCCAAGCGGCACGCCTGTGACTAACGCCACGGTTAAACCAGTGAACATAATGGCAATGGCGCTTGCGGCTTTTTCTTTAGGTACCAAGCCTGTAGCAATGGTTGAACCAATCGAGAAGAATACACCATGCGCTAAACCCGTCAAAATACGAGCAATGATCAAAGTGTTATATCCAGGTGCTTGCCATGCGATTAAATTACCGACAACAAACAGTGACATTACGGTAATCAATACGTGTTTACGGTTCCACTTTCCCGTTAAAGCAGTTAAAACGGGGGCTCCAATAGCCACACCAAGTGCATAAAGGCTAACCAGTAACCCTGCAGAAGGGAGTGATACGTTCAAGTCGGACGCCATGGTCGGCAGTAGCCCCACGATCACAAACTCCGTTGTTCCAATAGCAAAGGCGCTGAGCGTCAATGCGAGAAGTGCTAAAGGCATAATATTTACTCTCTGTTGTTCGAAAGTGACAAGCAATAGCTAATGTATTTATCGCTATGCATTTGCGGTGTTAATTGATGAACGGCATTCTGCATTAAAAGTGTTTTGTGAAAAATAGAGGTTTTTACAAAAAATATTTGTTATAAATGCAACAAAGCTCATGCGCGAGTAAACAAATAGAGGGTAAAAGCATGCGAACAAAATCTGATGACTTGGCTATATTACTTGCTGTAGTCGATACAGGTGGTTTTTCAGCTGCTGCAGAGAGCCTAAGTATACAAGTCGCTCGAGTATCAAGAGCGGTTAGTAAGGTAGAGAGTCAACTTGGGGTTACTATTTTAAACCGAACCACGCGGCGTACGGAATTAACCGATGAAGGACGCCAGTTCATTGAATCAGTGCGGGTAGGGTTGATGCAATTACAGCGGGCTGAGGAAGAAATTATTTCCCGTGGGGAATTGCCCAAAGGCCGTTTACGTGTCGATGCGGCTAGTCCGTTTGTGTTTCACCAACTGGTGCCATTGGTTCAGTCATTTAATCAAGCCTATCCCGATATTGAGCTGGAAATAACCTCCAATGAAGGCATTGTAGATTTACTAGAAAAGAAAACTGATTTAGCAATCCGTATTGGTGCATTAAGTGACTCAACGTTACATGCTAGATCGCTGGGTCGAAGCCCCTTATATATTGTGGCTTCACCAGAATATATATCAAAACGAGGGCTCCCCAATAAAACCAGCGATCTTGCTCAGCATAATCTTATTGGATTTGTTGCACCTAAGATTCTGAATGATTGGCCTTTAAAAGGTTTTAGCCAATTAGATCCTTTGATGTCATCAAGTAATGGCGAAACCATTCGGCAAATCGTTTTAGCTGGAAACGGCATCGCATGTCTATCAGGGTTCATGGTGAATAAAGATATTGCCGAAGGACGTTTAATCCCGCTGTTGGAGAGCGAAAAAATTAGCCATCCAAGAAGAGAGCAAGTCAACGCTGTGTATTATAAGACTTCTTCTGTGGCCAAGCGGATCTCCGCTTTTATTGATTTTATTAAGCCAAAGTTAATCCTGTAATCATTGCAAATATTAGTGCTAAACAAAGCCATAGGTATCAATCCTGTAGATTGGAAGTTTATTCAAGCCAACCCCTTGAATTGGCCCGACGGTCATGTGCCTGGAGTTGATGGTTCTGGTGTTATTGTACAAGTAGGTAATAACGTAGATAAGAGTCTAATTGGGTCTCGACTGACTTAGTTGTTATATCCGCCATAATACTTTTACCTAATGATTTTTAATATCATGTGCCATTTTTTCAACATGTGCTGAAGTGGCTACATTTGTCGTTTCAGCTATTACTGCTGCTGATTTCGCTGTAAATCCAACAGCTTTAGCGGCTTTATCTACTACGCCCCCAGCGCTCCCGTCGCTGTTGTTAAAGCGACTTTATTATAATCAGCATTTGCCAGACCGGTAGCAACACTTTCTCCTGTACTTGTTAGTGTAGATTCTATAGAACTGGTATCAACGTCGGCCGAAGCTACCACTTGTCCTGTTAACTCTCCAGCACCACTAGCAACTCCTCCAACTACGGCTGTTGAAAGAAGGAATGTCCCACCAGATAATCCCGCTAGCCCACCAAAAGTTGCACAGTTGCAAACTCACCATTAGGGTCCGTATATTTATAGGGATTATTGTTGGCGTAGGTGTAACGATTGAAGCCATGAATGGGGTTATTTCTTTTCATATGCCTTAATGCATCAACAGGATTATTGGAGTAGAAACGCCCTATAAGTGGGTCAGAGTAAACTTTTTAAGAGAGTTGATTGGCTTCTCCACCCTATCCTCTTGGCTTTTCTTATGGACTAAATCGTTTTTGGACTGAAATGGTTTAGTCAGACTGCTAATGTGGCATACCATGCATCACTTAATCGCCATGGTAGCTTTGCTGAGTGTACAGTGTTGAATGCTGAGCGAGTTATGATGCTGCCTGATAGTCTCTCATTCGAACTTGCCGCTGCGCTACCTTGCCCAATGCTCACAGCATGGCAAGCATCTGAAAAAATTCCGTTAACCAGCCATAGATAAGTCCTTATCGTTGGTTTTGGATCTGTCAATAATTTGCTATCTCAGATATTAATAAATGCAGGTTATATTGTTGATGTTGTCTCTGCTAGTTTGAGCGAAGAGCGAGCAAAAAAACTAGGCATACGGCAGCTTTATCGGGAGCAATATCAAGTAAATAAGAAATATTTCGCCATTTTTGATGCGGTAAGTGGCGAAAATGCCGCTTGCATACAAGATCGCATACCGGCGCCCATTGACCCTGCATTTACCCGCACTATTTCTTATCACGAAATAGCGCTTGGAGCGTTACATGATTTTGGCGATATAAATGACTGGAATGCCCTGATGCAAAACGGCGAAGCATTACTTGAACGAGTTGCTAAAGGTCATATTGATACTAGTGTTCCAATCACTTTTAAATTTGGGCAAATGCCTGAAGCATTGGAGCACAGTGAATTCACAAAATTAAAAACGGTAATTTCGCTGAGTTAGTTTAGATTCTTTATCATTTTTGAAGTATCTCATCACTTCGAGCTGTTGTTCAGTACTTAAATCTTGAATTTGGGAAACATCCCAAAGGGTAACTGGGTCAAAATCGTTACTGAATTTGGCTAGCTATTTCATAGGCCTGTGGGCACATTGCAAAAGCTCAGTCGCTACTCAGAACACCTTGAAAAATGCTGTCTGCACTTGCCACTAGAGTACACTCCACTCGTCATTCAAGCTTCAGTCAAACTCAATCAAACTCAATCAAACTCAATCAAAGTGCCGAGTTAACAGCACGCGCCTAAAACGCCTCATTTTTTCCTGTAAAAACCATGATTTAGCGATAAATTCACTATTAGCTTGCCAAACATTGTTCAGCATCAAGCGAAAGGGCACTCGTGCATTGCTGTTTGCATAAAAGCTCGTTATGTTATTGATTATCAATGGCTGGCTTAGTGTTTTATCACATCATGTGATGTAATGCCGGTATGTTGACCGGTAAGTTTTGAGCCGTTTTTGAAACTTGTTCAACGAATAAAGGCTAAGAAGTCGTGAAATATAACTCACAGAACTAATAAAAAATAACAATTTAAGACAAATTATTACGTAAAGTCTGCAGTTCAATGGTGAAGCCCGGTTGCTTCAGTACATATGGTCGTTATAATTAGTGGCTGTGATTTACCTATACTTGTTCGGGGCCTTAATGTTTAGGGATAAAACAATGGGGCTAAAAGAGTACCCCCTTGAGATACGATTTTTAATTATTGCTGGATGGTGTGGATTATTTTTCGCTATTTTAACTGGAATTGCCAATTACTTCCTCGAGCTGGGGAACGTAATGATTGCGACATCTATTGGAACAGGAATAGTTGGGCTATCGGTTTTATATTTTTCTCTGGTTAAGCGCTCATTTAAAGCGCCAACTTATTTCGGCCTATTGTCAATAATATTAATTTTGTATCCTTTCATGTGGTTCGAAAATGGGGGAAGTCGTGGGCCGATGATCTACTTTATGCTAGTTAACGCTGTGTTTTGTTCAGTGTTCCTAGCATACGTAAACCACAAAATAGTTATTATTGTTCAACTACTTGTTCTATATGCATTACTCTATCTCGAACACTATTTTCCAGGTGCAGTCACTCCCTATAAAGATGAGTTAACCCGTTCAATTGATCTCGGATTTTCATTTTCCATCGTTTTTCTGATTATTTTCTTTATGCTAGGCAGAATTATGAGTGAGTACAACCACAACATAAAGGAATTAGAAAAGGTAAAGACGGATTTGCTCAAGAGCAATCAAAAGCTAACCATCATATCAAATACCGATGAACTAACTGGAATACATAACCGTCGCCATATAATGTCGGCGCTAAATGAGCAACTTTTATTAAAAAAATCTCAAAATGTTTCTCTTATTTTATTAGATATAGATCATTTTAAACGGATTAATGACACATACAGCCATAGTGTCGGGGACGAAGTTCTAAAAAAAGTGAGCGATGTTTTAAGAAACAATGTCAGGAAAACAGACATATTAGCGCGGATCGGTGGCGAAGAGTTTTTGGTCGTATTACCAGACACATCATTAGATGATGCTTATAAAAAAGCAGAAAAACTTAGAGTTAGTGTGGAAACATTAAGCTGGAAATATAAAGAAATGCAGATAACCATTAGTGGTGGTATCTATTGTAACAGTTGTGATGAAACGCTTGATGAGTTATTGGAAAATGTTGATCAACGCTTATATAGGTCAAAACATAGAGGGCGAAATTGCATCAGCCGCTAATTTAGGCTTTAAAGATAAAGATAACCTCGAGTATTCTAGGCCGATAAATTTCGGCACTGGAAGCTTTAAAATTAGCAGTCTGACTGAACCATTTCAGTCCAAAAACGAGTTAGTCCATAAGAAAAGCCAAGAGAATAGGGTGGAGAAGCCAATCAACTCTCTTAAAAAGTTTACTCTGACCCTGACGAATCCCCACAAAAAGATATGAATAAATAATGAGATAGATAAAAAAGAGAGGAACATTCATGGCATTTGGTGATCAAATTTATCGCCAAACAAAAATTACCACGAGTAAATGCCATGAATGCGAAACAAGTTTTATCAAAATGCCTCTCTCTTGTCACCCCATTAATGCACAAAACTCGACGACAGAGTTTGTTTTCTGCAATCGAAAGTTCAATGAATGGTAGCTCTTTATCAATCACTGGCCTTGGTCGCGACATTGATAGTAAAGCCCAGGAAAAACATAAAATTAAGCGTGTAGACAGGCTTTGCAGTAACACCAAGTTACATCGTGATATCGAGTTCATCTATACCCGAATGGCCTACCTGTTAGTCGGAACAATGAAGCAGCCAATTATTCACATTGATTGGTCAGACCTTGATGATCGCAAGCAAAGCTTTCTCATACGGGCATCACTCGCGGCTCAAGGACGGTCTTTAACACTCTACGAAGAAATATACCCGCTCAATAAAAAAGAGAAGCCGAAAACTCACCTGCTATTCATGACAAAACTAAAGGCTATGTTGCCCAATGACTGCAAGCCTATCATCGTAACTGACGCAGGCTTTCGTATCCCTTGGTTTAAGCAGATTCTGTCTCTTGATTGGGATTATGTAGGCCGCTTTAGAAATAGAACACACTGCAGAAAAGTCGCCGTTCATCATTGGTACCCAGTCAAAAAACTCTATGTTCAAGCAAGCTCTAGAGCTAAAAATCTTGGCGTCTACTTTTTAGGTGAACAGACTTCTTTCAGCTCTCGTTTGGTTATCTTCAAACGCGAGTCTAAAGGACGAAAGGATAGAACTGCAACAGGTGATAAAGCTAGGCGAAATAAGCGGTCTCGTGCAAGTGCAGAACGAGAAAAAGAGCCTTGGTTACTAGCTACATCACTTTGTAACTCAAGTGCTACGGCCAAAAGAATCGTTAAGATTTATGCGACAAGGATGCAAATAGAAGAAAGCTTTAGAGATGTTAAAACTGGTCTGAGAATGAATGATAGCGGTACTCGAATAGCGAGCAGATTGAGCGTATTACTACTCATTGCTTGCCTATCTCAGTTTATCCTTTATCTGTTAGGTTTAGCCGTCAAAGCTGCAGGTAAACACAGGCAATATCAAGCGAACTCAATAAAGCACCGTAACGTGCTCTCAAACCAATTTATCGGCTTGAGAGCATACAAAGACAGAAAGTTGAGGCTGCTGAAGTCGCATTGGCGAACGGCTATTAATACACTGCAAGGCTTAGCTCGGGATCCACAAGCAAGCTATTAAATTCGTGGGGATCCCTCAGACTCTGACCCAACTTATAGGGCGTTTCTACTCCAATAATCCTGTTGATGCATTAAGGCATATGAAAAGAAATAACCCCATTCATGGCTTCAATCGTTACACCTACGCCAACAATAATCCCTATAAATATACGGACCCTAATGGTGAGTTTGCAACTGTGCAACTTTTGGTGGGCTAGCGGGATTATCTGGTGGGACATCCCTTCTTTCAACAGCCGTAGTTGGAGGAGTTGCTAGTGGTGCTGGAGAGTTAACAGGACAAGTGGTAGCTTCGGCCGACGTTGATACCAGTTCTATAGAATCTACACTAACAAGTACAGGAGAAAGTGTTGCTACCGGTCTGGCAAATGCTGATTATAATAAAGTCGCTTTAACAACAGCGACGGGAGCGCTTGGGGGCGTAGTAGATAAAGCCGCTAAAGCTGTTGGATTTACAGCGAAATCAGCAGCAGTAATAGCTGAAACGACAAATGTAGCCACTTCAGCACATGTTGAAAAAATGGCACATGATATTAAAAATCATTAGGTAAAAGTATTATGGCGGATATAACAACTAAGTCAGTATTGTCAACAAGAGTAGTGATTAATTGGTTAAAGCTAATCGTTATTTTTCCATGTATCCTTTTCACTGCTATTTTAATTACAGCATTTGATTATTATGGTATGGAATTTGCTATTCTTGCCATGTGTCTTCTTTCTGTACTTTGGTTTTATAGAATAACTTACTCAGGTAGTGATGAGGCTGAAGGTTTGTCAGTTAAAGTAAAAGTGCAGGTGAATGTTTTTGGAGTAAAGTTTATTACTATAAAGGTTAATGGAACTAAACAGGTAAATAATATAATCTTAAAAAGTAATAATTTTTATTTTCTTAATGATAAATACCGTTTATCCGTCAAGTTAATTCCTTTGAAAAAAGGTGGCTTTTCATCTAATTGCAAGGTTAACGTGCTATAGCCACATTTAGTATAAAGTATTAGCTATACTCCTTTTTAGTCAAAGCCCCTTGCGGGGCTTTATTTTTGGATGATTTATGCTCACCGTCTGCCGAAACCTTTCGGAATAGCCTGCCAATTGACTTTGGATCTGACGCTGATCTCGTTCAAAAAATACATAGACAGCCTTCATTAAATGGCACGAATTCCTCCCTCCGACTAAGCTTGCTTGATAATTTTTAGTTGGAGGTTGAAATGCCACGCCCTAGAAGAACCCTGGTGAGTCTGGAAGATACACCTTATTACCATTGCTGTAGTCGAGTGGTACGGCGCGCATTTTTGTGTGGTGACGACGAATACACAGGCAAGAATTATGACCACCGCCGAGGCTGGGTTGAAACCCAAATACTTAAACTTACTGAGGTGTTTGCAATAGATGTTGCCGCCTATTCGGTGATGAGCCTATTGCACGGCAAGCCAATATTGAGGACAACTGCACCGGACACTTTTGGGAAGGACGATTCAAATCCCAAGCCTTGCTCGATGAAGCTGCCGTTCTTGCTTGCATGACTTACGTCGAGCTTAATCCGATTAGAGCTAAAATGGCTGATACGCCAGAGCAATCAGACTACACCAGCCTCAAGTTAAGAGTTACCGCAACCCTTAAAGGTCAACAACCAAAACAATTATTACCTTTTATTGGTCACGAGCGCGAACACCAACCAAAGGGTATTGCGTTTATGCTTAGCGATTACCTTGAATTGGTTGATGAAACAGGCAGAATAATTCGTGATGATAAGCGAGGCGCAATATCTGCCAATGCCGAAAGCATCCTTAACCGATTGAATATCCCAACAGCAAACTGGGTCAAAATTGTTGTTGAATTTGGTCATCTATTTCATGGGCCTGTAGGCACATTGCAAGAGCTGAGTCGCTACTCAGAACACCTAGAAAAACGCCGACAGCATTTTGCAAAAAGCTGTCAGCACTTGCCGCTAGAGTAAACTCCACTCCTCATTCAAGCCTCAACACCACAGTCAAACTCAGTCAAAGTATCGAGTTAACAGCACGCGCCTAAAATTCGCCATTTTAGCCTTATAAAGCTCTGCTTTAACTAAAAATCTACTATCAGCATGTCAAACATTGTTCTGTATCAAACGAAAGGTCACTCATGCATTGTAGTGTGCTATAGAGGTCGTTATGTTATTGATTAACTATGGCTGGCTTTGTTTTTCTCCAACCATACCTGTTGCGCCTGTGATGATGACTTTCATTGTTTAATTACTCCAATCTCTAGTGTTTCATCTGTGATGATTTGAAGCTTCGCGGGGACATTCCGGTCTTGGATTTAAATAGCTTAGAAAAATGTTGCGGGTATTCAAAACCAAGATCGCACGCTATTTGGGTAATACTTAGGTTGCCCTCTAGCATTAACGATTTAGCTTTTTCAATAAGAAAGAGGTGGATGTATTCCAGCGCAGTCTTTCCTGTTTCACGTTTTAGTAAGTCACTTAAATAATAAGGCGATAGTCCTAGCTCCTGTCCGCAATATTGAACTGTTGGCACACCTTTCTCCAAGGGTTTATTACTAAGGTAGTAACTATTTAAAAATGACTCGAATCGACCCAGATAATCACGGTTTAAATCAGCCCGAACGTAGAACTGCCTGTCATAGAATCTCACACAGTAATTTAGGAGGAGTTCGAGGTTAGATTGTAGTAATGACTGAGTATGACGATCGATATTTTGTGTGTATTCAGACTTAATTTTTTCGGCGATATCGGTTGCAAGTTCAATTTCTTTGGCGGAAAGGTGCAGAGACTCGTTACTTTTATAATTGAAGAAGGTGTACCGATCCATTTTCTCCCCAAGGTCTGAGCGTGAGATCAGATCTGGATGAAACGCCAAACACATAGACACCCTTTATTAAATGGCACAATTCTCCCCTCCGACTAAGCTTGCTTGATAAGTTTTAGTTGGAGGTTGAAATGCCACGCCCTAGAAGAACCCTGGTGAGTCTTGAGGACACACCTTATTACCATTGCTGCAGTCGAGTCGTTCGGCGTGCATTTTTGTGTGGTGATGACGAATACACTGGCAAGAATTATGACCATCGCCGAGGCTGGGTTGAAACCCAAATACTAAAATTGACTGAGGTGTTTGCAATAGATGTTGCCGCTTATGCATTCTCTATCAAAGAGAGGGAGCAACCATCTGCATGTAGTGCTGTTTATCGACATAGATAAAGCAAATCAATGGCCTGACAGAGACGTTGTTATGCAATGGCATCAGTGTTTTAACGGTACTGCTCTGACGCAAAAATTTGCCAAAGGTGAAGTAATTGACGAGCACTTAGTCGCGCAGTTAAAACACCAAGTCGCGATTTACCGCTCACGCCTTAGTGATATTTTATGGTTTATGCGCTGCCTAAATGAGCCTATTGCACGGCAAGCCAATATTGAGGACAACTGCACCGGGCACTTTTGGGAAGGACGATTTAAATCCCAAGCCTTGCTCGATGAAGCTGCCGTGCTTGCTTGCATGACATACGTTGAACTTAACCCAATTAGAGCCAAAATGGCTGATACGCCAGAGCAATCAGACTACACCAGCCTCAAGTTAAGAGTTACCGCAGCCCTTAAAGGTGAACAACCAAAACAACTATTACCATTTATAGGCCACGAGCGCGAACACCAACCAAAGGGTATTGCGTTTATGCTTAGCGATTACCTTGAATTGGTTGATGAAACAGGCAGAATCATTCGTGATGATAAGCGCGGCGCAATATCTGCCAATGCCGAAAGTATCCTTAACCGATTGAATATCCCAACAGCAAACTGGGTCAAAATCGTTGCTGAATTTGGTCAGCTATTTCATGGGCCTGTAGGCACATTGCAAGAGCTCAGTCGCTACTCTGAACACCTTGAAAAACGCCGACGGCATTTTCAAAAAGCTGTCAACACTTGCCACTAGAGTAAACTCTACTCGTCATCCAAACTTCAACATCACAGTCAAACTCAGTCAAGGAACAGAGTTAACAGCGCGCGCCTAAAATTCGCCATTTCTGCCTGATAAAGCGCTACTTTAGCGAAAAAGTTCACTAGCAGCATGCCAAACATTGTTTTGTATCAAACGAAAGGTCACTCATGCATTGCTGTTTGCTTTAAAGGTCGTTATGTTATTGATTAACTATGGCTGGCTTTGTTGTCTCATCATGTTTAATGTAATTCGATATAGGGAAATTTAATGAAAGATAATATATGGAGAAGGCTCTATATTTTTACCCCTTTACACCATAAAACTGATGAAGAAATTAATACAATGTTCGCCGGTCAGTTTAAAGGAAAAGAGTTGCCTTTTATTAGAAAAGCTAATATGGCTCTTTTAATGCCAGCACAGAAAATAAATTATATGGGCTCATATTTAGTTATTGGAAATGACTCTCCTTCTATATGCAAAGCTCCTCAAATAATTGCCAAAAGGCTTAAGAATTCTGGTTTTACAGGTAAGCGAGCGAAAGTCGTATCTGAAATAATTGATTCTTCTGGGTATGAACTTGCTTTTGGGAGTTTTAGTGAGCTAATGAGCCAGACTATTTTTTATCTTAATGGTGAGCCTATCCCTCAAAGGGAAAGTGAAGATTCACCTGTATGTTTGAATTCCCTCGTCTTTTCTTATGCAACTTGGAAAGATATAACAAGGGAGCTTCACCCTGGATTTGGTTGCTGGTCAACTCCTAAAAGACATAGGTATATATTAAATACAATTAGGCATGAGTTAGGTCTCTATGACAAATTAAGCAAAGTATCGAACGGAGCTAGTGTGGCGTTATTTTGTGATCGTATAACTAAGACAATGCCTCTTTTGAGTAGTGCAGTAGCTGAATTAAAACAGAAAAAAATCAATAATAATGTGAATGTTTATCAAGATATAAAAGCCCGAAACTTTACTAAAAAAGAAGAAGAACAGCTTTCTAAATTCACAAAATATAGCAATAACTTATCCGACAATTTATATGAGTAATGTGTTTTTACTTGGTGAGTAATTTTATAGTATCTCACACATAACAAGGCACTTAAACGGAACTAAAACAGTGTGTTACGTTTCGCTACACATTATAAGCCGCGTTCAACTTGCAAGTGCACCATTACCACAAATCGGGTGAGTGCTAGGGAGTCAGTATGATGAACGTAAGTGAATCCATGTAAGGTCGTTAACAAATCAAGAGGTAGCAATGCTAGCAAAAGTTCAAGATCGTATTGGAGAAGTACATGATTTTCTGCAAAGACGATTAACCAATATACATGAGATTAATGCGCATCCTGATAACCTCCCAATAATGCAGGCTGTATTATATTCTTCTTTTATCGATGCATTAGGTGCGACCTGTTATGGGAGTGGAGTGGATACACGTAAACGCTTTACCCGTGTAATTGTTGAATATGGCCAATGGATTGAAGCTGAGACAGTATGTCCAATGCATCTACAACGTTTTTTAGAAATCTCGCCTGGATTACCCGATCTCAAACGTCGTATTACTGACATAGTAGATAAGTGGAGAAACAGCCAAGACGGCATAATTTATCTAGGCTTAGCTCCAACAAAGGATGATATAGCTGAACTATGGCCAGATAATGGGACTAGAAAGCATCATAAAAAAACACTAGAGCACTTCACCCACGTAAACTTACTGTATGGAATGAGAAACGGATTGTTACACCAACAGTATGCTGCAAAAGGTTTACCTGCTTTTCCAAGAGAACAAGAAAATGTACATTACGTTTTTTGGAATAAGTTTGATGAAGGCGGCAGACTAGAACTCATTCATCCACTTGAATTTTTGGCAAATCTTTGTGACATCTTGTTAGAGAATGTCATGAATGACTTCAAAATAAAGGATAAAAAGCCGTGGGATATCGGTTATTTTTCAAGCTACTTAATTGATGGGCTGTAGCGCTCTCATGCCCTTTGCCAGTTTAGATAAAAGGGTCGTAGCGAATTAAGGCTTTCGAATAATTTCTGTTATTTTTTCTAATCAACGTTAGGTTCACTAGAATTAATACTCTAACTAATTTCTGTCCAAAAGTGGGTTAGGGCAGTTTGATTTTGAATTCATCGGGAATAAATTTTCCCAAATTAGACAATGGGTATTCGTTAGATAAAATATCTTAAAAAAGTGCAATCAGTGAAAGAGCAGAAAATGGCTTTAACGTATAGGTTAATGATTCGAACATAGACTATGACTAGATAAGCTCGTTCAGTCACCAATACTCTTAATCTCCCCCCCATAAAAGCACACGTGCGACACTAGCAGTGTAAAAAAGCGAACTGAACTATTAATAAATAATTGATTAACTCTGGCTGGCTTTGTTTTTCTGAAAAGTGTTTTATAGACCTCATAAACAAAGACGCATTCTTTCTCCGACAGTATTATGAGCATCACTTATGTGCTTAAGACAAATATCCATTTACAACAATAATTTAGCAATGCTATCTTTGGGGAGGGGTGAATTGAGCACCCTAGAATCTTTTGACACAATAGACTGGATCGATCCAGAGTTAATTTGTTATTAACAAAATAGAGCACTTTACTATTCCGATAAACCCTATTTAACATAATATACATTGTGCGCACACCTATGGAGTCCTAGGTTTAGACTCGCGACTAGTGGTAATGGTTAAAAAATAACAGTTAAACCGATAACCAACGGCCTTTATATAGATGACCAATATACAATCAGCATAAAGTGATTTTACCGTATGTGCTGATAACAATAAGCAAGAGCCGTAATCATAAAGCGTGCGTTTGTGTGTGAATTCTGCAGCACTTAGCCAAGCACATTGATAAAGCAGCCACACAGCGCGCGCAGCAATAACAGCACGTGAGCCAGAGATTATTCTAGGATTACAGCGTTGCCGTTGCCACATTGGTATTGATATGTGTGGTGAGCAATTCGTATTGACTGGCTGGAGCTAATTCAGTTTTACAGCTAACTTGGCTAGTTCAGCTAATCTTGGCAAAAACTAAAGTTAAATTTAATATGGCGCGCTTCTATTTGATTTTGATAATTCACACTACGCAGTTCTGGATTGAAACAAGCTGAGCCATTACATGTCAGCGTAATTCAGGCTCGATTGCTTTGGCGGGCGGTAAATTTACCGACTAACTATGTGATTGGACGATTGACAGACATTGTATTAAATGCAAAAGACGCCTAAGTGATCCGTTGTTTACTTATTGGTTTTATGTCTTTTGTATGTGTGAAAAAATATTTGGTCGATAAAACATGGACTATTGTGCAGCTTGGTAACACTTTAGTGGTTATCTACCGTTAGCTTACAGCGCAACCTTAAGTACTAGGTCGATATTTTTACTAAATATTCATAGCCGCAATTTAGTGCAATTATAAATGCTAATAGTGGCTAGCATGCCTGTTTTAGACTTTTTGCCGAGATGCCGATAATGTCACTTATCGGCATTAACTGCATTGAATTTTTATGATGCCAAATATAACTGGGTTAATTACACATCCAGTTTAAATGCACAGTTTCACCTATTTAATAGGAATTGATGCTAACTAACAATCTGAAATTAACCGTAGAACCCTTGAGTTAAGTTGTTTATATACAATAACTTAGGAGTGAAAGTAACAAATACAATATCAATCGTCATGCCCTTTGTTGCTGACGATAACAGCCTAGATTATTTTTGATGGCAAATATTATGTTTGAGGTCTTTATGTGCTCAAACTGCTTTCTTGCTCTCTCTCACCTGCTCTTCAGCCTGTTTTTTAGCAAAGTTCATTGTAAAACTAATCCGCTTTAACGCCCTTTAATGGGCGTTTAATTTTTTAAAATCACAACCCTACTCTTTTAAACCAAACTGCCCCGCTTTACTCAATGCCTTGTAGTGTGTCTAACGACTTGTTCTGGCCACTTTGATGACGCTCAATTTGGGTGGTGTGTAAATACTGGGATGTTGTATCAATACTTTCGTGCCCTGCGTCTGCTTGTACATGGGATAACGGTCGCCCGTGTATGTTGATATCGTGAGTAATACCGGTATGGCGTATATTATGAATGCTAAGCTGGCGCATTTGCATGGCATCTTCTTTGAAACCGTCGTTTTCGGCGCTGATGGCTGCAAGTATGATGATTTTGTCGACTTCTTCGCGTATTTGTCTGATCCCAAGGTTGGCATTTATCGCACCAACGTCTCGACCTCGCCCTGCTGCTTTTTGTCGAATTATTAATGGGTGCCCTTCTTTTGGCGTTGGATAATCGGGTAATTTTAAGTAACGTCGATATTCTACTAGCGCGGCCAGTAAGGCGTTTGACATTGATACCGTTCGGCGTTTGCCACCTTTACTGGTCGGTATATGAAAGCTCCATATGCCGGTTTGTGGATTACGTTTAAACTGATCCATGATGGGGGTATAACCCGCCCTGGCTGACACCTCGGACACCCGTAAATAGCAGGAATAAATAAGCTTAATAAGGAACAAACTACGTTGATGCTGCTCTGGTTGCTCAACCGCAAGCTTTGTGACGGTTGAAATAACATAGGACCATTGTAACTCGGTGAACGCTAATTGGTTTTCACCGTCATTGTCGAGGCGAAATTTTTTGCTTGATGAGAATCGACTTTTATTAAGCCACATTTGGGCTGGGTTCTTTTCGACAAAGTCTTCACTCATTAAGTATGCAAAGAAGGATGATAAAATAGCTATTTTGGTCTTTAATGCACTTTCACTTAATCGATAAGCTTGTACTACACCGTCAATTTTTTTACCTCTAAATGGTAACCACTGCGGATTTGGATAACGCAACGCCGACTCTTTGTCGACTTTGAACTGTGCAACATTGTAAAAACCAATTAATTTGCTAGGCGGAGTTAGACAGTAATCAACATACTGGTTGATCTCTTTACGGCCCACTGCTGTTACTGAGATTTTTGCAACGTCAAAGCACCAGTGCAAAAATGTAGTCAGCTCACTTCGGTAAGCTTTATAGTTGTTTTCGCTGAATTTTTGTTCACTTAACCAGTCGGTAGTTAATTCAAATACCACACTGGCATCTTCAATGCCTGATAGTGCGATTTGAGTAATGTGTTGGTTAACAACGGGGTTACCGTCGTGAATATACTCAATTGAGTCAAATAAGGGTATTACGATGGGTAATTGCATGTTGGCTACTGATGTCACTATTTATCATTCTATATTAATCAGTTACTCCATAATAAAGTAGTGCTATAAAGTTTATTGCTGGTTTAAGCTGCAATTTTAACAATCTTTTATTGATATGACGCTGTCGCATGGTGTTTGACATTGGGTAGCACAGTGCTTGTGGCAATGGATCCGTTTTTCACAACACCACAGGCATAACTGCCACACGGTTTGCTTTGAATCTGCATCGAGGCAGTTGAAGTCAGCTGCGCACAAATGCCCTTGTTGAATAAGTTCAGCAATTTTTTTTGCTGAGATCTTAATGTTTAGCTTTTTCTCTATGTGTTGCATAACACTCTCTTAATCACTTTAACCTTATATGTGACAATACACCTAAATGAGAATAGTTATCAATAGCAACTCGTAAAAGGTAGAGCCACTTCACTTATTTGCTGTTAGTTTTTAGGCTAGTTAACGCTATGTTGGCTATTGCTGCTGATCTTTGTCAGCCAAAAACTCAAAAGTTGTAAATGTGTTAACTCCATTCTGTTTGTAACTAACAATTGCTTGCCAAACCATATAGTTACTACTGCACGAACCATATATAAGCGATGCGTTATATGTGTTTTTAGCTGTCTTAGTTAGATTGACAGGGATAACACCCATAAACATGTCTCTACCTTCTATTCTTACGCTAACATCGTCTAAAGGTTCTGTACTACTGAGTGTTAGACTTAACGGCTTTTCGCTTGGTGCGTGCCATGGGCTGATTGTTAAACTGATTTTATTGCCATTTTTAATTTTACTGCAGGCTGCATTTTTGAAATCACAAATGCTAGGGTCTGCAACCATACTGGTAACTTTTTTGTTACTTTTAGGTTCGCAACCGCTTAAGTTTATGGTGACGAATAGTATAATTATTGAGCTATAGAGTACTGATTTGTAGGTATTTTGCACAATTACTCGCTTTTTTATCAATTTTGTTAACATTCCATAAATACATTTGATCTAGATCAAGTTTTACATGTCTCTAATTCCTATCTTTTTTGACATAGCTCAAGTATCATGACTTTGCCTAGTATTTACTTCATGTAATGAAAGGTTTCATGTTGACATGGATTGCATTATTCCGTTAGGCATTCTGCAAAGATGTGTCATTTTAGCGGGTAGAGTCTTACTTTACTCAATAATAAGTATAAGTAATAAGCAGTGGAAGCAAAATGATGAACCATTCCCAGCCTCAAGGCGCTGATTACAACTACACTATTGTCCGCCAATTTGCCTTAACAACTGTGTTATGGGGCATTGTTGGAATGTCAGTAGGTGTATTAATCGCAGCTCAGTTAATCTGGCCGCAGCTAAACTTCGAAACTCCATGGTTAACGTATAGTCGTCTACGACCGCTACACACCAATGCCGTGATTTTTGCGTTTGGTACTTCAGCCCTTTTTGCCACATCCTATTATATTGTTCAACGCACCTGTCAAACCCGATTATTTGCACCTAAGTTAGCTGCATTTACGTTTTGGGGATGGCAAGCCATCATTCTATCAGCAGCAATTAGCTTACCAATGGGGTTTACCCAGGGTAAAGAATACGCTGAATTGGAATGGCCAATTGATATCGCTATCACAATTGTGTGGGTTTCCTATGCGGTGGTGTTTTTCGGTACGATTGTAAAAAGAGCGACTTCCCATATTTATGTGGCGAACTGGTTCTTTGGCGCCTTTATTATCACCGTTGCAGTTTTGCATATCGTTAATTCGATGGCAGTGCCGTTGTCTTTGACTAAGTCTTACTCTCTATATAGTGGCGCGGTCGATGCAATGGTTCAGTGGTGGTATGGTCATAACGCCGTTGGCTTTTTGCTGACAGCCGGTTTCTTAGGGATGATGTATTACTTTGTGCCTAAGCAAGCGGGTCGCCCTGTTTATTCTTACCGATTATCGATTGTACATTTTTGGGCTTTAATTGCGTTGTATATTTGGGCTGGTCCTCACCACCTACATTACACTGCGTTGCCTGATTGGACTCAATCTTTGGGTATGGTGATGTCGCTTATCTTGTTTGCACCTTCTTGGGGCGGCATGATTAACGGTATTATGACGTTGTCTGGTGCTTGGCATAAATTACGTACTGACCCTATTCTTCGTTTCCTTGTTGTTTCATTGTCTTTTTATGGTATGTCTACCTTTGAAGGCCCAATGATGGCAATTAAAACGGTTAATGCTTTGTCTCATTACACTGACTGGACGGTTGGGCATGTTCATTCGGGGGCATTAGGTTGGGTTGCCATGGTGTCTATCGGTTCTTTGTATCATTTGATCCCGGTATTGTTTAACCAAGGTCGTATGTACAGTACTAACTTAATAAACGTGCATTTCTGGTTGGCAACAATCGGAACTGTTCTTTATATTGTATCAATGTGGATTTCGGGTGTTATGCAGGGACTAATGTGGCGCGCAGTTAACTCTGACGGTACATTGACCTATAGCTTTGTAGAAAGCTTAGAAGCCTCTTACCCATTCTATTTTGTTCGTTTCTTAGGTGGTGTGTTCTTCTTAACAGGTATGTTTATTATGGCATATAACGTGATCCGCACTGTTAGGGCCCCTGAAGATTCTTTGCCAGCGATTGCTGATGCAAAAGCAGCATAAGGAGTCGATTCGATGAAATTTAATCATGAGATAGTTGAGAAAAACATCGGTCTATTAGGGATCCTTACTGTTATCGCAATCAGCTTTGGTAGCTTGGTTGAGATCACTCCCCTACTTTTCCAAAAAGACACCACTGAGCCGATTGAAGGTCAAATCCCTTACACTGCATTGCAGATTGAAGGTCGGGATATTTATGTGCGTGAAGGTTGTTATAACTGTCATAGCCAGATGATCCGTCCTCTTCGTGCAGAAACAGAACGATACGGACATTA